>NZVG01000008.1 GCA_002698145.1 Methanobacteriota archaeon | reverse complement strand
CCGTCGAAAGCGGTGGATCTGGTGGCGGTGCAGGACGTGTCTGTGCAAACTCCGCTAAGGGTACACCTGTCGACATTGGCGACATGTCCCGTGACTGGAAGAGCACCGAAGCTGACCGACAGGCAAACGGATTCATCCTTGACTGTCTTGCTGGCGACACATCCCGTGATGCTGCTCAAATCCAGGTCGCAATCGACGGATTGTCCGTTGTCATGAAGAAGGGCGGCGCTGCTGACGTTTGTGTCAACACGCACATGGGCGGACTTACTGTCCACCAACTACGCTGGATCTTCTCCGCAGAAACTGATGCTGAACTCACAACTGCAGGCATGGACCTCGGAACTGAAATCGCAAACGATGACGGTGACACAACCCGAGAATGGTCTGACCTCAACGCAAACTGTGGTGACGCTGAAATCGTTCTCGCATACCCTGATGCAGATTCTGGTACCTACGAGTACTTCTTTGAAACTGCACTCGACGAGGCATCTGCAGGATTCCGTGCAGGAACACAGTCTGCTGACGACAACGTTCTCGTCAACGCTCTAACCGGCGATGAGACCGCTATCGGATACTTCGGATACGCATACTACCAAGAGAACATGGCAACACTCGCTGCTGCTGCAATCGAGAACGGTGACGGTAACATGATTACACCAAACGCTAACAGTGTTCGTGATGGATCCTACAACCCACTCTCTCGACCGCTCTTCATGAACCTCCTCGTCGATGGTGCAACGCTCGAGAACACCATCCCATTCATGCTCTATGGATTGGACACAGAGGCTGGACACGAAGCTGTCGGAGAAGTTGGATACGTTTCCTTGAACGATTACCAACAACATCAGATGGTCTATGGACGATTGGCCTACCTCCAGGGATTAACTACTGAAGGTAACTCCGCCATCTTCGAAGACATGTGTGGTGCAGCAGGAAGCATCTCCATTGCTGGTTCCTCAACCGTTCTACCACTTGCTGAAGCGTGGGCAGAAGACTACCAAGCAATTTGCGGTGACACATCGATTACCGTCGAAAGCGGTGGATCTGGTGCCGGTGCAGGACGTGTCTGTGCAAACTCCGCTAAGGGTACACCTGTCGACATTGGCGACATGTCCCGTGACTGGAAGAGCACAGAAGGAACTGTTGACGCAAATGGACAACTCAACTGTCTTGTTGGTGACACATCCATTACTGTAACACAACTTGTTGTTGCAGTCGATGGACTCTCAGTTGTCTCCAAGAAGGGCGGTGCTGCTGACGTTTGTATGCAGAACATGGGCGGCATGACCGCTGCTCAACTCCGATGGGTCTTCTCTGCAGAAACCGATGCTGAATTGACTACAGCAGGTCTTGACTTGTCAAGTGTTGTACCAGAAGATGACGGTGACGGAATCAAGGAATGGTCTGACCTCAGTGCAAACTGTAACGCAGATGCAATCGTCCTTGCTTACCCTGACGCTGACTCTGGAACATACGAGTACTTCTACGAAGAGATCCTTCACGAAGCTGCTGCAGGATTTGGTTCCGGTACACAATCAGCCGATGACAATGTATTGGTTAACGCACTCCTCGCTGACGAGAACGCAATCGGATACTTCGGATACGCATATTATCAAGAGAACATGGCAACACTCGGTGCTGTTGCAGTCTCCAACAACCATACCCATGGTGTTGCAGACGCTCCTGAGGACGCTGTGGCCCCAACTCCACAGACCGTTCGAGATGGAAGCTACGCGCCATTGTCCAGGCCGTTGTTCATGAACGTGAACAACGCTGTCTGGGATGATGTCACCCCATTCCTCCTGTGGGCGTTCTCAGGGGACGGTAGCGCTGTCATCTCAGAGGTCGGTTACGTACCTCTTGATGACGCCACTTACCAAGAGATGATCCGTCGTATCCTTGCTCAAGGCGTTTACGCTTGATTGAGTAAGAACGAGTGATCGTTGTAACCATCAAGAACACGTTCTTGATGAATCCGAGAGGTCGGGCATTCAGGTGCCCGGCCTCTCCTTTTTTATTTGCATATATTTAGATATATATAGAATATTGAGGGCTAAGCAAAGCCAAAATTCCCTTAGGTTCTTACAAGGCCGTGGTCGAAATGCGAATACGTGCCAGGATAGAAGAAGGCGCCCCGGGACTTGTTCTCTTTGCGCTCGCAGCAACCGTTGTGATGATCACTTCGGGCATTGTCTATGTCCTGTTTGACAACGGCTCAAAATTCTACAGAGGCTTCGCATGTGGAGCTGACGATTTCAAACCACCACAAGATTGGGACCAAGACCTGCAAGCAAGCATCAAAGATGCGGCAAATTACTCTGATGGCTCCATTACCGACCCTTTGTGGTTGAATTCATTGTGTATCACTGAATTCGACATGGACCATGAAGTGGTCTTGGCTGATCCACTCATCGATCGCTTCCAATGGGATGCTGATGCAAAGTCCTACCCTGAGGGAGATGACCGAGAACCATCAGTCTTCACGCTCGAAGATGGGACGGAAATACGGGGACCTAGGGTCGATGACGGGAGACCCTACCTCACAGATTATTTCACAAACAATCCAGACAAATGGGACAGTGAATACCCAAGAATTCCTCTAAGCGTTATTTCTGCAAATGAAAAAGCACTCATTCTGCATACGCAAAATCCAGATTTGGCTCGGGATTGGTGGGTAACGATTTGGATCGGAGACGACGATGTCCGTATGGATATGGAAAACTATTCACTCGGATTGAATGAATATTCAACGGTCGGCGTATACAAGGAAGGAGATTTTGTTCGAGTCGAAATGAATTCATATTGCGGCTATGATTCAGCAAACCAATCCGATTTAGGAGTCCTTCTCAACAATGCTGATATTGAGGTTGTGGATGGTTGCTTCACTCAAGAGAATCACCTCTCCGACGATATTCACGCCCTTGCAACAGCATACAATCTGGAATTGACCATCGAGTATCTGGCCTTCAAGGCCAATGCAAACATGGATGGTATCGCAGAAGTGGGAGAAGAACTAGGCAACGGCTCCAATGCTTGGGACCTTGTCGGGGACGATGACCTCCCGTATGATTACGACCAAGATGGTGTCTGGAACACCAAATCCGATGGCCAGGGAGGTTTAGCAGACAACGACATTGATGGAGATGGGATTGCGAACAAGGTTGACCATGACATGGACAACGATGGTATCCCAAATGCCTATGATAGCGATCCTATTCTGCCCAATGTCGACTGGGTAGGCATTCTCATTGGATTGCTCACACTTGGCGTCCTTGCTGCATCGGTTTTCAGTCCACAGTGGCTTCCAAAACTCTCTGTTGAGACCATCGATTCCATTATTCCAACGCTCAAGAGTGTGGCTTATCTCATCGTCCTAATCGGATTCATGTCCCTCATTAGCCCTCCAAGTCCTATCCTTCTGATGTTGCTACTCGCGCTGATGGCCATCCTCACCATCATGGTGCGCCGAATCGATGGGGGCTATCCCGTACCCCTGATTGCAATTGGTTTGACGTCCCTGTTCTTTGCAATCTTTTCCTTCCATGAAATTCAAACAGGACACACAATTTTCTTTGGTGGTTCGTTGATCTTCATGGGTATTGTCATCAGTGACAGTCGGAACCAAGCCGGTGCTGAACGGTTCGCCATCATGGAGGGTGATTCTCGTTCGCTGATGATTCTGATTGTTTTGGTCACGTTGGTTCTATGTTACTTCGATTTCGTAGCTCGCGTCAACGGTTCTCTCGGAGAATTCCTTACCCAAACCTGGTGGAAGACTGACGTACGCACCGTCAGCGTAGTAACGGTTGGTGAAGACCTTCACATGGGTGTCAACTCATTGCTACAGACCACCCTCCAAGTCGCTCTTGGAGCGCTTGTTATTGCAATTCCAATCGGATTGGGTACAGCAATCTATCTCTCAGAGTATGCAAGCCAGCGAACCGCCAACTTTGTCAAGCCGATTCTTGAACTCCTGGCAGGAATCCCTTCTGTTGTTTATGGGTTCTTCGCATTCGTCGTCATCGCCCCAATCGTCGTTGATGTGGGAACGTACTTCCTCGAACAGGGCTGGATTGCTGAGGAGCCTCAATTGTTCAATCCTTTGAGTGGTGCAATTGTGGTTGGAATCATGATTACTCCGTTGATTGCTTCGCTATCAGAGGATGCTCTGCGTGCAGTACCTGACAACTTACGGCAGGCATCCTATGCTCTCGGCGCAACCCCTGTTGAAACGACTGCTAGAGTCACCGTCCCTTCTGCACTTTCAGGGATTTTGGCTTCGATCATCCTCGCATTGTCCAGAGCGATTGGTGAAACCATGGCGGTCACGCTCTCGGTCGGTACACTTGCTACATTTTCGAACAACATGTTCCGTAGTGCGCAAACAATGACTGCTTACATCGCTCAGCGAATTGGCGGAGAATTACCGATTGGTACAACGCCTTACTACTCGCTGTTTGCTGTTGGATTTTACCTCTTTTTCATCACGCTTGGCCTCAATCTCATTGGCCACAGAATCATGACTCGCTTCCGGGAGGCTTACGATTGAAGGAAAGTAAATTCGATCTTTCGGACAAGGGGTTGTTTGGCACATCCCTACTTCCAAAGCGTTCACTCAAACGAAGGTACCTCGCTGCGAGAGCAGGACGAACAGTGTTTGTTGCTATCGCCGTTACTTGTGGTATCATTCTGGTGACCTTGCTCACTCAAATCTCGAGTGAGGCTTTCGTTCCAACCGAAGAATTTGAGGTTGAGCGCAGTGAGACATACACGGAAAAAGGAACCAATTCAGGCGTGTATTATCACAAACCTGCGGAAACTCAACTCTCATGGGAAGCAGAAACCTGGAATCCAAATTGGGCAGAAGACGATCTTCGCCAAGAGCGTGAAAACATCACCATCAGAGCCTCGTGGACTGAGCGACACTTCCAAGCTCTCAACGACGATGGTGACGCCTTCAATTTGAATGGTCAAACGACGTGGGATCTGGCTGAAGATTTGGAACGAGCACTTTGCGATGAAGGAGATGCTCGGACAACATACAGGCCTGTTGAACCTTGGTCGCTTTCCCACCTTTTGTTAATCGGTTCCGCCGATGAATACGAGTACAAACTTGGTGAAGATTGGCGAATCACAATTTACTGGAGAGAAACTGCACCTACTCCAAACCTTGGAAATTATTGGATTCAAATCGATGACAACGATACTTCCGATGTAAGCGACGATGAAATTCTTAAGCGCTACATTTGGCGTGGACTACGCTGGGAAATTGTCGGAGAGGATGCCTACCTTGACGAAGCAATGGAACTTGCCGGCAACGACCAGTCAACATGGGGCGATGGGAAAATCCGACTTATTTATCGACAGGTTCCGTGGACAGGTTGGCAAAACGGTGACCTTCTCTTCTACAATACGGGTCAAGGAACAGATGTCGTTGCAGTAAGTCAAAAGGGAGTTGGCGATATTCCTCTCGACTCAATAAATGAGATTTTGCTTAAGCCTGCGGCCAACATCAAGTCGTTTGTTCCTGAATTCTGTACGATGGAAGAGACTTCGAAATATATCCTCGATGAAGGTCTAACTGGCAGTTACGTCATCGGAGAAGTCACAAACGAGGACGGATACGTTATCGAAGAACTTGATGACTCTGGGTTAAACGTCATCACGGAATTAGAGATTGCAATTTCCGAGACAGGAGATGGACATGATGAGTGGGTGATGATCGATAACAGGGGGTTCATCAACTACGATCATGATAACGACGGTTACGGAAACATGTTCTGGGATTCAGATAGCGATGGTGACGGGGTTTGCGATTATTATCCTGAAGAAATCCCAGGCGGCCCGTTCAAGTGCAGCAAAGCTGCAGGACCACTTTCTGAAGATATCAATGGGGATGGAAGAATCGACATCAACGATTATGGAGAAAACCCAATTGATTATGGAAGAACGGTAGTCGAAGATTCTGATTCAATCCTCCACACGAAGACAACGAATACTCTTGTTTTAAGCCCCTCTAGGAGTTCAGACAATTGGTTATTCATCCTCCATGACTTGAACTACACAGTAACCATTCAACAAACCAGTGGGCCACCAATGGATGCCAAGGAATCATCGTACCAAGAGATTGGGGGCTTTGCTCTCGGAAGTCCAATCGATTGGTTTCAACCGAAATTTATTGGGGATGATGATTTCGATAACGACGGAATCATTGATGTTTGTGATGAGGATATCGATCAAGATAGCGATAAAAACCCTATCTATGGCGACCCAAATCAGTGCCCTGAAGACTATGAATGGATTTCCCAAAAAGATTCAACACTTGACTCGTTGAGCAATCAGTTAACCGAGATTGCAGACGATGATGAACAAGAACGAGCCCGGATTGAGGCGCTGATGGACGATATCAACGCATCAGACTTCGCCCTCTTCGTTCATCTGCATGACGAAAACGGCGATGGTGTTCACGATGATACAAAAGATCGAGACATCGATAACGATGGTGTCCCAAACCTCATTGACGGCCAAGGAACGTGGGCAGGCCGTTCCATGGAATCCAAATTTGCAGAGGATGAACAAGAGGCGATCGACGAATATGTTGAACTGCTTGTTGTGAATAAATGCAGTGATACTTACAAAAAGAGTAGTCTTGAGTATGCAACAAAGGACTGCAACAATGCAAAGGAATTGAATGCAACGAAGCCAACGACACCTCAATCCTTCTGCGATGGAATTCGGACGCTGAATCAACAAGATTGGTTGCAAAGCTGTGCTGCTCCTATCAACTTTGAAAGTGGGGCAGACGTGCTTGACCATCGCGACCCTTGGCTGCCTCTTTTTGCAATGTTTGGCCTTGTAGGCATGATTTTCGTCATGCGAACTCCAGAGAAAGCCATTCGCAAACTTCGTGATGGTATGATTTGGATTGGAACAAATGAAGTCAAATCAGAACGTTACACCAAGTATTCATGGTTCTCTTACTCCAGTGAGTTAGCCAACAGATTGATTAGCGCAATTGTGAAACTTATCATTACTGTCATTGGGGCACTTATTTTCTTCTCAACCTTCTCTGAGTCACAGCCTGAACTGCTCGTTCCATTCACGTTTATTATTGGCGGAGCAATTACGCTCATGGCATCGATTGCATTGGTTTCTTCTGCCACCGATATCGTGAAGTTACGACCAGAGAAATTGATTCCAAAGGCGGAAGGAGTTGTTGATCTCGTTCTGCTTGCCCTTACGTTCCTTACATGGTACATCGCCATCACATGGATTCTTGTCCAAGGCTGGATTGTTGGAGGATTATTGTTGCTCTTTATGCTCTCAGGCATCAAGAAACTGGTTCTTGGAGCTCTGCAACTCACACGTTCGAACACATTCAAAGATGACAGATTGCGTTTGGTCGTGAAGGGGCGAGACGGATGGCTCATGGCTGCGTTCGTCGCATTGGCCATCGCCATGGTCTCTATACCTGTCGGGATTCACATCCCTTTCATATGGTCGGATTTCACATCTTCTGAACCATACAAGGCAGGTTTGCGTGCAGCATTCTGGGGAAGCGTCTATGTGGTCTCCTACACCATGCTTTTCGCTATTCCACTTTCACTCGGCGCAGCAATCTGGTTGGAAGAATACGCTCCGAACAACAGGTTCCGAAGGGCTATTCAAGCACTTATCACCAACCTTGCGGGTGTTCCTGCAATCGTTTTCGGTCTGTTTGGCCTCGCCCTCTTCCTAACCGACAGAGGAATAGGATTGGGCCTTGGAGGTACAGTCTTGACGGCAGGAATGACAATGGCGACCATGGCTATGCCAACCATTGTTATTTCATCACAGGAAGCCCTGAGAGCCGTACCCCCATCCCTACGTAATGCTGCGTTTGGCTTAGGATGCACCAAGTGGCAGGTGACGAAAGACCACGTTCTGCCTCACGCCATGCCTGGAATGATGACAGGGACCATCCTCGCCATGTCAAGAATCATGGGTGAAGCTGCTCCATTGATCCTGGTTGGAGCGGTTGCATCCGTCTTCACAGAACCTGATGCATTCTTTTACATCTCGTATGATTTTGCTCCCAATTTCGATTATTTGTTTGCATGGATCCCTGGTGTTGAACCGTACATGCAAAACCTACCTGTTTGGTCCGATCGAGAACTTTTCTCTGCAGACCCAAGTGCCTACACCGGTGCAGATACGAACGATAGAGGAGCATACACCGTTCTTCCTGTTCAAGTCTACCGCTGGACCGACATGCCTGCAACAGGGTTCAAGGTTGCCGCTGCTGGAGCCTCAATTGTCCTCCTTGGAACGCTACTCGTAGTGAATTCAGCAGCCATTCTACTTCGTGCTCACTTTAGGAGGTATTCGAACACATGACGACCGAATTTGATAAAAAAACGCTTACTGTTGGCGCATTACTCGCCATGATGAACAAATTAGTTGAAGTGGACGGTGAAATCGCTGATACTGAAAAAGAACGCATCGCAGAGATTATGGACGATTACGATGAAGAATCCCATGAAATCACTGTTGGGGAAGCGATGAGCATTCTCACCTCTCTTTCCGCAGTAGACGGCCACAAAGATACCGAAGAATCGACTGCGATCAAGGAGCTGATCGAACAACACTTCGATGCGTCTGCGGGAGAGAATGATGCTTCATCAGAATCAGAAGATGAGAATGAAGATGAAACCACTGAAGAAGCCGAGGATGATGAAGAGGAATCCAATGAAGAGACCGAGGATGTTGCTGAGTCAGAAGAAACTCAGAAATCGCATGATGAAGACATTCCTGATTCGACGCGAACACTCAATATTGATGATGAAGCACACATGTGGATTCATGATCTAGACCTTCATTATGGGAATGCACAAGCCATCTACAATGTTTCAATTCCATTTGAACGAAACGCAGTCACTGCCCTAATCGGGCCTTCCGGTTGCGGAAAGTCAACGCTTCTACGTTGCCTCAACAGGATGAATGATTTGATTTCAATCTGTAAAATCGACGGTAAAATTGAGTTGGAAGATGACAACATTATGACGCGTGGTGCCGATCTGGTCACCATTCGTCGGAGAGTTGGTATGGTTTTCCAGAAACCAAATCCATTCCCGAAGTCGATTTATGACAATGTCGCTTACGGTGTTCGATTGCACTACAATCCAAGCCGTCGTGAGTTGGATCGGATTGTTGAAAGTGCATTGAGGAGAGCTGCACTATGGGACGAAGTCAGTGACCGACTTCACGAGTTGGGCACGAGTTTGTCCGGAGGTCAACAGCAACGTCTTTGCATCGCGAGGACAATTGCCGTTGAGCCAGAAGTCATCCTGATGGACGAGCCTTGTTCTGCACTCGACCCGATTGCTACTGCAAAAATTGAAGAATTGATTTTAGAGCTGAAGAAGCACTTTACTGTGGTCATTGTAACACACTCCATGTCACAAGCACAGAGAGTCAGTGACTACACCGCATTCATGTATCTTGGAAGATTGATTGAATTTGACAAAACATCGGTCATTTTCGGTGATCCAAACAAGGAATTAACTCGGCGTTACATCTCTGGAAGATTCGGTTGAGGACAAAGAACATGTATGGTCTCGCTGAGTGATGGAATCATGAAGACCAAGGCAATTCTCGTCGCCGGAGGAAAAGGCTCTCGTTTGTATCCTTTCACGAGATACACCCAGAAGACGCTCTTACCACTCTTCAATCGCCCAGTGATTGATTATGCATTGGGAACAATTCGTCGCGGTGGAATACGTCGAATCACCATCATCTCGAATGAACACATCGGTCACATTGCAAAACACGTTGGACAAAGTCTTGAAGATGAACAGATTCATTACGTTTTGGAAGAAGAGCCACAAGGGGTTGCACATGCTTTGCAACTGGCACGGCCTCACAACGATGATTGTCGTTTGATGATCTATTTTTCAGACAACATCACAACCGTCGAGTTTGACAATCTTGTTCGAGAGTTTAAGCAAGCAAAACAACCTCCTGGTTGCCTTTTGCTTGCCCGTGAAGAAGCGAATCCACAAGCATTTGGCGTAGCTGTCCTTGATGATGATGGGAACATCATCGATGTTGTTGAGAAACCTGAAAACCCTCCTTCAAATCTTGCGATCGGTGGAATTTATCTCTTCGATGAAACCTTCTGGGACAAACTCGATGCTGCTGTTGCTGAGAAAGGTGATGCATTCTCAATATCGGACATCAATCGAGCATACATCGCTGAGGATAAAGCAGAATTTATCTCAGTTGGAGCGGAGACTTGGGTCGATTGTGGTACGCCAGAAACGCTCCTCCAAGCAAGTATTATGGCACGCGATGGGAAACTAAACCCGCGACCATATCGAAAAAGGTGAGTATATGAAAATTGGAATTATTGGCGCAGGCATGGTTGGCGGAGCGATTGAACACTGCTTTGGTCATGCGCACGAGCTGTTTGTTCACGATCCAGTACGTGGGACTGATTTATCCATCGTAACCGACAATGTCGATTTTGCATACATCGCTGTTCCAACGCCGCCTCATCCAGAAACGGGTGCGTGTGACACGCATATCGTCGAGGCGACACTCGATGCTTTGCCTGATGGGTTCACGGCTGTAATCAAGAGTACGGTCGTTCCAGGAACTACCCAGAAATATCATGAGAAATATCCTAACCTCAAGATCGCTTATTCTCCCGAGTTTCTTGTCGAACGACAACGTTTAGAAGATTTTGCAAATCAGGACATTCTCGTTTGTGGAACGCATCATGCAGATGTGGCTGAACGCGTCTTTGAGCAACACCGTCAAGCCGGTGTTTTGCGAAAAGAGCAAACATATCATGTTACACCGACACAAGCTGAATTGGTCAAATATACCAAGAATACATTCTATGCGATGAAGGTGACATTTGCGAATCAACTGTACGATATTTGTGATGGCCTTGGCGAGGATTGGTATAAGATTCGAGAGATTATTACAGCGGAACAAGCACAACCTATCGGCCCTTCTCATCTCGATCCTATTTTTGGCTTGTATCGTGGATTTGGCGGTAAATGCTTACCGAAAGATTCGCTTGCTTTAGGCGTCCTAGCTGAGCAACTCGGTGTAAAGTACGAATGGATGGATGCAATGCAGGAAGATAACGAACGATTGCGAGCCACGTTGACTGGTAAACCAAGTGATGTGGTCACCAATGATGACTGATTTCACTACAATGCATGAGCGTCTAGTCCCCAGAGGATCTTTAGGGAGATTTGCTCTCGCTGGAGCGTTTAACAGTGCTGTTTTCTTCACTGCTTGGACCCTCTCTATGCTGTTGCTTCCAGAGGTCGATGTTCGGATTTTGTGGGGGCTTTTCTGGGGCCTCACTGGCATATTTGCGCACTTTGTTCATCGATTTTACACGTTCAATAATCACAAACCTCTCGCATGGACCTTGCCAGCCGCAATCCCTGTTTATGCGGGAAGTTTAGTCGGTTCAAGCATGACTATTGGTTGGCTCTCTGAAAAATATCCCACTCAGATCGAGTGGATGGGTCTCGCCAATATGTTGTGTTGGGGAGTACTCATTTGGCTAACGATGAGAATCTTTGTGTTTCAATACTCCCCATCTACACTGCATGCGTCTCAAGCAGATCAAATGGAATGATGCTGAGTGCTTCTTCGTGAGTAGCTTCCAAATCAACCGGGCATGCTGATCCTTCATGAACCGCTGCAAGCCAAGTGCGTGCACATACGCACCATGAATCACCAGGCTTCAATCCTGGGAATGAGAATTGTGGAGCCGGTGTCATCAAATCATTACCTTGAGATTTTGCATATTCAAGAAACTCTTGCGTTACAACGCAACAAACGGTATGTGAACCTCGATCGTTGTCATCGGTGTTACAACATCCATCCCTATACCACCCAGTAAGAGGATCGGATGAACAAGTCTTGAGTTCCGTGCCTAGAACGTTAATTGATGGATGCATGGTGAGGCGTTGAAATACTCCCATATCAATAGTCGTGTGGACTCATAGAATTCTATACAAAATCATCGATTTCGATGGGTTTGGAAGCGAGAGGTTCTTGATGGAGAAGCACAAGAGTGGTTCGGATGCTACCAGATATTCTCCAGAATTTGCCCCGTGATGAACGATATGCTTACGCTCGTTTACTCGCTTACATGGCTCGTGTAGATGAAGAAATTACCGTCGATGAACTCGCCATGTTTGAGCAACAGCTTGGCAAAGCACTCCTTTCACCAAATCAACGTGAAGTACTACGCAGATCGCTAAAAAGCCCTCCCTCGCTTGAGGAATGTTTGGATGGCCTTGGCCAGGAAGCTGGGCGTCTCGCACTCCGGGATGCTGTTCTCATGGCTGCTTCAGATGGAACGGTTGATGATGATGAACTTGAAGTTCTGAAAGAAATCGCCGAGCATATCGGCCTCGTTCCTGATGCTGTTCAACAACTGATTGAATGGACAAAGATAGGATACTCATGGATGCAGGACGGATACGACCTGCTGAATTCACTCGAAGGTTGAAGACCTATGTTTTGCGACGGAGTCGCTGATTTGGATGCTGCTGAACGAGCACGCTATGCTGATTTTCTTGTTCTAATTGCTGCAGCGGACGGCGAACTTGTACGTGAAGAGATTCAATTGCTTGAAGCATTCATGGGCAGGGCCATGGTTCATCCAGAAGCACGGACTTCGATTCGACAAGGTTTGTTCGATACAAACAGGCTGTCAAATTTATTGAAAAATGCTGAAATTAAAACACTCCGGTATGTATTGCGAGATGGTATTCTTCTCGCTGCTGCTGATGGAGATTATGACAGGAGAGAATTACGCATTTTGAAGAAAGTCGCCTCTGTGGCTGAAGTAGAAAAAGATGAGCTCAAAGCGATGTTCGATTGGGTAACGAAAGGGTGGGAATGGCATACAGAGGGTATTCATCTCGCAAAGTTGTCCGCGCGAGATGAGTCACTCTCAGAATGAATCATTTCATGATTTCAACAGGCACATTCAAACCATGATTGAATACCCACTGGTTGGGGCGGACTATGCAAAACGGAGTTAGCGGCTGGTATGCAAGATTGGATCGATGCTTAAACAACAGACAAACACAAATTGAAATGTGGCTTGACGCATGGGAAAATTCTCTTCGAACCCATCAGCCTATTGCCGCTCTTCTTCCTGAAGAATGGCCAACCCTTCCAGCAAATCTTCTGACCGATCCTGGTCATGTTCTCGACCATCTTCTTGCACGTCATGATGCAGAATCTGATGGCCGCTCCCCCCGCGGAGCACATCCAACTCCTCCTCGTCTCGCGGATTCTATTATCTCATCAGAGATGCTCGAGGCGACCATCCAGCCAAAGGTAAAGAAGCAGACAACAAATATGCATCTTGCTGACCTTCCACCAGGCTTTCAAAAGCATATCAAAAAGCTCAATTTCCCTCCAAGCGAAGAAGAAGTAACTCTCGACGAAGATGCTCTTAATGCTGTAAAGCGCAATGAGCGAACGAGCAGTGGAATTCCTCTCCCATTCTCAGACATGTCGTGTGGCGGAGGAATCTTCCATGCTCGCATGCTTCGAAAGCACAGTGAAATGTTTGAAGGCCAGAGCCCGGATGTGCGCAAGGAAGACACCGAAAGACTGTTTCGTGGTTTCCAACTCGTTGATGTCGATGAACTGGTCGTTCGTTCAACCCGTAGGCGATTATTACTCGAAGCGATCAAACTCAATCTTGTCGCTCTTTCAGAAGAACAAGAAGGAAAACTTTTACGCGAAACTGTTGAAAAAATACTTGAACAAAATATTGTTTGTTCTGATACTTTGCAAGAAGACTGGCCATGGTCAGAAGCACCTCGTTTAATCATCTCCAACCCTCCTTGGCTACGGATCAAGGATCGTTTTCGGGGCATGGATGATGGCTCACAACGACGTAAAGATTTGAGTGAAAAATTACGAGGACTTGCAAATGAAGATGGTCCTCGATTCTCAACCATGCGTGGAAACGTCAATCTTTACCGGCTTTTCATCGAGCGCGGAATGCAAGTATTGTCAACAGATGGTAAAATGCGCGTTGTTGCTCCGGACAGTCTTTTGCGCGAGCAATCTTCACACCCTCTTCGGCAACTCCTTGTCGAGAAGCATTCATGGAATGAAGTATGGGCTATTGAAGAAGCAAACCTCTTATTCCCTGGAATGACGCAAGGCGTTGCAATTCTAGGAATTTCATCCACCCCGAATGGAACGGAATCGCTCAAGATTGTCGGACCGGTAACACGTTCCGATCTTCGCCGTATTGGCTCTGGGATTTCATCTCGCGTTCCATCGTTCTCACTTAGAAAAAGCCAATGGGTTCAATGGGCAAGAAATACTTGGGCAATTCCTCGATTGCCACGAGATCAAATCGAGCGGAATAACATACTCAAGATTCTTGATAGCATGTCTCTACTCCCTCGTCTCGGAGACAATGATCACTGGCTTGCAACCCAAGAGCAGACGGTCAAGGTCCGAGTTGGAGAAATTGACCAAACGGCTCATTCAACCAACATTTCAAGTTGGGATAAAGCAAAGTCATCTCGTCCATTCATACGCGGCGTTCACTTCACTGAAGATGAGGTCGGAAACGTTTACATTCGACACCCTGCATTCCGAAAGGATATTCCTTCTCGGGCTAATGAACGACAATTAGCTATGTGGTCAGGGAAAACTGAAGTCCAATCCTATGGCCCTCGCCTAGCATGTCAAGCTATTGTTAATGCGCATCAAGAACGTCGACTTCGTTGGGCTGTCATTCCACAGGGATGTATCCTGGGCAACAGTGTAAACCATATTGAAATGAATCAAGCCATTCTAAACAGACTTTCTGCAGCAAAGGGAGACCTTCAGAAAGCATTGGAATGGATGTGCGAACAACTCAATCAACGTGATCTCGACGATTGGGCCAAGGCATGGTCCGCGAACAATAACGTCAACAATTACGAATTGGAAATGCTTCCACTTCAACTCGGTATTGAAGCAAGTGTTGAAGAGGCCATCAACTGATTCAAGAACTATACGACCAGTGTACATTGAATACGATAATTTATAATCGAGTCCTCAATAGTTTAGTTTGGTATTTGTCAATTGGAGGATTTAAGGAATGGGGATTCATCCAAAAATTGGCATTACGGGACTGCCCCGTAGTGGAAAATCGGCTGTAATGGAAAAGGTCCTTTCTATGCTCAAAGAGGAGCGGGAACGGGAGTTATCAGCACGTAACCTCGGCGATACTGAAATTATCGGTGGAATCTGTACTGAGCCAATTCTTGAAAATGGAGAGCGGCTCGGCTACAAAGTCAGAGATTTGGTCACTGGTGATGAAGGAGAGATCGCGCATAAGAGCATTGATTCTAGGTTGCGCGTGCTCGGATATGGATTGAATACTGCTGAACTTGAACGAATCGCTATTCCTGCTATTCAGCACGCCATTGACAACTGCGAAGTTATCGTTATCGACGAGATCGGAAAGTTTGCAGTTGAATCAGAAGCATTCGTTAATGCGGTTCGAAGTGCTCTTGAAATCGACAAACCAACATTGTTGACCCTGCACAAGAAGAGTCGCCATCCACTGTTGCAGGACATCCGAAGAAGAGATGATGGCCGTATTTTAGAAGTGACCCCTGTCAACCGTGCACTTCTACCATACAAGATTCACAAATTGATGCGTGAAACCTACTGATAACGGTGGGTTGATACCAAACAGCATACACGAGATGTCAATGACTCCAGCGGATAGGGCCAAAAAAATCCTCATCGGTACAGGGATGTGTCTTTTATTCGTCTTCGCAGTTGGACTTAGTTCGGAACGTTATTCATCTGATCCTAGCATCGGTTGGTCTTTCCCAATAATCGGTATTGTTCTT
>NZVG01000007.1 GCA_002698145.1 Methanobacteriota archaeon | reverse complement strand
GGGACATGTCGCCAATGTCGACAGGTGTACCCTTAGCGGAGTTTGCACAGACACGTCCTGCACCGCCACCAGATCCACCGCTTTCGACGGTGATGGTGACGCCTTCACAGTTCTCTTGGTAGTACTCTGCCCAGATTTCTGCAAGTGGTAGAACGGTTGAGGACCCTGCAATCTTGATGGAGCCATCTGGTCCACAGGTTACGGTACCTACATCGATTCCGTCACTGTGTCCGCCAATTTCTGCGTCCAATCGGTCGACCATTTCTGAATCGAGTGTAGATGGGAGCGCGACGTAGCCAACTGCAGCGACGAGTTTGTCGCCACCGTCACCAAGTCCAAACTTGAGGAACGGAACAGTGTTTGCCATTGAGTCAGCGTCTACGAGGAGGTTCATGAAAAGCGGTCGAGAGAGCGGGTTGTAGGTTCCATCCCCAACGGTTGTAGATGTTGGAGCAACCATGTTTCCGTCGCCGTTCTCGACTGCGGCAGCAGCGAGTGTTGCCATGTTCTCTTGGTAGTAAGCGTATCCAAAGTAGCCGATGGAGGTTTCATCACCAACGAGTGTGTTAACGAGAACGTTGTCGTCAGCGGATTGTGTACCGGATCGGAATCCTTCTTCAGCCTCGTCAAGAACAGTTTCGTAGAAGTACTCGTAGGTTCCTGAGTCAGCGTCTGGGTAAGCTAGGACAATCTCTGCAGCACCGCAGTCTGCGCTGAGATCGGACCATTCCTTTATTGCGTCACCATCGTCGTTAGCAGGCGTGTAACCTGTGTCTGCTTCGTTGGAGAACATCCAGCGAAGTTGGTCGACAGTGAGTCCACCGAGATGTGTGTTGACACAAACGTCAGCAGCACCGCCCTTCTTCATGACAACGGACAATCCGTCGATAGCGACCTGGATTTGACGAGCAGAGCGAGAGGTGTCTCCAGCGAGACAATCCATTGTGTATCCATCGTCACCACGAGATGCTTCGGTGTCTTTCCAGTCACGAGACATATCGCCGATGTCGACAGGCGTACCCTTTGCGGAGTTGGCGCAGACACGTCCTGCACCGCCACCAGATCCGCCGCTTTCGACGGTGATGGTGACGCCTTCACAGTTCTCTTGATAGTACTCTGCCCAGATTTCTGCAAGAGGCAACACCGTCGAAGAACCTGCAATCTTGATGGAGCCATCTGGTCCACAGGTCACGGTACCAACATCAATGCCGCCGTCATCAATAACAGTCGTATTGTTGGTATCGGTATTGTCGTTGTTGTTGTTCGAGTCCGATGTGTCATCGCTGTCATCATCGTCATTGCCAAGACAACCAGCGAGTGCTGAGACCATCATGAGGGCAATAAGGGCTATCGCTTTTTTCTTCGTATCGAGGGATATCATATTCTCTTCCCAGTCCATCGTAATTGTTTCTCTAATTGTTATTGGTCTACGGAACCTACATTCATCTAAATATATCTATATACAACTATATACAAATTGATGTTAGAAGGTAGATAGTGGGGACATATGTACCAAGGTGAAAAAATGAAATCTACCATTGGAGTCGAGTATAGGAAATTACAGGTGACGGGCGGCTCGACGTACATCGTTTCGCTGCCTAAGCGCTGGATTAAAGAGAACAATCTGAAACCTAGCGACACCGTTGGAATCGAGCACTTGTCATCCGGTGAAATCCAGATTTCGCCAAAGGAAAACAAGAATTTGCGACGTACTGTCGACCTGGATCTAGCCAAATACCCACGGGGTGCGCTATACGATTACTTGATTGGAATATACGTGAGTGGGGCAGATCTCATTACGATACGAGACAAAACGGAACTCGGTATCAAAGAGCGAAGAATCATTCGACAATTTTTGAGAGACACCCGTGGAATGGAAATCTCCCTCGATGAGGACAATTCTATTACCATTGTCTCACTCCTCAACCCGAATGAACTTCCGTTACAGGTTAGTTTGAACAGAATGTATCTTCTCGTGACTAGCTTGGTAGAGGATTCCTACGGAGTCCTGTCAGGAGAAGATGTTGAAGAACTCAGCGATCATGACGACCGTGAACGGCAAATCGATGCTCGTCGCTTATTGGTCGATCGTCAGGTTGCCATGGCGCTCAACTCTCCTCACATTGAGCGTGCGTTGGGTATCAACCGCTATCAAGCCATGCAGCATGGGGCTATGTCTCATTACCTTGAGCGTATGGGAGACCACGCGTATCAATTTGCCAAATTGGTGTTTGAAACCAGCGGTGAGGTTTCTGTCTCCCTTGACACATTACCAATGACTTCGATTCCGGTATGGCTCTCTGCTCTGCGTTCGATCATTAGGAACACATATTCCAAGGAGATGGCGGTTCTTGTTGACGAAAAGTTGCGGTTGAAAAGCCAACTACAGGATTTAGAAATACATGAAGAAGAACTGATGTCATCGAAAGACCGTGCGCAAAACGTACTCATTGAATTCAAGATATCAGAAACCATTCGAAGACTGTGTGGGTACAGCATCGATTTGACTGAGACGCTCATCAACATGATGATGGCGGAGCGAACGAATTTAATGGAATCAAACGAAGAGGTGTATTGATGGCGCCACCAATCCGAACAAATCTTGATGCTCGTATGGGTTTCATTCGCGATGCTTTGGAGGAATTCATTCGACCGGTCAAGCAAGCATATATGATGGCAGTCGATGGTTTATCCATCGAAACAGAAGTGGATTCCAAGGATGTTCAAAAGAAGAGGATGAAAGCACAACAACGAGCTGAAGATTTATCGCAGGAATTGCTCTTAGTCCTCACATTGAATCAGCCTTTACTGCAAGATTTGCGAATCATTGCGTGCTATCTTCGCGGAATTGATGTGATTGAACGACTTGCTCGCCATGCACGCGACATTGCGAACGCTCAGGATTCATTCAAAGCATTCAGCAAAGATTCTGAGATTCCCGGACACTTCGCAGAATCATTGACTGAACTTGGACAGAAGGTTTTTGCCATACTCAATCAAATGGAAGTTTGTCTTGTTCAGCAAACCGAGCTGCCGAGTGATCTCAGAAATCAATGGTTGTCCATACAGTCATTGTTTGAAGAAATTTCATTGTCCATTCTTGAAGAACAGAAATCAAATGTTGCAGGGCGTGAAGGACGCTTGAACCTCAACCTTATCGCTCGGAGGTTTGAACGCTCTGCATACAATTTGATGAGACTTGCAGACCTTTGGCATCATGCCCTAGAGAACGAATGGATTCACCTTGAAAGTGCGGAATAATTACTTTCTCAACGCTCGGAGTTTTTCGAACATAGCACTTCTCGATGGATCCTTTGGCTGTTGACTTGGCTGCTGCATTCTTCTCTGGAAGAGTTCTTTTTCCCATACGAAGACTTGACCATTTTCGCATCCTACTGCAATACGCTGACCGTTGAATGCCATGTCATGGATGCGATGGCCGTTGAGGGAAGCAAGCTGTTGACCATCCCTGATTGAGTGAACAATGATTTCACCTTGAGAACCGTTCCATCGAGCAACCCAACAAGATCCTTTCTCATCGATGTCAAACCCGAGTGATGAGGCAACAACGTCATTCCCACTCGCATTCCATTTGACGTCATTATGAACGAATTCGATGTTGCCTTGATCGTCTGCGAGAAGATACCCATCTGGATGTTTAAGCACGCTGCTAATGGCAGACTGCATCGAACCTACAAGTGCTCCATCCATTGAACGAACTGAACCATCCGCCAGTCCGAAGACGGGATTCTCCCCCCGAGTTGCACAAATGGTTGGGCTCTCCCAGTCTTTGTTTTGCTCGAGAATATCCCCATTCGCATCGAGAATGAGGTAACCGTTCAACGGACGACCCAATCCTGCGATTGCTCCTTGGTTGTAGGGTTGAAGTGTCCATGGGCGTTCATCCATTCGATGCGTAGCGAGCACATCTCCATCGAACGAAATGGACCAAATGGCGGATTCAATGAAATCGTTGTGTTCGATATCATACACCGATGATGCAGCAAGTACGCACGTGCTTGTCGCCATGACTGCATCGGCCGATCCTTCCAATGCAACATTCCATTGAATCGCTCCTGTTGAAGCTTGAAGACAGACGATGTGCAATCCAGACGTAGCGTAGATGGAACCATCTTTGGTAACCATTGATGAGATGCGGTTGGGCGTTTTTGCCTCCCAAATCAAATCGCCCGCTTCTGTCCAGTGCTTGATGGTACCATCCCATCCGCCAACGAGGAGCGAATCATCATCGATTAAGACAGTGCAACTCACCGCCTCTCCCAACTCGCGAACCATCCACGTACAACTGGTCAGGTCCATGGCTTGCGATGTATTTCGCCTCATAAGGGCGTTTGCGTATTTGCATCAAACGGTCCAGTATTGAGTATCTTGTTCCGTTTTGGGATGGCAAAGGTCAGCAAGAATGCAGTCAATCCGAGGATACAGGCTGCATAATAGTGGCCCATTCCAAAAAAGGCGAAGATTGTGCTCATTCGAAGAACGGCAACTGAACCTGTTCGCAACGACCAAACAACAAACCCTATTGCAATAACAGAGACCCCCATGAACCCGTATCCAATCATAATGTAGATTCCAGCTGCACTCGGGTCCATACGTGGATTCTCCTTTTGTTCGATGTTGCGGTCAATGAGCCGCTTGGTACATGTCTCTTGTTCAAAAGGACACGGTTCGTTGGCGAATTCCTCGGGCGAGGGTACGTTGAAATCGAGACTGGTGAATCCATAGGGCTCAATCAGTGCGGGAGGGGAGAGCAACAAACGCTCAACAAGTGTATCTGTGTAGTTTCCTCGTTCAACGGAAATATCAATTCGAGCGAGCCCAGGTTTAACGTATTCATAGGAAAATGAACCGTTGGAATCGGTAAAGGTGACGCTGGAATTGAACCATCCAGGCGTTTCTTCCCATTCGAGTATGATTTCAGCGCCTTCGATTGGCTCTCCTGTATGATCGTAGACCATCCCATCGAACATAGCAGAGTTTAGTGGAGCGGTTTGCGATAGCTGGTAGACGAATTCATCTGGTTGAACAAGTCCAGAATCAGGAGATGCGTAATCCAATCCATTAAGGAATCCAAACGCTGCAATAAACAACACAAAGATTGCAATGGATTTCGTAATTGGATGCAATGTTGTATCCGGAATCGTGAACGTTGCGTTAGATGTAGCGAACATCGTGGAAGATTCGGATTCAGGAAGGCCTTCGATACCCCTCCAGTCCGATAACTCTTCTTCGCTCATGATTTCCCCACCCCGTTGCTCTACTTGAGTTCAATGCGTTTACCATGGTTTGATTCAAGGATCGAAATTGTTTCATCTGAAGCGCTGATTCGCACTTCAATTCCCTGTTCAAATATCGTATGTTTGTGAACATAAACTGCATCGTAAACCCGTGATAGAATTGCTTCTGAAGCCATTTCGTGAGGTTCTCCATGATGGATGTATAATGTACGCTTTGGACCAAAAAGCGTGTTCAAGATGGAGGCTTGCAAATCGTCCATACCTTCGCCCGTATGGGATGAAATTAGTAGTGGGTTTGCGAAACCATGTTCAGAAATCATGGTGTGAATGCCATCCAAGGATTTACTGTCGGCCGTATCTGATTTTGTAAGTACGAGTTGAATTCGTTCCATAATCGACGTCTCATTCGCCTTCAGTGCCCGTTCTGTTAATTCTCGAATCGAAGTCAAGAGTTTTCGTTCTATTTCATCAATCGAGTCTCCTACATCGACCAAGAGCAACAAAAGATCACATTCAATCGCTTCAG
Organism: Methanobacteriota archaeon; assembly: GCA_002698145.1. Lineage (GTDB taxonomy): Archaea > Thermoplasmatota > Poseidoniia > Poseidoniales > Poseidoniaceae > MGIIa-L2. Next base: position 3,031 of record NZVG01000007.1, on the reverse strand, counting down.
CAAGCGTTGCACGAAAGGCTTCCAATGTTGCATTTGGCAACCCATCAATGAATCCGATCGTGTCTGCTAAAAGGACGCGAGGACTGGACTCAAGCCTTCCTAACGTTGATTCTAACGTCGAGAACAACCGGTCTTCAACGAGAACTTCTTTTCCAGACAACCGTCGAAACAGACTGGATTTTCCAGCATTGGTGTAGCCCGCTAGGCCAACCGTCATCGCATGCTCTTTCCTTTGCCTTCGGCGTTCTGCTGCTGATTTCACATGCTTACGTTGGCGCTTTCTCAACGCTGTCAATTCACGATTAACATTTGCAAGGACCGAACCTGCAGCGGTTCGTCCAGCACCACCATAACCCGCACGTTCACCTGTTGTTTGTTGATTTACAACTTCTCTGAGAACAGTACGATCGGATTGCAAACGAGCGATTCGAACTTGCGTCCGAGCTTCAACGCTTGATGCGTGTGCGGTAAAGAGCGCGAGTAGCAAACGTACTCGATCCCAGACTTCAATGCCAACAACATCGTTCACACCAACAAGTTGTCGAGGTGTTGCATTGGTGTGAAGTAAGAGTAAATCAACACCATTCCATGGATGTTCTTTCGATGTAGAAGCAAGTTCTTCGGCTACATCCTGAAGTTTGCCCTGACCCATGAACCATTTCGGATCTATTCGTCCACGCTGTTCGACTCGTTCGATGATATTGATTCCCATCGTTTCAGCAAGTGCGATAAATTCAGAACAATCCTCGTTATTACGTACGAGCAACAGTGCCTTTCGGCCTTGATGGTCGGATTGCGTTTCATCCGTCACCAATCCACCTGCTCCAGCAAGAAGGTCAGCGTTTGAATCCGCCATGAACGCCGCTTGTAGGATAGACATTTCATTTCATGCATCAACCTCATATGAGCCCGATGTAAGCGAGGGTCATGTCGACCGAGAATCATGTTGTGGTTTCTTGGTCAGGCAATGAATCTGAATCCAAACGCCTCATCGAGATACTGAACCGGTTCAATTATTCATTTACACATCAAGTGAATGGAGAGATAATTCAACTTGAGATTACCGTAGAATCAGAAGGTATACGAGAATTGCGGGACGCTGTGGATGAACTATTGGTTCAACTTTCATCACTGGAAGATTGATCCTCCATCAATTTCGAAACAGCATTTTCATCATGATTCTTTTCGAAGTAATCTGTTGAAACAAGATCTCCGAGTTTTTCAACTCCAGCTTCAATCAAATCAGGGTCATTTCGTTCAGCCTCTTCCCATCGTTGTTGAGCATGTTCTGCATAGCGTTGATCAGCTTCTGCCTTAACTTGCTGAGCGATGGTTAAATCTCCTTCAAGCCCCTGGTATTCTTCCCGTTCTTCCGCTTGCTTGTAGTTGCGAGCAGCATCTAGGTCAGATTCGACAACCCCTGAGGTAAAGCCGCGCTCATCCTCTCCTCTCGTCATCAACGGATTTGTACGCTCCTTTTTCATGTGCGATTCCCACTGTTCAAGAACAAGTGTTGGCGTAATCTGTTGTCCGAAATCGTCAATGTCGATATGTAGGTCGCTCAACATTTCTTCAATCCAAACATCTGTTGCTTTCCGTAATCGGAAGTAATCAACGAGCGCTATTACTTGTCCAATCAGAACACAGATTGATGCAATCATGATCGAAGATGTGAGGATATATCCTATGAATGCCCCAAGCCCACCAAGAATCAATACGGTAAGCATCCATCGATTTCGCAGAGTTTGATACGAATGGATACCTCGTGGAATGGAGACCATTCTCAACCCTCGTTCTTTTTCGCAAACTCTCTCAATTTTGCCATAGATGCATCATCATCAAGTGCTTCTAGATCCCATCCAAGCCGTTGCAAATTTGTTTCGATCATTGCATCTGCAGCAATAGTTAATCGTTCATGTGTCATTTGTAATAGAACTGCGAGGAGTAATGCCCCGCCTACTGCATATTGCCACATTGTGAAATATGCTACAGCGAGAAGAAATGCCGCTGCGATTATTGCAGCAAGAACAGTTTTTGATTTCAGTCTAACCTTCGATTCGAGCGCATCTAAAACAGCAACCGCATGTTCACGTTTGGTCGCCATGCTACATCCAGCAGGTGCAAGGTTCTCAAGATACCGCTACTCAAACAAGTCAGCAATGAATTCATCACTCATTCTTCGAAATTGCCTTCGCATTCGCTCCTCCTCTTGATTTTGAACGAGGACACTGTCGGTCATCGTAACATGTTGACGTGGCTCAGAAGCAAGTTGTGTTAACAATTCAGCAAGACTCTGTTGAATGGCAGCAGTCTGCTCGGTTTGGAAAGCAAGAAGCCTCTCCATTGCAACGAACATCCGGTCCTGACGACTGGTTCGATCCTCCAATGCAGAGGATTGAGCGTTTATTGCCTCCTCTTGACGCTTGAGAAGTTCACGTGCAGCAGGTGTGCCAATGATGTCCCTGCGATGAAGTTCAGCTTGAACATTTGAGAGCGATTCCTGTAACTGGTTTATGTTGTAGGCAGAGAGATTCAACTGCTGCCGAAGTTGAAGACGTTCACGCTGTAATCCCTTTCGTTCAGCACGATGAATGGTCGCCTCACAAACGAAGACGCTGACGATCCCTGCTAAGACCGCGATTTCAGGATGAGACAAACGCCATATTACAAAACTGGCCCATACCATCCAACCACAGAATATACTCGCTAAGATTCTCATGTATAGAATATGAGTCGGGACTGTATTAACAGCATAGGGGGATGTCCAATGGACCCCAAAGGCTGTGCAGAGGGTAGCGTTAGCAGCGACCCACTGCAAACCCATTGGTTGGAATAATCTGAACACAAGGGTATTATCGAGAACCCATTAATTGATACCATTAAGCAGTTGGTATAACACCAAAAAGTTGAAACAATCATCTAGTAATACTATCACTGTGGATGGAAAGGTCACACGTACCATATTGCTTTCCTCGACGAGAAATAGGATAATCGGTTCCTGTCTAATCGTGATATTACTCTTAAGTGGAAG
>NZVG01000006.1 GCA_002698145.1 Methanobacteriota archaeon | reverse complement strand
GTCATCGCCAACAGAAGTATTTCAGAGGCATCATTGGACTCCTTTTTAGAATGCGTTGTATCGATTGGAAAGGATATTGAACGAGGTTTACCTCCAAACCAGTAGGACGTGCATTCAATGAGCGAAGGACCACTGATTCGAACAGCGCTCTACGATGAGCATGTTGCCCTTGATGGCAACATCGTCGATTTTCACGGCTTTGAACTCCCTATCTGGTATTCCAACATCAAGGCTGAACACATCGCTACCCGAGAATCATCGGGTCTGTTTGATGTATCGCACATGGGCACATTTCGATTTACTGGCCAACATGTTCGCCAATGGCTGGAGGGTGTAGCAACTCAAAAAGTGACAGAAATTCCCGTCGGGCGATGTGCATACACCCATTTCCTTGACCACGATGGATACATTATTGATGACATGATTTTTGCTGTTGTATCCGATACTGAAATTCTTGGTGTGCCAAACGCCTCGATGATCGATGTCATGTGGGAATGGTTTCAGAAATGCTCACCTGAAAAACTAGACGTTACCATCGAGAACCTATCGCCTGACGTTTCCATCGTTGCGCTCCAAGGACCGCACAGCAAGGAGCATTTGGACATCGCTTTCGGAGAAGGACAGCACGTTGGACGCTTCAAATGGTCCTCGCTATCCGAAAACAAACTCGGTGTTGAAGGGTGGATTCAAGGGACTGGTTACACCGGTGAGGCCGGATATGAGATCTTTGTCCCCAACAATTTGGTGGCGAAGGTTTGGCGTGCTCTTGTTGATGCTGGTGCGACACCGGTTGGTCTCGGTGCCAGAGATACACTGCGTCTGGAAAAGGGCTACCTCCTCTCTGGAGTGGATTTCTTGTGGCCGGGACTTGATGACGGATCACACACTTTCCTTGCCCGAGATTCGTGGGAAACAAACGTCCCTTTCGGTCTTGATATTGGACATGAATTCATCGGACGTGATCGTGTCATCAATCATGCTGCCTCCGATGAGCGCTGGTGGGGAATCAAGTATCTTGAGCGCGGGCCGTTGCCACGACCAGGCAAGGACGTACTGTCAATGGATGGGTCCAAAATTGGTCAATTAACCTCTGGAGCACCCTCTCCTTCGCTCGGAAATACAGGAGTTGGAATCGGCTACATTTCTGGTGTGAGTGAGGGAGATGAAGTTCTCATCGCGGCAAGTCCCCGTTCATCGGTTAAGGCTGTTATAATTCGCCCTCCTTTTGTATAGACGGCCCTCGTTTCTTGGCGGTTCAATGACGAACATTATGAGCGCTACGCGATTGGTAGGGTTGTCTGCGGGTGGCGAGTCCTATGGTTGACCAATTACCGAATCTTGGAAGAGAAGAAGAAATGTTGGTCGAGATGGGTGTTGAATCCATTGATGCATTGTTCGCAGATGTCCCTGAATCGGTCCGCATGGTCGCAGACCTACCGTTACCAGAGGCGCAGAGCGAAGAAGAGTTGTTGGCCGACGCAAAGCGGCTCCTTGGCGCAAACCTCGCTTTGGGTGAACAACCGTCGTTCCTCGGTGCAGGCTTGTATCGTAACTTTGTACCATCGTCCGTCTTTCAACTTGTAACCCGAGGTGAATTCCTCACGTCCTACACCCCGTACCAGCCTGAAGTTTCGCAAGGTATGCTCCAAGCCATGTGGGAATTTCAATCGCTGATTTCTGAGTTGATCGAAATGCCAATCACCAATCTTTCGCTTTACGATGGTTCAACTGCTGCAGCAGAAGCTCTGACCTGCGCAGTTCGAGTACACAACCGAAAAGCGGAACAGAAAGACACCGTGTACATTTCTGAACTTACCCCTCCTGATCGTGTTTCCGTGATCCATAATTACTGTCAAGGAGCAGGGATTGAAATTAAGACTCTACGGCATGATGAAAACGGCTGCATCAACCTCAACGATGCAGAGCGTGCTCGTGGCTCATGCGCTGTTTATGTGGAACAACCCAATCCGATTGGTGTCGTTGACGATGGCTATCCTTCTCTCAAGGAAATAATCGGCGACAACACCGCTCTCATTGTTGGAATACAACCGATATCGCTGGGGTTGCTTGAGGCACCAGGGAACTATGGTGCAGACATTGTTATTGGTGAAGGACAACCTCTTGGTAGTCCGATCACAGGAGGGGGCCCCATCTACGGTATTTTTGGCTGCACAAAGCCATACCTGCGTTTGATGCCGGGTCGGATTGTCGGAAGAAGCATCGATGTTGATGGCAAGGAAGCCTACTGTCTGACACTCTCAACACGTGAGCAACACATCCGCCGACACCGCGCCACGTCCAACATCTGTACCAATGAAACTCTGATTGCCCTTATGGGAGCGATGCACATGTCGTTGTTGGGTCCAGAAGGACTTGAACATCTGGCAATTCGTAACATGGCTGCATGCACGCAATTGGAGCGACAAATCAAAACAATTGATTCGATATCCCTCCCGTACGAGAAACAATCGCACTTCAACGAGTTTGTCGTCGAATTGCCCGCAACAACCTCATCTTGTTTATCCTTCCTTGAGAATCAAGGCGTTGTTGGTGGATTTGACGTGTCAAATTGGTATCCTGAGAAAACCAACCAGATGTTGTTGACGGTAACCGATCAGACCAGCCAAAAAGACATTGATCGGTTGGTACAATCGCTATCCATGTGGGTTGAGGAGGTGAAAGCATGAGTCGTCTCTTCGACCATTACGGTGCAGAAGGCAAGGGGTATTCACAACCTGCACCACTCATATCTGCCTCAGAATTGAAAGTGCCGTCGAACATGGCTCGCAAACAACTTCCTCGCTGGCCGCGACTATCCGAACCTGAAATGGTGCGTCACTATACATGGCTTTCAAAGCGGAATTTCGGAATCGACACCGGATTTTACCCACTCGGTTCTTGCACGATGAAACACAATCCCCGTGTCAACGAAGTGGTTGCCCAATTGCCCGGTATTGCTGATATCCACCCGCATCAACCGGAGCACCAACTACAAGGCCTTCTCTCAATCTATTACGAAATGCAAGAAATGCTCGCCATATGTGCTGGAATGGATGCGGTTACACTGCAACCAGTCGCTGGTGCACAAGGCGAATTCACGGCTATTCGATGCTTCCAAGAGTACTTCCGCCATCGAGGTGAACACCATCGAACCAAGGTCATTGTACCCGATTCTGCGCACGGAACCAACCCAGCCAGTGCTGCTATGGCTGGTTTTGAAATCATCGAAATCCCAAGCCAGGAAGACGGTCGTATCGATTTATCTGCACTTCGTGCTGTCGTCGGTGACGATACAGCAGGAATGATGATTACCAATCCAAACACGCTCGGGCTCTTCGAGCAAAACATCGCTGAAGCTTCTGAAATCGTTCACAACGTCGGAGGCCTGATGTATTACGATGGCGCTAATTTCAATGCGATTCTTGGACGCACAAGTCCAGGATTGATGGGCTTCGATGCGGTTCACTACAATCTCCACAAAACCTTCAGCCAACCCCACGGTGGTGGAGGACCTGGTTCTGGTCCAATCGGAGTCAAGGAACATCTCGCACCGTTCCTCCCCTCTCCTATTGTGGCGCGAAGAGAACCAAGTTCTGATGAGAAATCTCGGGCTGTCGATGCATACTGGTACACATGGCACGAACCCGAACATACCATTGGTAAGATCCAGCAATGGCACGGAAACGCAGGAGCTATACTCCGCTGCTGGGCGTACTATCGCCGCTATGGAAAGGAACTCAGAACAATGTCTGAACATGCAGTCTTGAATGCCAATTATCTGCGTCACGCAATTCATCGTGAGGCAAAAGCGGCAGGCGTGGACCACCTCTTTGTTGATGGTGCAGATACGGTTGTTGCCAAACACGAATTCACACTCTCGCTCGGGCCGGCGAAAGAGGCTCACGGTATCTCAGCAATGGATGTCGCTAAGGGCCTTTTGGACATGGGCTACATGGCGCCAACAGTGTATTTCCCATTGGTTGTTCCAGAATGCATGATGATTGAACCAACAGAGACTGAATCGAAAGAAACACTCGATACCTTTGCAAGAGATTTTTGTAAGGTGCTTCAGTTGGACGCAGAGACACTTCACAACGCTCCGACAACCACACCGGTTCGCCGAGTTGATGAAGTCTATGCAGCGAGGAATCTTTGCTTGCGTCATCCATTTGACGACGAATGAGATCGAAGCGTAATCGACTCTTGGGTATGTTGCAACAATTCCCATGTCAGCTGTGAGGAATAGATGATCAACGCCATACCAAGAAGTGCCAACTCAACAACCAGCCACCACCAGGCGACAACGAAAGCGGTTGCTACAATAATTGAAGAAAGCATAAGCAAACCAAGCATTGTGATGCTTGGGCGGAACCTTACCAACAATTCATCACCAATTTCGTTGTATGTAAGAATTACAAATTGGAACAGTCCTCTGTAAACCTGCACTTCTTGGCCACGATGAATTACGTGCAAATCACGATGCTCATCCAAACGAGCGAGGAATGATTCAGAGTCGCATCTGTAGACTTGTTCCATACTTGGTCGTCCTGAATTGTCGATATAACCTCATCGCCGATACCCAACAAACACAAGAACTCGACTGCACTCCAATGGTCATGGTAGGGCTGTTTGTTGAGGGATGGTACCCATCCGAAGAAAAAGCAGTCATGATAATTCCTCTCTTCACCATGGCCGCATCATTGCTAACAATGGCCTTCCCAGTTCTTATGCTCATTTCCGGCAGATACACCGCATTCGTTCCATGGTTGATTTTGATTTCAGACATCCTTCTCAGTCTTGCTTTGCTCTCAACCTTTTCACAGCGTCGTGTCCTTATTCTACACAGGGGCGTCCACCTAAGTGCCATTCTGCTCTTGACTTCGATGACCTTCGTATTTCTACAAACTGCATCCTTGTGGCTTGCGCTTGCTCTCAGTGCAGGATTGTTCGTGACCACCTTTCGAGTTGCAAGCAAAACATCAGCGGGTTATGGCGTGCAATTTCGTAAGGAATGGGTTGCTTCGAAGTACCTCAAACTCAATGCAAAACGCATGGGCCATTGGAAAATCGTCAACGCAAAACCAACCAATGGACTGATGGCAATTTCTCGAACGAATCGGCAACTAGCTGTCTTGTATTGTCGGTTTGAAGACGATGGATGTTGGTTGCATCTCGATGTCTTTTCTCAAGACATTTTCAATCTCCAGCATTTTCTATCCGAAGAAGAGTGAAGGGTCATCTAAAAGAACTACCCGCGATGCGGTTTAGTCATGGATGTTTCTATCTTACTTGGCTCGAAGTCTGACATGCCGATTGCTGAAAAGTGCACAAAAGTGCTTGACAAATTTGGCGTAAACTACCAATTGCGTGTTGCTTCTGCACATCGTTCCCCAAAATTTGTTGAGGACATTATTCACAAAGCCGAAGAGGATGGATGCAAAGTATTCATCGCCATGGCTGGTCTTGCAGCAGCTTTACCCGGTGCAGTCGCTGCATTAACAACCAAACCAGTCATTGGTGTCCCATGCGGTGGGCGTGTACCGTTCGATTCTCTTCTTTCAATCGTTCAACTCCCTCCCGGTGTTCCCGCAGCGACCGTTGGGGTTGACCGTGGTGACAACGCAGGTCATCTTGCAGTTCAGATGCTCGCCCTCGTCAACGATGAGATGGCACAACGCCTCGTTCAAGACAAACTCGACCAAATAGAGCGTGTACTCCAGATGGATCGAGAAGTGAACGGCAGGGCTTGAAATGTTTGATGCGCCTGAATTCATCGAAGAATCGATTCAGCAAATGAAAGCAACCATCGATGATGTTGCGATCATTGCGTGTTCAGGTGGTGTGGACTCGACCGTAGCGGCTGTAATCGCCAACAGGGCTGTTGGTAACCTCTTGCACTGTGTTTACGTCGATACAGGCTTCATGCGGAAAAATGAGACCGAGGAAATCGAGGCCATGCTCGCAGAGCAAGGCATTAATCTCATCACGGTCAAAGCAGCAGATCGCTACTTTGAGGCCCTTCAAGGCGTCACTGAGCCTGAACAAAAGCGAAAGGTCATTGGTGAATTGTTCATTCGAATTTTCGAAGACGAACAAAAGAAGTGTGGTGCAAAATACCTCGTTCAAGGTACGATTGCACCGGATTGGATCGAATCGGGTGGTGGTGTTCGTGACACCATCAAATCGCATCACAACGTTGGCGGATTACCGGAAGATATGACTCTAGAGGTTGTAGAGCCACTACGAGAATTGTACAAAGACGAAGTCCGTGAACTTGCTAGAGAACTGGATATAATCGTGGCAGAGCGCCAACCCTTCCCAGGTCCCGGCCTAGCGGTACGAACACTCGGCGAATTAACACCTGAACGTGTTGAAGTTGTTCGAGAAGCATGCGCAATTGTCGAAGAAGAATTTGAGGCAGGAGCTGAAGCTGGCGAAATGGAATTGCCATGGCAATACTTTGCTGCGCTTCTTCCTGTTCGCTCCGTAGGAGTACACGGCGACGTTCGAGCATACGGAGAAACCATTGTTGTGCGCGCAGTAAGAAGCATGGATGGTATGTCTGCCCGATATTCAGAAATACCGCACAGTATCCTACAGAAGATCAGCACTCGAATTACCAACACAGTCAAGGGTGCTGTGAATCGTGTTGTCTACGATATTACGCACAAACCACCAGGTACCATTGAGTGGGAATAGGGAGCCAATATCCATCACAGAGGGTAGCGTCTGACAAGACCCACTGCAAGCCCATTGATTGGTTCATACCTGAGCAATGGGTATTCGGATAGACCCTTTGATTCAATCCTGAAACGATTAGACTAGGGCCCGCCCCATTCTGATAAACCACCAAGACTCCCTCCCCCATACATGTCTCCGCTCAATATGTCGCCAAGGACTAGATAGACGACGACCCAATACATCATTCCCACAACAATGAAAAATACAATTGTGTAGCCGTTTTGTCCCTCATTTCCAACCAACATAAAAGTAAATGCTATTATTAGAAGTATAGGAGAGGCGTAGCAGAAAAACATACCTTCTGCGTTGGGTGCAATTATTATGGATAAAAAGGATAGGGTTATCAGTATAAAACTAAAGGTATTGGAATCATTCAAGAGTTTTTCATTGGGAAAATCGATAGTTTTCGTAGCCTCGCCATTCTCAATCTTCTCCCACTTCGATCCATCTTCGCTCAATTGAAATCCTTGTTCTTGCATTGCAGAGAGTATCCTTTCTCTTTCATCAGAATCAACATCACTTGACTCCTTTTTTGAACTAACTCTCATTGTCTGTGTTTTCATCCAATGACTTAGATTATATTATCGCCTACAAAATTAGAACTTAGAGAAGTACTGAAGAGGCACAGAAAAGATACACTGCGATTCCTTTGATAGGGCGTTTTTGCAAAGGGCCCCCTTTGATAATCCCTCTTGGCAGTGGGTACCCTATGCCAAGAGATAAGCTGTATGAGAATCCTGTAAATAGAAACTGAATTGTAAACTGCGTTTCGAGAAAGCATGGGAAACCGATTCTTCAACACGATTTGGAATGCATGACTCTAATTACAATGAAAATTTTAAGGGAATTATGCCAACAGGCACAGTAAAGTGGTTTAATCGACTGAAAGGTTTCGGATTTATCGAGCAAACAGAGGGAGAAGACCTCTTCGTTCACAAGTCCCAAGTGACTGGTGAAATTCGAGACGGAGACGCTGTCGAGTTTGAGGTCGGTGAAGGACCTAAAGGTCCAAACGCAATCAATGTTCGTAAAACCGAATAATTTTACGCACAAACCACTGATCAGCTTAATCGAATCAGAGGGCTCGTACTGAGCATTTTCACAGCACCCATCAATATTGATTTCCTTAACCACCTTAAACGATGTACACAATCTGCGTGAGCGTGGTCCAACAGAAAGTAGAAGCAAGAAGCAAAACAAGACACAGCAGACTGTTTTTGAAAGCAAATGCTTGCCTAGTATCGAATTTGATGAAACATACGCCGATTGTGGGGCTCGAACCCACGACCTTGGGATTAACAGTCCCACGCTCCACCAGCTAAGCTAAATCGGCGAGTTTGTCCACCAACATCTCCTTTATGATGGCTTCCATCATATCAAGTCGTAGAGCAGTCTGAAATTGTTACTGTTTCAAGAATTCTTGAACTTGTAGCGACCTGGTAATCGGATATCGTAATCGAATTCTTAAGTCGTTGAATCAACTGTACATCGATGCCAAATGGGCCATCCATCGTAAGAATTGCATCCCCTTCCTCGACTTTCGATCCGATGTGATGATGGATTTTGATGCCGATTCCATGATGAATCTCTGCTCCTTGGACCGATCGTCCAGCACCGGCCTCACAAAGAACTTGACCGATGACAAGAGCATCCAAATCAGCGATAAAACCTGATTGCTCAGCGTGCAGTGTGTATTGCTGTGGTGCACGTTGCAAGACGCTCCAAGGACCGTCAATCAGTTGCTGAGCAATGGAAGAATCAACACCCTGACGCTCGAGCATTGATTTGAATTCATTAAGGGCTGAACCGTTTGAAATGGCTTCTGTAATGTCGAATCCCAGTGCATTGGCTTGCGCATGTACCAGTTCCATGGTATCATGTGGACCAGCGCCTTTCAGACAATCGATGGTTTCAACAATTTCATGACTGTTTCCAAGCATGCAGCCGATTGGATGATCCATTTGCGTAAGTTGGGCAACCACTTCGATTCCAAGTTCTGTTCCAACCCGAACCATCGATTCAGCGAGTGCTCGAGCATCCTCGGAGTGCTGCATAAATGCAGCTCTTCCAAATTTTACATCGAGGACGAGCGATTTGATTCCTTCCGCAGCCTTTTTTGAAAGAATTGATGCTGTAATCAATCCAATGCATGGAACTGTGGCTGTTACATCTCGTATCGCATAAAGAATGGAATCTGTTGGTGCAATTTCGGGGGTTTGTCGAGAAATGAAGCATGGATTTTTGATCATTTCTTCAATCGCTAATCCGATGTTAAATCCGGGTATGGATTCCAATTTGTCGATTGTTCCTCCCGTGTGTGCTAACCCCCTGCCTGCGAGCATTGGAACGATTGCACCACATGCGCGCAACGCAGGAGCGAGGATAAGGCTCATTTTGTCACCTACTCCACCGGTTGAGTGCTTGTCGACTGCATCATCTTGTTTGGGAAGGCATTCACCTTTCTCAAGCATGGCTTTGGTGAGATAGGTTGTTTCTTGTGCATTTAGTCCATTGATTTGACACGCCATTAGGAATGCACCAATTTGTTCATTCGGAATTTGATGGAGATGATGGATGAACCATTCGATTTCATTCTGCTCGAGTGCATGGCCATCTCGCTTTTTTGCGAGCAATCTCGGAATGTGCATCGCAATCAATCCTCATGAACCGAAGCCAAACCAATTTCAGCAAGGCGTTGATGAAGATATTCGCCTGCTGTGATTGCAGGGAAATCTGCCGAACCACTGGTCTGTTCGATGTATTCAGGACGCGGAGCAAGATCAATTTCATTTCGTGGATGAACAAACATTGGCATAGAGAATCGTCGTTGCGTTGGATCGCCGGGATTAACGACGCGATGGGTCGTCGATTTGAACAATCCATTGGTCAAGTTCTGAATCATGTCACCCGAATCGACAATGATTTGTTCATGATTTCCTTCTACATCAATCCAGGTTCCATCATGGTCCATTACCTGAAGTCCTGCAGCGGTTGCAGTCATAAGCAGCGTGATGAAGTTGATGTCCTCATGAGCAGCGGACCGAACGGCTCCTTGTGGTGTCGATGAATCGAGCGGTGGGTAGTGAATAATTCGCATAATTGTGTTCCCTTTACTCGCCATTTCGGGCAACCAATTCTCGCTTTTTCCGAGGTAAAGACTGCATGCTGAAAGCAGTTGATTTGAGATGGCTTCCATTTTATTGTACAACGCATCAACTTTTTGTTCAAACAATGGAGTGTGCTTGTCGGGCCAGATGTTCATTGGATATTTGATATCGGTTTCACTCCCTTGTTGACCACGTCCTGTTTGCCAGAATTCTTTCAGATCTGGTGCAGGATTATCCTTCGCGTGCTCAACGCCAAACGCAGTGTATCCTCTTTGGTGTGAAATCTCAGGTTTAGCATACAAGAGCTTCACCGAATCATCGAGCATAAAAAAAGACTCAGCTTGCTCGTATGTCTCTTCGATTAAGGACAAATCAATCCCGTGGTTTGTGAGTGCAAAGAAGCCAATGTCAGCAAGCGAATCTCCGACAATTTGGATAAATGATTGGACGCGATGTTCCTCACCCGACAGAAAATCACTGAGATCAGCGACTGGCAATGGGCGAGTCAACGAATCACCTTGAATCACGTAGTTTTGCAATCAAGCGTAGCATCTCGAAGTACAACCAGATGACGGTGACCATGACGCCGAAGGCGCCCCACCACTCTTGTTGTTTTGGAGCACCCATGCGAACACCGGCATCGATCATCCCGAAATTCGAAATGAGCATCATCGATGCAACAACGACGATGAACACACTGATTCCAATCCCAATTGGCCCAGACGAGTGGAGGAATGGAACGGTCCAAGGAGTGAGGAAGATGAGGAACACATTGATCATGTAAACCAAGAAAATCGAACCTGCAAGCGTAAACACGATTTTGTTGAACGTTGGTGTGGGTCGAAGAATTCCAACCGAGTAAATCGTAAGCATGCATGCAACAACTGCGAAGGTAGCAAGACCGGCTTGGATTGCGATTCCTGGATACATGATCTCGAAGACCAATGTTAGTGGGCCAACAAAGAGCCCTTCAAGCGTTGCATATGCCATTACAAATCCAACCGGCTCTGCGGGTCGAGAAAACATGAGATAGATTCCCATTCCCATGGTGCCAAACATACCAAGCAACATCATCGGATAGAGAAGCCCGGGCATGATGAAGCCAAGAGCGACTGAACCAACGGCGCTTAACGTTGCAAGCCCAAAGAGAATCGCAATTTTTTGCAGTGTACCTTCAAACGTCATTCGGTCGTTACCTTGAATTGAATTCCAGAATTTTGGCTGGAAGACTGGATTCGTCGAGTTGTATGCCATGGTTGTCCACAGAGCCGGTCCTTTGTGAAGGTTACGCGAGTCATCCTTGTTCTGCGACCTGTTGTTGATAGTATTCTTCCAACTGGTCCAACGTCCAACCGTGGTCAAGATATTGCTGCAACATCGTCTCATCCCAACCCGGGAATCGCCCAAGCTCCTTTGTCAGCGGTGATGCCGTATCCTCATTCCGTCCGTCCAATACAGGTTGTTCCCATTGTGCATCGGTACCAACAACATCGTCGATGTGCTGATCAGTGACCCAATCCTTTCTGGCTTCGCTTTCCTTGCGAGATTGAACAATGCCGTACACCGCCCCGATAAGCAAAAGGAGGCCTCCAATCATCAGTAGGAGCATGAAGGTCTCTCCGAATCCTTCCTCCGCTTCTCCGCTTGCATCACCTGCTTTCTGATTTCGCTGCTCGGATGAACACCCTGTCACGTCGGTTGGGGTGTTTTCGGGTGTATTCGGACAATCGTCATTTGAATTAAGTACGCCGTCTGCGTCATCATCGGTGGATGGCTCGTCCGATTGGTTGTCGTTTGTATCTACAGGCTCGATGCCCCCAAGGTCGCATCCTAAGGCATCCGATTCGTTGATTCCATCTCCATCGGCATCGGCCAGGTTGATTGCGTCGTGCGGCGACACATCGTCTACAGATGGGTCGAGAGCAGTAGCTTGTGCCCAACTTACCTCGACTGCGTCAAGAATGCAATCACCATCGGTATCCGAGTTGAGTGGGTGGCCACCGAGCGTGTATTCATCCAAGTTGGTAAGACCATCATTGTCGTTGTCAGCTTCGGCTTCCAGGACACCATTGTGCATCGAAACAGTTCGATTTAGACCGAAATTGACCTCAAAAATGTCCGGCATGCCATCGTTGTCTGAGTCGGTCACATTGTCGAGTCGGTTCCAATCGGCATACCACGAATCAATGTACGGCGCTGCAACTTCGGTGGAGGTAACGATGAGACCCATCTCACGATTGCGAACCATCGCTGAATCACCCCAGTTAATGCTGGAGATAAGAACGGATTCTCCATCAACGATGGCGCCTTTGTTGTGAAGTTTCATGACATCATCATCTTCACTCATGATGATGGCAGATGCGTCCCATCCATTGCTAATGTTCCAGTCGTTGTTGATGCGGTCAACAACGTCTTGGATGTCTTCATCCAAATACGCACCATTGATGATTAAACGGATTGACACCCCCTCTGCTGCAGCTCCTTCAAGAGCAGAAATGACGGGATTTTCCCCCCAACCCCACTTCCAATTAAGGTCGAGGTATTGCAAGGAGAGAAGAATCTCATCGTCGGCTGATTCAATCATTTCAGTTAATCCATCGACACAATCATCAGGACACGTCAACAACTGCCCGCTGTATGTTCCGCTGTAGACCTGTGCTGTGGTTTGCTGGATGATTTGAGCATCAGGAATAACGTACGAATTTGTTGGAGGAATTGTTGAAACAGGTTGCACATACATGGAACCCTCATCAAAGGCCATCTTCATTTTGACATTGTTTGCGAGTTGTTGGCTGTCGACGATGATTCCCCAATCTCTGTTGCCTCTGTCACCATCGTATGGGAGCGATGAAGGCTTCCAATTTCCGGAGCCAATCCATACGGATGCATCGTCCCGAACGGCGACTTTGGCATGCAAGTAGAGATACGGATCATCACCGGTTCCACCGAACCAATGCACATTCACGCCTGCTTCCTTGAGGGCGTAAGCGTAGGCCTCCTGTGCTTGCTTGTCGTTGGATTTCCACCAATCCTCGGGTTCGTTGAGCACAACAACAACATCAACACCACGGATGTGTGCATTGATCAGCGCTTGCGTCAATTCACTCGATTGCAGTATGTACAAATGGAGGTGCAGGGATGTTTGGGCCCCATCAATCCAATTCATCAAATCCATCAGCCCATGTTCTGGAGCAATGAGCGGTGTAATTGATGTTGCATCGTTGAATCCTAATTCTCCGCAGAAATCACTCGCACCCAATCGTCCCCAGCGTTGGTGCCAGTCCATGGACTGATTCGTATCGGTCATCACCCCACACCCGTCGCCACGGTAGAGAATGAGATTGTCAATTCCACTTACTGGCTCTGAAAGAGAGACTCCACTCCAACCTTCGCTTTCCACGGGGCCATTTTTGTAAACAATCGTGTCGGAGACCATCCCTGTTGGGTGGATCAGCTGCAATGCCATCCCGCTATCGAGAAGATAAATTGGATTCTCCATCACCATACCCATGTCAACGATTTCACCGTCTTCGAACAATTCCAATGCTGGCACATCGTTCGAAAGCTTCACCGATGAGTGAGCGTTCAATTGCAAGTTCGTAATGTCGGATTCAAAGGATGTTCCATCGGAAGCAATTCTTCGTACGGACCACCCATTGAGAACAGCGGTTTCATTTCCTGTATTAGTTAATTCAAAGAATTCCAGTTCCGTCGAAATCGATGAAACGCCATCCCACATGATGGAACTAAATTTGATGTCATCGAGTGATGCCATCATCGATGCATCTGGTTCAGGTGAACCTGGTGTTGGCCACATGAATTCGAGCCATTCGGCGTTGGTTGTATTGTACCCATAAGTTGCGCAACTCGTGCTGAGTGATGAAGCCGGAGGGGCGATGGTTAGGACAAGTTCTCCGTCTGGATTTAAGAGATCCATCGTGCTGACATCTTCCAAATTTGGACCAAAGATGTCGTGTTGTAATTCGACAACAACACGGTCCATTGGAGCAAGAATTGTATCATTTGACGTCGACTCCCAAAGCATGCTAGCGTCGATGAATTGGCGTCCCATGAGTGGGTTCGAGGTGTAATTCGCACCCAGTATCCAACGACTCAAATTCACCTCAGAAACGCCCGTGTTGTACAACTCAATCCAATCGGCTGCAGGTTGAAACGATGGTGAATCACACGAGGTTGCGATTTCAGTTACAAGGAGGTTCTCGGAACCCGAATAAGCCGGCCAAATCGGATTTTCCTCACCCGGACTTGCCCAAGCGCTGTTGACCCAGTCATCCACTCCCCACGTGGTTGAAGAGGATGGAGCATTTGTACCAGATGGACCAGCTCCCGCATGGGTTTCGGTGTTGTTGATCAATGAGACGCCCTCGAGCGTGTGGGTCCACTGCGCAGAGTGAACTGGCGCCCCGTTTCCATCGTAGAGGAAAATCTGGTCCGGTGTTGTGTGTTTCAGGTAAAACTGGGACGTTCCGTTGAGCGCAATCAGCGTTGTTTCTCCTGGCTGAAGAACAGTATCTGATTTGGCTGGCATGTTGTACTGATGCAGGATGAGTGTTCGACTCGCAGCAGAGAACCTCCAGCCGGCAACATCGACTTCATCCATCCCCATGTTTTGGATTTCAATCCATTCACCGTTCGGATACGAGGAAGAATCGCTTCCAACAGCATCGGGCAACACCTCCGTGATTCGAACTTCGCCCGTGGTCGGTGTGGGTATTGGCTCGGGTTGTCCAGGCGATGGTGCGATCGAAGGAGTCCAAGGGTCGTGATAGTTTTGTCCACGTAACAGCGAGACATTTGCTCCGTAATTGGTGGTGTAATGCCCCATGTCAACGATGGCTCCAGCAGCATCGCGCACAACGAGGTGATTGTGATTATCCCACAGGCGGGTTTCACTGGTGAATTCAACGATACGTCGCTCGCCGGCCTTTATTGTTGTACTTCCCTGCGAACTGTTGGCAACAATCGAACCAGGATCGAGGTACGTGACGTTGCCCATCCCGTCAATGATTGACCATCCATTAAGATCGACATCAACCGCTCCTGTGTTGAAGAACTCGACCCACTCTCCTTCGGGTGCAGACCCTCCATCCATTGTACTAACAGGCATCAGTTCGTTTAGTTTGACATCTCCGATTGCCGTTATCGAATCAAGTGGAGGGGCATTCGATGCATTCGGTGTTGGATAGGTCGAGTATTGCCACATTCCTCCGCTGAGGGATTCTTCAAGTGAAAAACCAGGTTGGTTTGAATTCCACATGACCTCACTGGCAATGCTACCGTTTGCAAGATACAATCGTAAGGTTTCTTGCCCGTTGTTGAGAACGCCACTGTTTGTTGAGGCGTTGACGGCTACAACTCTGGTTTCCTGTGGAAGGATAAAGAATGTTGAAGCATCTGTGCTTGCGCCAATCAGATGATTTTCATCCAACGGAATCGTGTTTCCTGCAAGATCTTGCAACCAATACCCAGCAAGATCGATGCTGGAAGAACCGTTGTTGTAAAGTTCAACCCATTCTCCACCGGGCCAGGTGTCGTTGTCGTAACTGGGCCACGGATCCGCCATAACTTCGTTGATGATGACATCGCTCTGAACGTATACAGGTCCGCCTGTACCTCCTCCACCTGTGGGATTTGCAGAGCCAGGTGTTGGATTTGAGGTAGGAATCCAGTCGTTGTATGGGTCGGATGAATCCTCTTCGAGGCTTACTCCGCTTGAGCTTGAATTCCAAGTAGCTTCATCGACCCATCCACTGGTTGCATCGTAAAGGGTCATAAAATCATTCGAATTTGCAACATAAAAGTTGGTTGAGGCGTTACGAGCGACAATCATGTAATCACCTGGAGCAATCGTGTACGTTGATGCATTGTTTGCGTCAAACCCAACAATTGAAGCGGCATTAAGCGTAAGCGTTTTTGCCGCTTTGTTCGAGAAATACCAGTTGCGAACATCGACGGAAGCTGTACCCGAATTGTGCAGTTCCAACCACTCACCGTTTGGCCATGCAGCATCATCGTACCCATTTGGGTTCGGCATGACTTCGTTGATGCAAATCGCACCTCCACACGGTTGACTGCGAGCAGATGTTGCTTCTACCGGGCCAACAAGGTGTGTCATGGGAACCAGAAGCATCAGGGTGATAAGAAAAATTGACTCAAATCGCATATGGCATCGACGCTTAGACCCAGCGCCTTCCCCCTCATATCTTTTGGTACGTAGAAACCTCTGAATTTCAGATGAAACCGAAGTTATCAGCCATCTGCGCAAAGGTGTAAATCATGATTGGTACGAGGATGATTCCCATACCGTGACTTCGTCGAATACCAATTCGAGGTGGCATTAGTCCGAGAATGGTGCCGACGATAAGGACACCAATGCCCACAAACCCAGTGGATAGCCATACCAGTGCAGTAACGAAAATAATGACTCCCATGACCATCGACTGCAGAGGGATTGCTGCGTGAAGCCGGAGCATGCCTTTCCCGACAATTTTCATGATCGGCATCGCCATAATTCCTGCTGCAAGAGTGACGGCAAGCAAACGAACGAAATCGGCCGTCGGTTGGGAAGAATTCCATGTTTCGATTGGATACATCATTTTCAGTGCAAGCGTAGCTCCAGATCGGGATCGACCAATGATGTAAAGGAATCCAAGAACCATCACTGTGACAGCTGTGTTGACTGCAGACAAAATCGCAATCACCTCCAAATCTTGTTTTGTTTGAGGCCCTTCGTACCCCTCTTCAGCTTCTGCAACCGCAATTTCGAGAAGTTCATCGTCGCTGAGTTCGGTCAGACGCCGCGTCTCCCAGTCCATTCCATATCCTTCTTTTCCTTGGACCTTCGCAGCCACGTTGCGACCACCCATGACCAGAACAGTCGCTTGAGAAGCAGTCATTCCGGGAAGTACCCCCATGCTCGCTCCAGCCACAGCAGACCAGAAACATGGTGCGATGAGCGGCTTCGCAGGGGGGAGATCCCAGTTTTCCCTCTGTGGGGGAAGATGGCTTGTCGTTGCGTAGATATCCAGCAGATTTGCAATTCCGAACAAACCAGCCAAACTTGGTAGCAAGAGCGATGGTGAAGGCATTCCCACCGGGCTGTCGACAGGCAACTCAAACACCGCCCAACCGTACAGACCTGCAAGTAAGAAAAAGACAGTTGCTGCAATGAATCCCGCAAAACGACTGTCGTTTCCAAGTCGTTTTCCAGTCAGTTTTTGCACCCATTTTGGCCAATCGAGTCGGGTTGTTTCCGTAGCCAGCAACAGCAGTGAAATGACCAATAAGATGACAGGAAGCCAGTTACGCAAGCCATTGTACCAATCGAGTTCAGGTCCGAAAGCGATTCGGGCAACAACAATCAGCGGCAAGGACAAGAAAAGACCCAACTGTGATCCCCGTGCAGACCAAGCAACACCTCGTGCTGCATTTCCAGCTAACAGCATACGATGCCCGGGAAGTAAGGACAGAGCCGTATCCCCGTCCGGTGCACCAATCAACGCAGATGGAATGTAATTCAGAAAGGTGTGGACGGTTCCGGTTGAAACGATAATTGCCGCAACTGCAGAGAGGGGAATTCCGAGTTCGAGCAACCCTGGCGAAACCGCCAGCAAAATAAGTGCAACATTGTTTACGTGAAAACCTGGAATTAAGCCGGTTAGTGACCCGAGCATTACTCCAAAAAACAGGGCGCCTAGGAGCCACCACAATTCATGGAAGTATGCCTCGATCATTGCATCACCTATGATTGGTCAATGTATTCCTGACGATCGCCGATTCCATCACCATCGCTGTCTCCGCTGTTGGAGCTGGTTCCAAAAGCGGATTCGAGGGCATCACTCAAACCATCGTTATCGTTGTCATCAACATCAGCATTGCTCAACGTGTAAACCATGCTTACGCTCTCTGCGTCTTCAACTTGAAGTAGACGACCCTCCCATGCCATCGCCGTTCCCAAATGAAGTTCATCGAGACCAATGCAGTTGTTGACGGCGTCCAAAAGAATCCGCTTTTCACTGCCTGGCTCGCTCAGATACCACGTCCCATTTTCTTCCATTGCGAGCCCATTGACTCGCACAATCTTGTTTTTGTCGTACCCCCAATCTACCGCGCCGTCGCTCCACAACAGGTTCATTGGACTTGCTTTTTGACCCTCTTGAAGACTGTGCACCAACAATTCTGCTCGCATGTTTTCATCATCCCATGCAATTGTAACGTTTGCAACAACCGCTTGCCCAGCTTCAAGCCAAGTCGAGCGAGGTCCTGGAATTGTTACAGCAATACTTGTCCATCCAGGCGTGTACCCGGAGGAATCAACAAAATAACCGGACTCATCCTCGACACTTGGTTCCAAAGCGTATTTCATGTAAGCAGATACCATGTAATGCTGACCTGGTGAGTCCAGCACTGCGGTTGGATTGGCACTGAGCATCAGCAACAAATCGTCGATTGATTTGGTTGCCTCAAGAGAGGGATTGGATTCCCCGCTCTTGTCCAAACACCAAGCCGACGTTGCAGTATTCCAAACCAACCTACCCCGCATTTGAAGGCCTTTGCCGTTCCATGTATCGATTTTTTCGATGTCATCGTCACTCGGTAACACACAAAGCGGTGAGCCTGACGAGCCCGATAATTCCCAAGTGTCGTTGTCGACGGATAACGTACCAGCAACATCCACGGTTCTCCCCGAGGAGTACATCCATGTTGATTGTGAGGACCAATCGAGAAGCGGTATCTCTATTGGGTGATTTCTGTCAATTTCAATGTCGGGGCCTTGTACTCCAAGATTCCATCGAAGTTCCCGTTGTTGGTACGAGAGAACACCTTGGACCGTGACTTTCGAGCCGGCTTCAATCCACTCGTTGGTGGCAGAATGGATTGTCATTCCTATTTGGTGTTCCGAGTTGCCGTAGTTCGGATGATCCCCGAGTTTAGCGTTACCAAACGCAACCTCAGGTGCAATGGACTTCGAGAGGAAACCGGTTATTCTGATGACTTCACCGTCGTAGGCTTGCGGATTCAAAGCCACATCGGATATCGATAATTGCGGGGAATCGGGGATGTCGCTGGCTTCCCAATTCATCGCCCCAGCACCGAGTGCTTGTATCCACATACGCCCTTCGTAATTGATGACATCTCCAATGATTGTGACATTGGTTCCAATTGGAGGTAATTCGCCCGGACGATACCAACGCAGTTCAACAACGCCCGTTCCATCGTCGATAATCGCATCCAACCGATCATCACCAGAGTTGTATGGATCTTCAACCCAAGAAATGAGCATGCCCTCGACCTTGACAACCTCATTGATGTATTCCGTAAGATCGTCAACGTCGACCACAGAAGGCTCACGGACCATTGCGTACCAATTTAATGTGGCAACCAAAAACAAGGAAATTGCAAACATAACCCACAGTCGTGGACCGTTTGTTTCTGGGTCATCGGTCGACAAACGAGCAAGGAAGCCTTTCAGACCATCTGCCATGTTTTGACCCGTAGACTGCCAATGCATATCACTTCCCATAGAGCAGTTTGGGAAGAGATGCCTTGAAATGGAAGGCAGGAACAGGATTTACCATGCGAGACCGTGTTATTCGTGATGAAATTCATCGCGACGTCTTGGTTCCTGCTCATCACGCACGCATCATCGATACACACGAATTCCAACGTCTGAGGAACGTCCAACAACTTTCGACGTGCGAGTTTGTATTCCCTTCAGCGACCCACACACGTTTCGCTCATTCACTCGGGGCATATTACCTCGCCGGGGAATTGACCTCATCGATACAAGAAGTCCAACCAGGTCTTCTGACGGATTCCGATGCTGAACTCGTACAAATCGGAGCGCTTTTGCACGACATTGGACATCCTCCGTACTCGCATTTGTTGGAGACGCCAGAGGTTTTTGCTACATTTCACTCCCACGAGCACTGGGGGCGAATTCTCCTCGAAAGCGAAGAGTCCGAAATCGGACAAGTTCTTCATGACGTGCTTGGAGAGGAACGAAAGCAACGGTTGTTTGCTCTTCTTGACGGACAAAACGAGTGCAACGGCGTGCCAATTGCTCCGTTTTTGAAAGAGATCATTAGCAGTCAACTGGATGTAGACCGTATGGATTACATGATTCGCGATCAAGCGAACACCGGTGCTCAGATTGGTGGTTTCGACAGTGCAAGGGTGATTCGTGCCCTTCGGGTCAACGATGATGGTCGCCTCTACGTCAAATCATGGGGTTTACCGGCTATTGAGGCATACTTGGTCACTCGATATCATATGTACAATCAGGTGTATTTCCACAAAGTCAACATGCTGACTCAATCTTATTTGGTCCAAATGCTCGTTCGAGCACGAGAACTTGCAAATCAAGGCGTTCTTGATTTGGGCGGCGAAGTCAAACAAATGCTGCTGAACGAAGCTCTTACCCCGGATCAATACGCCGCATTGCATGACGCGCACATCAAGGTTGCAATGGGTCGATTTGCGGCGCACGAAGATGAAATTCTTTCTGGATACGCATCACGCCTTCTTGCTCGGAGGGACTACCACAAGTCACTGCGTATTCCATCTTTGACGACTGAGATGTTTGACACGGTTCAGAAAGACGTCGCCGCTTATCTTGGCGAGAATGGGTTCGATCCTGTGCACGATCTCATTACAGCGTCGATTCGAAAGCGTGGGTACATGCCGTACGAACAAGGCATCATTCTCGAGGACGGACGGGATGCGGCAGAACACTCTCCGCTTATTCGCTCACTGACCCAATCGGAAGAACGTATCCTCGTGTTCGTGCCGGAGGAAATCCGAGATGCTTGCGAAGCGATGGTTCGTTCTAAGACCAAACCGTCGCAGTCATCATTGGCAATGTTCGATTCGGCAAACTCATGAAGGTGCTCTACACAGGAGTGGCAAGGGCCTGTAGCTTAGTTGGTTAGAGCACCCGGCTCATAACCGGGCGGTCAAGGGTTCAAATCCCTTCGGGCCCACTATTTTCCTTCGCTATTGGGACACTTTGCGACACAATGGTTATGAGGGTAGATAGGGTGGGTTAAGATAGTGAGCACGATGTCAACCCGAAAGAGTACCTTCACCGTTCTAGTGATTTACCTCGCATCCCTACTGCTTGTTGCTGTTCCAGCGCAGGCACAGATTCCAACAGCCGCTGTTTCCATTACGTGCCAGCCTGCTGAAATCAAAGTCGATGTAAAGCCAGGTTCCACACTCGTCGGATTCACGACATGCACCGCTTCCAACCCAACCGCTTACATCGAAAAGATTGCTCTGTCTGTTACGTCTGATGGGCTAGCAGCCGCTGCACCCGGTGACATATATGTCGGTGGTGGGCAAGATGAAGACTTCCAAGTCGTCGTCCGGGCGCAGCCCTTCATGACCATGCAAGCTCGCAGCCTCGTTGTTCAAGGCAGCGTGCAGGAAATCAACGGACTGCCGCCAGCAAACCAAGCAACTTCCGGAGCTTCAATGATCGTTTCCATCACACAATTTGCACTTCTCCAAGTCGAAGCAGTCGAGCCTTTCGTTCAACTCATGCCAAAGACCGACAAGGACTTCGAATTCAAGGTCTACAACCTTGGAAACCAATTCGACTTCATGAAGGTCGGTATCTCAGAGAGTTCCAGAGAATCCCTCGAGGAAGCTGGCTTCAACATCAACATCCCAATCAGCAAGGTCAACGTTGAACCAATGGTTGCACCTGCTAAGGTCCGAATCCAGATACGAACACCAAAGACACAAGGCTGGACCGATGCGTACCACACGCTCGACTTCTACGCTGAGTCTGACTTCTCATGCAAGAATGGTGGCTGCGATCGTGAATCACAAATGATCACAATCTACGTCCGTGGCATCTACCTTCCGGGCTTCGAGATTATCCCTGCCCTTTCCATGGTAGCCCTCGCAGCTGCAGTAGCCGGTCGGCGCTTCATTAATGCAGAAGATGAGGAAGAAGAGTGGCGAGAAGCCGCACCGGGTCTGTAACCCGAAAACTCAAACCAAATCCATCCTTCATGGGGTTGGGTTCATAACCTATCCATGCGAGGGTTCTATGAGTTGAGAACATGAGTGGACTCTTGAGTAAGGCAAATGCTGCAGAAGAAAAAGAACAACCAGAACCCGCCGAACAAGAGGAGAAACAAAATGCTGGTCTCCTTGCAGCCTCGGAACAATCGAGTGATGGGCCAGACGTTTCGACCATCCTAACCTCGATTGGATGGGCAGTCATCGTTGTTGGTGGGCTTCTCTCTTTGCAAGGCGGGTCTTGGGGCTT
>NZVG01000005.1 GCA_002698145.1 Methanobacteriota archaeon | reverse complement strand
GATACAAACCGATTTCCCACCTTGTTGTAAATGAATTGTTCAGGTGGTTTAATGATGAAATAGAGCAAGACCGCAACAGCCAGTGGCATCAAAATGGATTTCAGGTGAATTAAGGATAAGTATACCACTAAACCCACGATTGCAACACTTGCTGCGGTGGTTCTTTTCGAATCAATGCCTACTTTGGACAATTCTTCCATGCCCCAATCCATGCATTTGTTCATCTAAGGTTTGCCCTGAATCAGTCGTCAATGTCCTTGTTTAATGATGAAGACTGGTTTGCAAAGCCCCACCACGTTGGCTTATTGGACAAACGGCAGCATTGCAAAAGACAAATGGAAATTGTAACGCGACGAATTATAGCAAGGAAAACGAAATTCATCGGGGATTGATTTATCTCAAGAATACACTTGGACACAAACAGCAAGTATTCGAAAAGGGTTGTGAAACAACCTCGATGGCAAAAACAAGCGGGGAGGGCAAATTATGAGTTATTTCATCCGCTTGTTTGCTAATCTTAACGAGAATACAATGGTGAATTTGGCCTTTCCACACTTACTTGCATTCCTTGGGTTGTTGACCTGCGGGATGATGATGTATCTCTCAGTCCTCATCTTCAGGGCGGATCCAAAAAACCCAAAAAACCGGTTTTTATCCTTCATCCTTGCATTCGAAGGTTTAGGAGCAGGAGCTCTGAACTTTTTTGGAATTTTTCCATTCCCTGTCGAATACCTGGATTTCCTTTACTCTGTTCGATACGTTAGTGGGTCGACTGGAATGATCCGATTAATCTTCTACGTCTGCATTATTTTCATTTATTCGAACAACAATGCCTTCGGGTCTGTTCGCAGGCTTTTTGCCTCAAGATCACTTTGGTTATCGCCACTTATCGGATTCATTATTTTCGTTTCGACAGTCTTCGTTCTGGGAGGAGAGGTGTCAGCACTCGGAGACATGTATGCCTTGGAGTGCAATGACACTGGAGAGGGGAAAAACGTATCCTATGGAGATAGCGATTTTATGTTCAATACAACATGCCCTGCATCGCTGGAACCTGTGTACCCATTGACAATTACAAAAATTGGGATTGGAACGATTCAACCAATTATCGTCCCGGTTACGGCTCTCGCCCTTTTATTTTCGACAATATATCTCTATCGAATTGATGCCGATAATCTGGATGAGACTTCCGCATTTGATGCGAAGGAGCTCCGAGCAATTCGATTTGGATTCCTGACAAAACTGATTTTTTCCGTCGGAGCTACCGTCTTAATTATTTTAGCAAACAGTTTGGTTAACAGCGGAGAATTGCAGGGCAGCGACATTATTCAGGACGATTTGTTCTTCAGTGCCTTCCAATCAACGACGCTGTTCATGAACATCTTCGGTTCATTCATGATGGGTGTGTTCTTCGCATACGCTATCCTCAAACAGGACGTATTGGGCATTGATGAGCAATTACGCAGAACATTTACTGGGACAATTTTCGCTAGCATCGGGGCCTTCTTATTCATCGCAGGTACGGAAGTCATGGAGAGTGCGACAGGAGTTGGCTGGGTTGGTGCAGTTGGTATGGGTACCATTCTGGTTGCAACAAGAAAACCCATTCTGTCTTCGATATCTGCAATTTCAAATCGTCTGCTACCCGAAGTTCATACCAAAGATGAAACTGCTTATCTTGAATTGTATAAATTAGCGATAGAAGATGGGAAAATCACTCAAAAAGAACGAACAATGCTCATGATGCAAGCGAAGGTCTACGGGCTTCAAGACAAGCGTGTTGAGCATCTTGAAGCATGGTACAAGGACAACATTGCAATGGACAATGTCGATCCTGAGCATCGTCCATTGTTCGAAAATAAAAATAACTAAAGCAATGGAAATTGAATAAAATTCTACTATTGCGAGCGAGAAAGGTACTTCCAGTGTTCAAGCTTCTTCTTCGGAGTCGCCTTCACTGTTCACTTCTTCCAGAGTTGCTTCGAGCCAACCACTGTCGACACTGCCTCCATCCCATTCACCGAGAACTTCGACTTCAATTTCTTCCTCTTCTCTCCATACTGGTTCATCGAGGGATCCGTGCGTAATGAAACGTCCAAAACCATCGACCTGCTCTTCGAGGAGTGACATGTGTTTCGATATCGGCAGGAAGTGGCCAACAGGCATACCAGCAGCGACGAACGGGTTGGTCGCAATGCAAATCATCAACCCGTCTTCGGGAGCTAAGATATCGACAGAAAGGCCTGGTGTGGCTGGATCTGAAATACGCGCAACAACATCACCTTCTTTCATGATTGAACCGCTATCAACAAACAAGTCCAGCAATCCCCCTTCACCTGCTCGCAACCATTTTGAGCCACTCGCAAGCATTCGAAATCGTGGCCGATGCGGTCTTCCGGGGACCATTTTTAATTTCTTTAGCACGTTCATGACTCCATGAACAGCAACCTTCACAGATGCTTGGTCTAACCAATTTGCACCACCTCCCTCGTAGGTAATTGCAGGAATGTCTTCCAAATTTGCGTGATTACGAAGCGATCCCTTTGGGGGTTTTGAGTCGAGGAGTATTTCGATACCGAATGCCTTTGCTAGGATATTTGAACCTGCATGAGCAAGGTCTACACGAAGTTGTGGCATGTTCGATCGACCTCTTCCTGCACTATGTAAGTCAATGATTGCATCTGAATCCTCAACCAGATATTTCCATACTTGGGCAGCAACTCTCCGTGTGGATGAGCCTTTGGAATTGCCGGGGAAATTACGATTCAGGTCCCGCCCGTCGGGGAAGTACCGTGATTTGGATCGATATCCCGGCATATTGACCACTGGAACAATACGAATTGTTCCTGCAAGTGTTTCAGGATCGAGAACCTTTTCAGGATCTGTGAATGCCGTACTGAGGAGATGGGTGCAGGCCGATGGACCTGTTAGTTCATCCCCATGCATACCTCCGAGTATGGTAATGGTTGGACCAGGTCGCATCCCATGGATGACGGTTACAGATGTCGACCATGGATCGCCTATGCTTACCTCAAGCAAAGGTAAATCAATCGTGCGAATTGTACCACGCTTCACCAATTTACGATAAAATCTGTAGTCGCTCCAGTCAGCGTTTCTATCCCATTCGGTTCGGTCCTCAATTTGGTGCTCAGCGAGCGCCTTTTCGATGGCTTTCCGTCGTGTTCGAGAAAGCTCATGAGCGATTCGAACGGGCTTGCGCTTGGTTTTGCGAGCCATAACATCACCTCCTGATTATTCCAATCCCGCAACGAGATCGCTGAGAACGTCTTCAATGTTCTCTGCTTTTGTGACACCTGATGCGAGCAAGACGCCATGGGCACCCAATTGAACAGCCGTACGAACATCGTTACCGTCTTTCACACCTGCTCCACATAGTACCCTTACGTCCGGGTTAATTTTACGAACAGCATCGACTGTCTCAGAAACAATTGCGGGATCTGCTGTGGTGACTGAGATATCTCCTCCGATGAGTTCAGGAGGCTCAACTGCGATGAAAGTGGGTCCAAGTCCCGCCAGTAGGTGGGCTTCATCAACATCCGCTGCACACGCGCAGATGGAGAATTCATTCGGAAGTTGCTGCATTAGATTTTTTACGTGGGCGATATCGACTTTATGCTCAGCATGGTTGATGATTGTCCCCTGTGCACCTTGCTCTATAGCGTTATCAGGTTGGAGCCAACCAGTGAACGATCCATGGCCAACTGGATCGAGGTGCTGACTCCAAACTTCGAGAGTGGGTGCAGCTTGCTTCACTGCGAACAAGTCGAATGCAGAGACGACCGCAATCATTCGAACATTGTCGGTTGAAGCACGTTCCATTGCTCGTGCCAATTTAATCGCTTTTTGACCCATGGCCGTCGAATAGGTCTTGAAGTTGACGACAATCAATGGCTGCATAACAATCCCAAGACATGATTCTTCTTGATATCTTCCTTCCAATCACTCTGTAAGTGGCCACTGTGTATCGCAAAGGACTGTATTATCAGGGACGGTTGAACCATGGTCAATAACAGCGTTATCAAGTGAACAATTCTTACCTATGACTGTGTTTCTACCGACGAGAGTTTCTTTCAGGATTGAATTCATGCCAATTCGGACATTCTCCAACAGACTGCACTTTGACAGTGTTGCAGATTGAATAGAGGTGCCGCTTGAAAGCATAGAGTGCTCAACCTTGCTTTCACCAACGATTTGAACAGATTCATCGGCATACCAATTCGAATCAATTCTCTGGCCTTGACTCCATCGTTTGTTTGCAATACTGGCCTGTACACCTAACGACCAACTTTTTGGAGTTCCAGCATCAATAAAATACCCATCAAAGGAAAACCCATTGAGCTTTCTCTCGCTGGCAAGCACCGGAAAAATCTCACGTTCAAGCGAACTCTTACCTTTTGGAATATAATCGAAGATTGCGTCTTCAAAGAGGTACGATCCAGCGTTTATCAGATTGGAAAAGACTTCATCCGGGTTCGGTTTTTCTTTGAATTGCGTTACACGACTGTCCTCATCAAGTCCAACGATACCAAAGCGAGTAGGGTCTTCAACCTCCCAAAGTGCGAGCGTTCCAATTCCTCCATTCTTATGATGCAGATCCATCCCAGTTTTCATATCGAGAGAAGAAATGATGTCTCCGTTTAGGCAAACGAATTGACCAGATACAACATCCCTGCAATTTCCCAAAGCGCCACCGGTGCCCAAGGGTTCTGTTTCCTTCACTATCGTCACGTCGTATTCGACATTTTTTTCTCGAAAATATGCTTCGATCTCATCGATTTTGTAACCACCAGCGACGATGACCTCGTCGACCTCCTCGCTCGGTACAGCCTGAACAACATGCTCAAGCAAGGTTTTGTCCAACATTGGCAAAATTGGTTTGGGTATCTCGTACGTCCATGGGCGCAGCCGTGTGCCAAATCCACCAGCGAGGACTACGACCTGCATACGTTCGGGGCTTCGTTTTCATTATTCAACTTGTAGTCTGCCTCGCTTCAATGCCCAGAAAAGTCATCCGCACAGTTCAAAGACGTTCTTTTGTTCGGATTATACAGTGATACAATGAACATTCACGAATATCAAGGAAAAGCCCTGTTCAAATCTCACGGTGTTAAGGTTCTCGACGGGGTCCACTGCACGAGTGTTGAGGGTGCTGTAACGGCTTATGACTCCCTCCAGTCAAAGGTGGTTGCTGTAAAGTCGCAAATTCACGCCGGTGGCCGAGGGAAAGGAAACCTGTACCTCTCTGATACGAGGGACCTCGTCATGGAAGGAGGTGTTAAAATTGCCTTTTCCCGAGAAGATGTTCAAACCTATGCAACAAATATTCTCGGCAACATTTTGGTTACGAAACAAACAGGCGATGAAGGAAAGATTGTCAATCACCTCTACGTGGAAGCAGGTTGCGATATTGCTCACGAATATTACCTGGCGCTTCTTGTGGATCGAGATCAAAAATCCGTTCTCATTATGGCCTCAACGGAAGGAGGAATGGACATCGAAGAGGTTGCAGAGGAAACCCCTGAACTTCTCCATAAAATCAATGTCGATCCAAATGTTGGGTTAATGGGATATCAGATTCGAGATCTTGGCCTTGCCTTGGGTCTATCAGGTGCGTCACACAAATCCTTCGCAAAGATGCTTCGGTCGCTGTACGAATTGTTCGTTCAGGAAGATTGTGCCATGGTTGAAATCAACCCGTTGGTTCGTACTGGGGAAGATGAAATGGTCGCACTCGATGCAAAGGTTAGTTTTGATGAAAATGCCGAATTCCGTCACAAGAACTGGGACGATCTTCGAGACCTCTCTGAAGAAGAGGACGTGGAAATCCGAGCGAAGGAGACCGGCCTCTCCTATGTTAAACTCGATGGAAACATTGGATGTTTGGTAAACGGAGCCGGCCTCGCCATGGCGACAATGGACGTTATCAAGTTGTACGGAGGAGAACCAGCAAATTTCCTCGATGTTGGTGGCGGAGCGAATGAAGAGCAGGTCAAAACTGCATTTTCGATTATCCTAGAAGACCCAAACGTGAAAGGGATTCTCGTCAACATCTTTGGTGGAATCATGCGATGCGACATCATTGCACGTGGGGTTATTGCCGCCACGGAAGCACTGGATCTCAACGTTCCACTCGTGGTTCGATTGGCTGGAACCAATGTGGATGAAGGAAAGGCCATTCTTGCATCCTCAACACTCAACATTCATCCTGCTGATGACTTGGCAGAGGGTGCTCAAAAGATTGTTGAATTGATTGGAGGTGATGTTTGATGGGGATATGGATTGAAGAAGATGCAAAGCTCTTGGTGCAAGGAATTACTGGAAAGCAGGGGATGTTCCATGCGGATAAAATGGTCGAATATGGAACCAACATTGTTGGGGGATGCACGCCGGGTAAAGGAGGTCAAACGGTTGAACTGCAAGGAAAAAACTTCCCTGTATGGAATTCCATGTTTGAAGCAATTGAAGCGACCGATGCGGATGCAACCGTCATCTATGTTCCTCCGCCATTTGCTGGTGAAGCGATTATGGAAGCAGCTGATGCTTTCGATCAAATCAAAGGCGAAGGTGTCGTCGTATGCATCACTGAAGGAATACCAACACTTGACATGGTCAAAGCAGTTGCTTTCGTCGAGAATCGTCCGGGAGTTCGTCTCATAGGGCCAAATTGCCCTGGGATCATTACGCCAGGTGACAAAGGTGGTGCAAAGATAGGAATTATGCCAGGGCACATCCACGCCAAAGGAAGAATCGGTATTGTTTCAAAATCTGGAACGTTAACGTACGAAGCTGTTGCACAGACCATGAGTATCGGCGAGGGACAATCCACTTGTGTTGGCATTGGTGGTGATCCAGTCAACGGTACTGGTTTCATTGATTGCCTCGCAGCATTCGAAGCAGATTCTCAAACAGAAGCGATTGTTATGATTGGAGAAATCGGCGGAAATGCTGAGCAAGAAGCGGCAGCATGGGCCAAAGAGAATGTTTCCAAACCCATAGTTGGCTTTGTTGCTGGTGCAACAGCACCTCCCGGTAAGCGAATGGGGCATGCAGGAGCAATTATTTCCGGTGGAAAGGGAACAGCAGAAGAGAAATTCGAAGCATTTGAAGCAGCAGGAATTGCTTGCGCTAAAGATCCATCAGAGCTGGGTGCTGTCCTTCTGGACTCGTTGATTAAGGCTGGATTGCGCAGGTAGTGATTTTATTACTCGGTACTAATTCATACATTTGAGGTAGTTTCAGTGGGAGACGACAAGAAAGGGTACAGAGGGCCCTTCAGAGGCTTCTATATTACTGCATTTTCGATTTTTTTTCTAAGTGCTAATTTGAATTCTGCCGTCGGAATTTCAATCGGCTTCCTAATGCTTGTGTTCACCGGACTGGCGCACCTGATCGTGAAAGTAATCGGACAACAAGATGGTATGCATGAAGTTAAACACTCATCACCTGACAAAGCAATCGAATCTTCTTCTCATGCACAACTCCAAGACACCCAATCCAGCGATAATTTCTGGTCAGGAATATCCGAGCATGGATCCTTTGATGAGAATCGGATAAACTAATCACTTCGGAGGGCCTCTCTTGGGACCAGGCGGTCCTCCCTTTTTTGGTCCGGACGGTCCGCCTTTTGGTGGTCCTCCTTTTTTCGGCCCCGGAGGTCCGCCTTTTGGCGGTCCTCCCTTCGATGGTCCGGGTGGTCCTCCTTTCTTGGGTCCGGGTGGCCCTCCTTTCTTCGGTCCGGGCGGTCCCCCTTTCTTTGGTCCAGGCGGCCCTCCTTTCTTCGGACCGGGTGGTCCCCCTTTCTTTGGTCCAGGTGGCCCTCCTTTCTTCGGCCCAGGTGGTCCACCGCCTCTCGATGGCCCACGAGGTCCACCTTTTGGTGGTCCTCCCTTCGATGGTCCGGGCGGTCCGGATTTTGAAGGTCCAGGTGGTCCTCTTCCCCGAGGCCCTGGGGGGCCAGAACGTGTGGGGCCGGGAGGCCCCTTCCGAGTTTGTTCAACAACTTCTTCTTCTTCTTCGAAGATTGCACCGCAATGTGGGCATTTTGTGTCCGATTCTTTTACCAGACCATCACAGACTTCACAAGCAAACATCTCTTCGTCATCCACTTTGTCTTCTTCTCCGATCGTCGTTAGTTGCCCGTCTTTCATGCATGAAAGAACAATTTCAACAGCCATGTCGAAGCCTTTGAGTGCCACTTCGGTCTGTATTGCATGCTCAAACGCTGAACTGAGGTCGTCTGGCGTGTCGAGGACTCGTCCGTCATCAACATAGGTGAGATTAACGACAAGTGCACCATCGACGATCTTTGCTTCAGGAGTTTCGACAGCCACGCCACGCTTTCGTGCGACACGACGTGAAGCAACTTCACACATACGACGGAGAAGAGCATCGTTTGGACCATCCTGGGTCGGTTGGCCCATTGCTCCAGCAATAACCTCAGCGGCAGGGGTAATCCCCTGAGCGTCTTTCAAATGCGATGGTAAATCAGCTCCAAGGTTGGCAAGAACATTTGACGCACTCGATTGGTTCATGCTCAACCATTGACTTCTGCGTTCAGTTTTGACCGCTCTCTCGGCTTCTGCCAACCGATTAACCATCGCATCGGTTGGGGACGCAGTAGGATTGCTCGTAACGGTTGTTCCTCCGAGTTGATTACCTATTTGTGGGTCTGTAATGTTGCTTGGGGCAGCACCACTTGCAAGGGTTGGCCCGCGCGGTTGCTGAGGGATGTCAGTTTGTTGTGTGTTAACTGGAACACTTTGCTGCATGTGCTGTCCTTGTGGGACAAATGGTTGCTGCTGGGGGAATTGATTGCTCATCTGATTTGGGAACAGGCCGGGTTGTTGTTGTGGGAGTTGACCTCCTGGTGGAAGATTATTTTGCTGTTGAATCCCAGATGCTATGTTTTGGAGAATGTCCGCTGGAATTCCTTGCGGCATCCCATCTTGCTGTATTTCCCGCTGCTGCCGAACGGCTTCCCCTGAAACAACGCCAAATCCTCTTCCGCCGGTGACTTCACCACCGCCCAAACTTGTTGTTCCCATTGCCGAGAAACTACCTGCTCTGGAGAATTCCTGACGGGCTCCACACTCTGAACAGAAGATGGAATCGTCAGGAATCACTGCTCCACAGGAACTACACTCCATCTCCTCACCCTTACAAACCTAAACATTCCTGATTCTAAAGTCTTCTACTCAATGTCATGCAAATGACCCAACAAGGAGAGAGAATCTTCATGCGGGAGTGGTAAGTGGTACGACCGGAGGGAGACTATGTCGGTTCTTATAGACCCAGAAACCGACAAACTATTGGAAACTACTTCCCGATCGTTTTATCCAACTCTGAAGTATCTTCCGAAGAAGATTCGTGGGCAAATTGGCTTGCTTTACTTGCTGGCGAGGGTCGCTGACACAATAGCCGATTCAAGAGCAGGAGAAACAAGCCTGCTGATAGAAACGTTAACTCAGTACAACGAAGTTGCACAAGGGCGCTCAACGCAACTTCCTGACTTTACTGAACTTGCCAACATACAAACCAATCCAGATGAGGCAGAACTCTTGAGAAATGTTCAGAAGGTTGTCGATGCACTTCCAATTTATGATGATGGAGATCAGCAAAGGATGTTGGAATGCCTTGACGTTATTGTTGGAGGTCAAATTCTTGATTTACAAAGGTTCGGTATCGCAAAGGAAGGTGGAACCATTTCAGCATTGAAGTCGGATATAGAATTGGATGATTATGCCTACAGGGTTGCGGGCTGTGTCGGCGTCTTCTGGACAAAAATGTCACTTGCACACATCATTCATTTGCCCAAAGAGAAGGAAGAATTGTTTTTTGAAAACGGGATTCGGTTTGGTAAGGCTCTGCAGATGATTAACATTCTAAGAGACATACCAGAGGACTTACGCTTCGGACGTTGTTATATTCCAGAACCAAGTTTAGCGAAACACGACCTTCGACCGAATGACTTGCTCAATCCCAGCAACATCGACGCTTTTCGCCCGCTCTATGATGCATATTTAGACCTGACAAGTGAACATCTGGATGCGGCTGTGGAGTATATCCGCATGATTCCCGACCGTCAATTCCGTCTGAAAGCTGCCTCCATGCTTCCAGTCTTGATCGGTCAAAGAACGGTTACGCTCCTGCGAGATGGAAACATCCTGGATTCGGATGAAAAGATCAAAGTCACGAGGGACGAGATGAAAGGTTACTTCAAGAAACTGCTTCGCGCATTGATTATCCCAGGGGGGGTACAACGGCTCTTGGCAAAGAACAAAAATCTCAAATAGGCTCCTTTGTCAGTAAATATTTACTCCAAAATAAAACAATCCTTTTGTGCAAACTTTCGAGAGGAGGACTCTTAAACAACGAGTGTTAGGGACAATCGTTTACGATGTTGGAGCGCCGCAAACCGTTGGACCTTCTTTTTCCTCTCAAAGGAGGTGCTGAAAGTTCAGTGGATGCGAAATCTTCCCCAACAGCCCTGGATCGTCTTCGAGCAGGTGTCATGCTTGCACGTGACGCCGTTAAAGCAGTGAGCGTTACAGCGATGGAAGCGCTTCGTGAAGGTGCAATGATGATTGGGCTCTTCAATGATGATAACGAGTTGGTCGACCCCTTTGTTGACCTCGACGCTCCAATATGGTCGGACAAGCCTCCAATTGAACTCTATCGATTGGCCTACAGGTATTGTGAGGAGTTGACAAAGAGGGAAGCTGGAAACTTCTATCATTCGTTCAAGTACCTTCCAGAGGAACAACGCCTTGCAATGTGTGCAGTCTACGCATTTTGCCGCAGAGCAGATGACATCGCCGATGGTGATTGGGCCGATAGGTTCCCTGGTTCAACAACTGAACTTGGTCAAGAAGCCGCAGAGTATCGCCAACAGCTTGAATCTCTACAGAAGCGGACCACAATCTTGGAAGACGAAGTCTATCTCAACAAAATCAGTCAATTGTTCTTCTTTAGGAAGAAACTCTCAACCTGTTACAACGACGTTTACAGCACAGATCCAGTCTTCTTGGCTTTGAAAGACACCATTGAGCGATACACCATCCCCCGAAGTGTGTTTGATGACCTCATTTCAGGAATGGAAGACGATCTCTACAGCAATCGATACCGTACGTTCGAGGAGCTGTATGTTTACTGTTACAGGGTTGCCTCCGTCGTCGGACTGATGTGCATTGAAATCTATGGTTATGACGACCCAAGGGCAAGGAAATTTGCTGAGTCTTGGGGTATCTTCATGCAACTCACAAATGTTTTGCGCGATGTCGGAGAAGACATCGAACGAGATCGTGTGTACCTCCCGCTGGATGAACTGGAACGGAACGGGATTACTGAAAACGACCTTGGAGGTGGAAAAGTTGTTCTCAAAACATCTTGGGAACCATATTGCCACCACTATGCAAAGCGGGCTCGCACATATCTCGAAGAAGCTCGTCAACTTCTCCCCCTCCTTCCACGTCGAACCCGTTATTCTCCAGCAGCCATGATTGCTTTCTACGACAAGATTCTGAAAGAGATCGAAAAGCAACAAGGTGATGTATTCACACGTCGTGTAAAACTCAACAAACTACAGAAGTTGAGCCTGGCTGCTGCTGTTTATCTTCGTCATCGATTCCTGCCAAGGTTCCTCGACCCTCTCTGGAGCGGTCTAGCACGTATTGGTTTGCTACCGAACGTCTGATTTATTCAAGCCGTTCGAGTGAATGATTGAATTCCTGTGATGTAACGTCCTAGGATGAGATTGTGAATGTCGTGGGTTCCTTCGTACGTTTTCACGGATTCAAGATTCGCCATGTGACGCATGATTGGGTACTCGTCAAGAATCCCGTTTGCCCCATGGATGTCTCGAGAAACTCGCGCAATTTCCAATGCGATGTCGACATTGTTCATCTTAGCCAATGAAATTTGTTCGTTGAACCAGGTGCCGTCGTCCTTCTTTCGACCAAGATGGTAAGCAAGAAGTTGCCCTTTTGTGATCTCCCTTAGCATCCACGCCAATTTGTTTTGAACCAGTTGGTAGGAAGCGATTGGATGGTCGAATTGGATTCTACTTAGTGCGTATGTCTTTGCGCTGTGGAAACAGGCCATTGCAGCACCCAGTGCGCCCCATGAAATACCGAAGCGAGCGTTGTTAAGGCATGAGAAAGGTCCGCGTAGGCCTTTGACACCCGGTAGGATACGGTCCTTCGGAATCTTGCAGTCTTGGAACACGAGCTCAGATGTTACAGATGCCTTAAGCGAGTGCTTTCCTTTCATTTCAGGGGCACTAAAGCCTTCATCGCCTTTTTCGACGATGAAACCACGAATGACGCCATCAAGTTTAGCCCAGACCACTGCAACGTCTGCAATTGTTCCGTTTGTAATCCACATCTTGGCACCGTTCAATAGATAGTGGTCGCCTTTGTCTTCAGCTTTCGTTATCATATCTCCGGGATTGGAACCGTAATCCGGCTCGGTCAAACCAAAGCAACCAATCCATTCACCAGATGTCATCTTTGGCAAGTAGTGGTTTTTCTGTTCCTCGCTTCCGAAATCCCAAATCGGATACATTGCGAGTGATCCTTGAAC
The DNA here is from genome assembly GCA_002698145.1 of Methanobacteriota archaeon. GTDB lineage: Archaea > Thermoplasmatota > Poseidoniia > Poseidoniales > Poseidoniaceae > MGIIa-L2. The sequence continues at coordinate 4,585 of NZVG01000005.1, read as the reverse complement.
GGAAGCAAAGGAGCGAAGTCCAGAATCGCCACGTTCGAGTTCCTGACAAATCAAGCCGTAGGCTACATACGACAGGCCAGGGCAACCGTAGCCCTTCAATGGTGCTCCTAGGACACCCATTTCACCCAAGGCGACTCGCCACTCATCGAGAAAGACGCCTTCTTCACATGCATGCTCAATCTTTGGAATGACTTCTTCATCGACCCACTCGCGAACAAGGTCGCGAATCATTATTTCTTCTTCAGTGAGCAAGGATTCGATGTCGTAAAAGTCGATGGCTTCGAAAGGTTCCATTCAGTTCCCTCATTCCGTGGGAGGCGATACAACTGATGAACCTTAGCACGAAAAAGGAATGTTCATTCTTCTCATTCTTTCCTTTCAAAGCCTCGCAGTTGCCTGTATTTCCTTTGCAAAAAGGGGCTATTCATGAAAATCAGCCCAATGATGACACCCGGCACCGAGATGGCAACTGCGGCGAAAATTATTGTCTCCATAATTCCCAAACTTTCGCGTGTTTCTGTGGGATAAATTTCAACGATGGACCCTTCGTTCGTAACAAACCAACCATCGTCTTCACCGGTTTCCCACATCAAAGCAATTCTTTGGCCAGCAACATCAGCGTCGTAGGATGTAATCGCTTCTGATTCAATGTGCATGAACACTTCATCGGCGCTAAGTTGATAGCGAACAGATTCCATCGGAGCAAGATGAACCAATGAGGTTCCATCATATCCTCTACTTACAGAGACGAAATCGCTTGATCCTTGCACCAACTGCATGATTTCGCCACTTGTCGATTTTGAAGCATCTTCGATGTCAAGAACAATCGAGACATGACGTCGTCCGCTGGCAAAGGCTGCACATTTGCGATACAACGGATCAGCACAATCAACAGCAACCCATGTGTCACCTGAAGTCCCATCGATCCACGTAACTTCTCGTGTTCGATCGATAACGGCAATTCCATCATCCAATGTACTGACAAGACAGATGTTCTGCTCTAGATGGCAAGCAACATCGGTAATTTCAGATGAAAAGGTGTTCTCCATTTGCATCAGACCTTCTCCTTCGTTGAAGCTATACATGTTCCCATTTTTCGCTCCAAAGAAGGCAAGATCACCTCCAGCACGCCAAGAAGCAGCGGTGAGTTCGATGCTTCCAAGGATGCCTGCCCCTTTGAGCGCCTGAATGCTGTTGTCACTCATTGTGTATCGTAGTGCAGCACCAAGGTCTCCTGCTATGAGTGCGGTTTCTCCGTTTGGATGCCAAGCAACATCGTTGAAACGTGCGGAACGTTGACTGTCAATGTCCTGATCCTGACTGCGGTCACCGGGAGCAGAGGCAGAAATCATGTGAACAAAACCGTCATCTCCCACTAAGAGAAGGTTTGAACCACTTGGTGAAACTTCACCCGCTTGGATATTAAGCGCTTCAACACTCAAGGATTCTTCTCGGTTGAACCCAACCTCAGATGCGCTTGCCATTGGGGTCAGGAGAACGAGAATCAACATGAGGACCACTCTTGTGCGCATGGTTGGCCCAAGCAATCGCACAAAAAAACCCCACTCTTGGGGTGGCTTCTTGTTCGTGAGCCTTATGAGGCCCATACCGATGGGCCATCATGGAGCGATTCGCAGTAAAACGAGGTATTCAAAAAACGATTGGTGGAAACGCAGGCTTAGCAAAGTTGGCAGCGCAGCATTTTGAGAACGTTCAAGCAAACGCTGAGGGTGAATTCCAAGCATCCTTTGGCCTATTGTCAAATATTTCCGGTTGTTTCACAGATCAAGGTCAACTGCAAGTTGATGTTGTTCAATTAAAGGGGGCCGATCTTGAATCATTCCTCTCCGCTGATGGTGGCCGAGAGCAGGCGATGGAGAGTCGTCGTCGATGGTCCTCATTTCTTGATGAGGCGACCGGCTACACTGCAAAGCAGCGTGGCGATAAAGCAAAAGAGAACGCAAAGAGGTTCTCGAAAGCAAAGTCAGCCATCAAGATGATTCGTAAGTCCATTGAGATGAGCACAACCGTTACACAGGAGACGGTTGACAAGGCTGAGTCGATGATCACTGAAATAGAAGCAATGATCGAACGAGGCGAAGCTCCTTCCGAGGGTAAAGTCAAGAAACTTAGTGAACTCGTCTGAGGTGTTAATTTGGATTTGAATACCTTGCTCAAGCCATTTGAGGAGCGGTATCAACGAATCAAGGAACTTTCCGATGATGATCGAAAGCGCTTGCATCTCATGCTTGGTGATGTCGAAGAAAGTGTAGGAATCGAACATCTTGTTGATAGCCTTGCTGAAAAGACTTCCATGGCAGGTGATGGCGTCCTACGTTGCTACGTGGGTTTTGAACCCAGTGGGAAAGCACACATAGGCTGGAAGGTTCTCTCGCTCCAACTCAAGCGGATGCTCAAAGCGGATGCAAATGTCCTCATCTTCCTCGCAGATTGGCATGCATGGGTGAACGATAAGTTCGGAGGCAACATGGAAGACATCCAGCAAACCGCTGTTTACATGGAAGAAACATTCAGGGCATTGCTTGACTATCCAGAGGAGGGGGATGGTCCAGGACAACTTCGATTCTATTGGGCAAGTCAACTAATGGATTCAGGCGATTATTGGGCACGAGTTCTACGGTGTTCCAAAGGTGCGACGTTGCCAATGGTTCGCAAAACCTTCACCATCATGGGTCGAGATGAGGCTTCTTCCGACCATGACCTCTCAAAATTCTACTATCCTGCGATGCAGGCAGCAGATATCTTTGAACTTGACATCGATGTTGCGATTGGTGGCATGGATCAACGAAAAGCCCACATGTTCATGCGAGACATGGCATCAAAATGGAATTGGAAGAAAGCAACATGTCTCCATACACCAATCCTCTCATCGCTCAAAGCGTCTGGGGTTCGCATGGACTCGTTTGATCATAAGATGAGCAAATCCGATCCAAATGGAGCGCTTCTTCTCCACGACACGCTCGAACAAGTTCAGAAGAAAATGAAGAAAGCATATCTTGATCCTGAAGATAAACATTCACCCGTTTATGAGCTCGCCGAACATGTTGTCCTCCCAGAGTTTGGACATATACAGGTGACTCCAAACCCCAAATTCGGGGAGCCAAGCACGTGGAATGACCTAGAATCGTTCAAATCAGCGGTCATGGATGGGACATTGCATCCTTTCGACGCAAAAATGGGTGTTGCAGCAGGGGTTGCTGCGGGCTTGTCTTCAATCGCTCAGCATTTCGAGGCAAATCCAGAAGCATACGAAAAAATGTTGGACATCACGTCATGAAACTTCTTCGATGCTGAGGGCACGAACTTGCAAGATTCGACGTGTGTCCTTCACGAAGTTGCGGTCTGGAATGGGATCAATGTACACAACACCGTTGATACGAATGGTCTGTCCGGGTTTGTGCCTGTCAACGTATTCATCATCAAGAATGATTTGAATTGGCTGTTTGCCTGTTTCAGTGGCATCATGAACGTTGAGGTATTGAATGTCTTGATAGAAGGAGCCCTCGGCGGTAAGTTGCATTAGGGATTCGAGACTCTTGTAGAGGCTGTAGGAGACCTGTCCCCCCAGCATTTGTTCTGCTTCTTCCAGACATATGCGACAAGGTCCTCTTGGCCGTTTTCGTTCCCGAGCGACGCGTTGAGCAATCTCTTCTCGATGCCCGCAAGCAATGCATGTGTAGAGTGCTTTCTTGAGGTAACCGACTCGCGGGCCTACATCTTGAATCTTGACGATTAAACTCACGAGTTCACCTCGGTTGCGCATGCGCAGGCTTGAAACGGTTTTGATTTTCTCGTCAGGAAAATAGATTGGTCGCAAGACACATCGTACGTCCGTGTACTCGGCACACATAGAGCGCAAGACTTCGTTCGCTTGTTCGATGGTTTCCTCTGGATACTCATTGAATCGTAGGCTTAGGAGGTCATCCTGGTCAATATCAGCATAATCAACAAGAAACGAAAAAATCGGATCTTCCATCCCGGTGAGCCCTATCAATGCCTCAAAATCCTCAGAGTGCTTGCGTTGGAAGAGATCTCTCCAATGATTTAATGTGTCTGCAAGTTCGCTTGGAGGGCCCGGGACGTGACGTTCTTCTGACATGGAGTGTTTACCGAACCAAGACGGCATGTAAACGTTATGATTGAGAGGTGTATGATATCTGAATCCATACCGGCCCAAAGCCAATCTTCATGAATCGATTCTCGTTGGAAGACACGATAGAGATGTCCACAATCGTCGTTTTGGTAAAGCAAGTTCCAGATACAAACGCCAAAATCACCGTTCAAGGTGACCGCGTGGATCTTTCCAGCGTAAAAATGGAGATGAGTCCGTATGATAGCTTTGCTATTGAAACGGCACTTCGACACAAAGAAGCGACAGGCGGAACAGTCACAGCGCTCACCGTGGGAGGGCCCGGGACTGAAAAGATTCTCAAGGATGCCAAAGCTATGGGTGTTGATAACATCGTCCGAGTCTGGGATGATTCATGGAGTGAACTTGACTCAAATGGATTGCAGTCTGTACTCAAGGAAGCAATCCAAGGATTAGGTGCAAATGCGGTCTATT
>NZVG01000004.1 GCA_002698145.1 Methanobacteriota archaeon | reverse complement strand
TTATAGTTATTCAAATGTTAATAAAGCATTTACACAAGGCGTTGAGATTCAAGGAAGTTGGAGTCCTATCAAAAAATTAAAATTTAATGGAGGATACCAGTTGTTATATGCAAAAGATCTTGAAGCTATCGAAGATTTTAAATCTAGAATTGTATTCGCTAGAGATAAAATCAGTAAACAATCATTTGAACTTAAGCCAAAAGATTATTTTGGGCTATATGGAAGGTCCAGGCATCAGCTAAATGTTGGCATTAATTATTATATAAATGAAAATAAAGACAATTTAAATTTAAGATTTAACTATAGGGGTAGGTTTGCTTTAGTTGATTCCAATAACAATTCATTTTTAGATAAATATGATAATTTTATAAAAGGGCATATTATTAGTAATGTTACTTTCAATAAAGTAGTTACAAAAAATATTTCATTCCAGATATTTATTAAAAACATTTTTAATTACAAAGACGTAATTAACTTGGTTAACAACCCTGGCAGAATTTATAATTTTAAAGTTATTTTAAAGAATTAATTATAAATTGCGTTATTAAAATTTTATAAATATTAGACTCATGATCAAAAAAATATACTTATTGTTTTTTACTATGTTATTCGTTTCTTGTGGTGATGATGATCCTGTATTGGAACCCGTTGAGGCAATGATTGTCACAAACTTAGAAGCAAAAACCACATCACAGCCTGGACAGCCTATTTCAGGAGATTATGTAAAATTTAGCTTTGAAAAGCAAACGGTTGTAGAAGGAGATGATTGGGACATAGCTTTCAGAGCAACTACTATTTTAGTGAATGGTGGATTTGCTGCTGCTGACGATGAACCAGGCAGAACAGGGATAGCAGCTGGGTATGTTGCAGTAGGAGCCTATGGGTCTATAAATAATGTGGATGAGTCATTATTAAAACAAGATTCTGAAACAGCTTATGCAATACCTACTGGGAGTGGTAATGGATGGTACAACTATGATTCACAAACATATCTGATTACTCCAATAGCTGGCAGAACTCTAATTTTCAAAACACACAATGGGAGGTATGCCAAAATGGAAATTCAGAGTTACTATAAAGATGCACCTGAAAGCCCTAACCCATTTACCAGCCAAGCACAAACATATACCTTTAATTATACATACCAACCAAATGAAGGAGTTCTATCTTTTGATTAATTCTTTTTAAGCAAATATTTTTGATAGAGCTTTATTAGTAATGATAATAATACTGATATAATTATAAATATAGCGGTAAAGTATATCCAAGACACTTCTGTTTTTAACGATGCAATGGACACAATAGCAATCAAAAATAAAGTGGCTCCCTCACTAAAAAACCTGAGTTTGTTTTCACTAATATTAAGTATGCCCTTTTTCATGAGATTCAAAATATGCTGACATACAAATACATATACCAACAAAAATAATACTACTATCAATTTAATTTTCATCCATAAAGCACCTAAAAGACCAGGGTTGTAATAAAGCATTAATAAACCAAAGGTTGAGGCTAAAAAAACTGATGGCCAAATAATGATATTCATTACTCTCTCTGACATAAGAAGAAACTGTTTTTGAAGAATTTTTTTCTCATTATCAACTCTGTTCTCTGCCTCTTTAAAGTAAATAAACATTCTTCCTAAATAGAATAAACCAGCAAACCAACAAATAACAAAAATTATATGGACAGCCTTAATAGATAAATAACTCATAACCTTCTTTTTACCCAATTACAAATTACCTCTGACCACTGATCTCTATCGTTTAAGCATGGAATATAATGGAACGACTCCCCTCCTGCATCTAAAAATTCTTCCTTGCCCTCCATAGCAATTTCTTCTAAAGTCTCAAGACAATCAGTGACAAATGCAGGTGTTATAACAACCAATTTTTTTTTACCTTCTTTTGGAAGTCTTTCAAGCTCAGAATCAGTATATGGTTTTAACCAAGGCTGAAGTGGCAATCTTGACTGAAAAGCATTACTATATTTTTCTTCAGGAATTTTAAGCTTTTTTACTATTAACTCGGTAGTCTTAAATACCTGATGTCTATAGCATTTTTTATGAACCTCTGAGTTAACTGAACAACAGCTTTCTACTTTCAGACAATGACTTTTAGTAAAATCAGAAATTTTAATATGACTTTCAGGTATACCATGATAGGAAAACAAAATATGGTCATATTCTATTCCTTTTAAATTTTCAGAAATACTATTGCACATGACATCTATATACTGTTTTTCATCATAAAAAGGAGGAATTATGGTTTGTTTCAATTTAGGGAAATGAGCATTAATTTCTTCATTAACTTTTTCTACAACAGTTTCATATGAAGACATTGCATAATGAGGGTATAATGGCAATACAATAACTTCAGATACTCCTTTATCTACTAATCTTTTCAAACCTTTATAAATGGAAATCGATCCGTATCTCATTGCTAAGGATACTGGTATATTAACACCTTTCTCTACTTTATTAAAAAGTTTTTTTGATAAAACGATTAATGGAGAACCTTCATTCCACCAAATTTTTTTATACGCTTTTGCAGATTTCTTTGGTCTAGTATTTAGTATGATGCCTTTTACTAATAACCATCGAAGAAAATAATTATATTCTATTACTCTTCCGTCCATTAAAAATTCATCTAAATATTTTTTCACGTCTTTTATGGACGTGCTGTCAGGTGACCCAAGATTTATCATCAATAGACCTTTCATAAATTAAATTGTTTTTGAGTATGTGCCTACTTTTTGTTTAACTAGGGGATCGAAGCGCATAGAAATATTTCTGGTAAATAATCTCCCACTTTTATGGATCGTGATCTTCTCTCCATCAATCTCCATTAAACCATCTTCAATAAAATCTTTAAAATTCGATGGGTCATACTCTAATATGCTTATTATCTCGTATAAAGGACAATTAAAATATTTAGCTACTTCGGAAAAATCAATATAATAATTGCACATAACAGCATTGATGACATGTCTAATCACTTTCTCATTATAGCTCAAGGCATAACCTCGATAAACAGAGAGATTATTTTTCTCAATATTACGAATATACTCCATTGTGTTTTTATGATTTTGACTGTATGCTGAATCTAATTGAGAAATTGCAGATGCACCAAAACCATACACTTGACCTGTAGTTTCCCTGGTACAATAACCCTGAAAATTACGATGTAATTTTTTTTCATTTAATGCGATTGCAAATTCATCATGAGGTTTTGAGTAATGATCCATTCCTACTGAGACATAACCGGCTTTTGTTAGTTGATCATACGAATTTTCGTACATTTTAGCCTTACTCTCGGGTGATGGAAATCCGATTTCTTCTAATATTTTTTGTCTAGGTAATACTGATGGAACATGAGCATAGGAAAATGTAACAATTCTATCAGTTCCCAAATTTATAGCTCTATCTATAGTTTTTTTAAAACTATCAACTGTTTGAAGAGGGAGACCATAAACTAAATCAATATTAGTTCCTGAGAATCCAGTATCTTCAATCTTTTTAACAATATCTTCCAATGGTTTTTTTGATTCTCTTCGATTTATAGCATCCAGAACATCTTTTCTAAAATCTTGTATGCCAATTGATATTCTATTAAAGCCATATTTTTTTAAAAGTTCAATATGTCTAAACTCTAAGTGAGCAGGATTGCACTCAATGGCCATTTCATAATTTTGTGAGAAATTAAATCTTTCTTTTAATTTAAGTGTTATCCTCTCAATAAATTTATAGGAGATAGCATTTGGAGTTCCTCCCCCCCAGTGAACCTGAGTTAAATTTCTGTTTTGATCAATTCTATCTGCCACATAATCTATTTCTTTAATAACCGCATCTACATATCTTTCCAAGAAAGGACGTGAAAAACCCGTTTCAGTTGTACAGCCACAAAAATGACAGATTTGAGGACAAAACGGAACATGTACATAAATTGATATATTTTTTGGTTTCTCTGAATTTGATAATTCAATACTCTCAATATAGTTTTTATTTCCGTAACTCTCACTAAAAAAAGTGGCTGGTGGATATGAAGTATATCGTGGTCCTGACTCGTTATATTTTTTAACTAATTTTTTATAATTATCAATCATTATTTCCTATTCCAATTAGCTTCTTTTATCCATTTAACAACGTGCTTAACTTTTAAATAGTCAATGTCTGGTAAAAAACCATGTCCAAGATTGAATATCCAATCATAATTTTTTTCACCAAAATTTAATAAACCATTTAGATACATGTCAATCTCTTCATATGAAGAATAAAATAATCTGGGATTCATATTCCCCTGAATACCTACACTACTATCAACAACTTCTCTAGCATATTCAAGTGATAAATTCCAATCTATACTAACAAAATCACATATATCACTATTTATATACTTTAATCCATCATTAAAGTTTTTTGGAAAGAAAATAGTTGGAATATTTTTATCTCTGGCAACATCTAAAATCTTAACTGATAATGGAAGTATAATTTCTTTATACAAGTCGGAAGGAATAATACCACAATACGTTTCAAATAACTGAAAACAGTCTATACCGGCATCAATTTGACCTTCAACATATTGAATTGATGCCTCAGTTAACTTATCCAGAATTTTTATACTTTCTTTTTTGTTAGAATAAAAAAACTTTAATGCATTATTAAAACTTTTATCTTTTTCATTTCCTCTAAACATAAAGAGAAATGTTGTTAAAGGCCCACCGCAAAATCCAATCAATGGAGTTTTTTTATCATTTTTTTTAATCTCTTTTATATTACTATAAACATGATTAAGTTTAGAAGGATCAAATAATAAATCATTTACTTTATCATCTGCAATTGGATTATGAAATTTTGGTCCATTATCTGTAAATTCTAAATTCATACCTATTGATTCCGGTATAATTAATATATCTGAGAAAAGAATTGCAGCATCTACACCTAAATCATTTATAGGCATTAAAGTAACTTTTGATGCTAACTCTTTATTTTTCATTAAGTCATCGAAGCTATGACTTAATTTAAGTTTTTGGTAAGAGGGTAATATTCTTCCAGCCTGTCGCATAAACCAAATTGGGGGCCTACTGGTTTTTATTCCTGATAAAGTATCTAAAAATATAGAGCTCATTGTAAATTTTTTAAGGCGATTTTATTTGATTCAATTATTTTATTAATATCTCCATCAGATAAAGCAGTTGAAAAGAAACAACATTCATACTGTGAAGGCGGTAAGTATATACCCATATCTAACATATTCTTAAAATATCTTGCATACTGGTCAGTATCACAATTTAGTGCATCGTCAAAATTTTCAACTCTATCACTATCTGTAAAGAATAGTGTCATCATTGAACCGACTCTATTTATGATTGCTTTAGTGTTAGTTTCCTCAATATTTTTAATGAAGCCGCTATGAATTTTTGATGAGATTTTTTCAAGATTTTCAAATATATCTGAATTGAGTCTATTTAAGACAGATAAACCTGCATTCATAGCAAGTGGATTGCCAGATAATGTTCCAGCCTGATATACTGGACCCTTTGGTGCCAAAAAATTCATAATATCTTTTCGCCCTCCATATGCACCAACTGGTAAACCACCACCAATTACTTTTCCAAGGGTTGTTATGTCTGGATGTACATTATAGATTTCTTGAGCTCCTCCTTTTGCGACCCTAAAACCGGTCATAACCTCATCAAAAATTAAAAGGCATTTATTTTTAGTGGATAATTCCTTCAATTGATTTAAAAATTTTTTGTTAGGCGGAACTAAACCCATATTCCCTGCGATTGGTTCAATAATTATTGCCGCAACTTTATCTTTATTTTTCTCTAGAATTTCTTCAACAGATTTATAATCATTGTGTTTAGCAATAAGCGTGTCTTTAGCAATGTTTTTGGTAACTCCTGGGCTATCAGGTAAACCGAGTGTTAAAGCTCCAGAACCAGCTTTAATCAAAAAGCTATCTCCATGGCCATGATAATTACCAGCAAACTTTATAATTAATTCTTTATTAGTAAATCCTCTGGCAAGTCTAATAGCGCTCATGGTAGCTTCAGTACCTGAGTTTACCATTCTAACAGATTCAATAGACGGAACCATTTCTATTATTTTTTTTGCCATTTCTGTTTCAATTAATGTTGGTGCACCATATGAGGTTCCTTTCTCAGAACTTAAATTAATAGAAGAAATTGTCTCTCTATCAGAATGACCAAAAATTAGCGGTCCCCATGAAGAGACACAGTCTATATATTCATTTCCATCTATATCATATAACTTACTTCCTTTACCGCTTTCAAAAAAGACCGGATCACAATTTACACTTTTAAAAGCTCTAACAGGAGAGTTTACGCCACCAGGAATAACCTCACAAGAATTCTTAAATGCTTCTTTACTTTTTTTATACATCTTTATTGAGTTTTTCAGCAATTTCTATTGCGTGATAACTAATGATTGCATTAGCTCCTGCTCTTTTCATAGATATTAATATTTCAAATATAATATTTACTCTTTCAACCCAATTATTATCTGATGCAGCTGCAACCATAGAAAACTCACCGCTAACATTGTAGGCAATAATTGGAATATTAAACTTCCTTTTTACTCTGCTTACAATATCGAGATATGATAGAGCGGGTTTAATAATCACAGCATCTGCTCCCTCATTTATATCTAACTCAACTTCTCTTAAAGCTTCTTCAGAGTTTTTATAATTCATTTGATATGTTTTTCTATCTCCGGAAGAAGGAGAGTTATTTGCGGCATCTCTAAATGGTCCATAAAATGCAGATGCATACTTAATACTATATGAGAATATTGGAGTTTTTTGGAAACCCTTCTCATCTAATGATTTTCTAATATTTAAAATCCTACCATCCATCATATCTGATGGAGCAATAACATCTGCACCTGCTTTAACTAAAGAAACGGCTTGTTTTGAGAGGTTTTTTACCGTTAAATCGTTATCGACATCACCGTCAACTATAGTGCCACAGTGTCCATGAGTAGTATATTGACAATTACATAAATCTGCAATAACTAAAAGTGAGGGATAATTTTTTTTTATATATTTTATGGCTTTCTGAACAATTCCTTCCGGGTTATGAGCAACCAACCCATGTTCATCTTTTTTATCTGGAACGCCAAACAATATTATACTTTTAATTTTACTTGAGATGATTTTATCTAAAATATCTTGTAGCTTATCTACCGAATATTGAAATTGACCTGGCATGGACTTAATTTCATTTTTTATATTGTTTCCATCGCAAACGAAAATAGGATAAATTAGATCCTCCACTCTCAGATGAACATCTTCTATCATATCTCGAATTATCGAGTTATATCTAAGCCTTCTCAGTCTAGTATTAGGGTAACTCATAATCAATTTATCTTTAGATTAGAAATTATTGTCTCTGCAACACCTTCATAACTTTGCATTTGAGAAGTAACTAAAGGTTCATATCCTCTTTCCTTAATAAAAGATGATGTAGTCTCTCCAATACTTATAATGGATGTTTTGTTTACATCGTACAAATTTTCAAATGATAAAAACCCAGACGGACTTGTAAAAACAGTATAGGTTTTTTCTTTTTTTAATAAAGTTTCCAAATTTTTATTCAACTCTTTAATAATCTCTGTTTTATAAGGAACAAATTTCGTTAAATAACATATCATTTTTAGATTTTCAAACAAGTAATTTTTTGCTAAATTTCCTTGAATAAGCATAACCTTTTTTGAGTTAAGCAATTTTATATTTTTTAAATCCTTATATAAATCACTTGAATAACTTCTTTTGGCACTATAAATAGGTTCAATATTATATTCATGAAGTGCTTTGTTAGTTTTAGAACCTATACTTATACATTTTATTGACGTTTTATTTTGGGATTTTACAGTATCCTTTTCAAAAAAAAATTTTACGCCATTTTTTGAAGTAAATATGAAAAAGTCATATTCATCTAATGAAAAGGAAACATCAGAGTTTAATGCAGATATTTTAATCATGGGGTAATGAAAGGTTTTGATTCCCTTTTCATTTAATAAACTAAAACCATCTATTTCACCATCATTGGTCAAAATAACATTATAACTCATAATTATTATTTATAATGATCGAGTTTCGGCAAGAATTTTATCTCCACCACTATTTAGTATTAAGTTAGCAAGATCTATGCCGATATTTACATTAGAGTTATACTCTATTTTAAGCTCTTTTGTTATACTTTCCATACCATTCATTGATAGAATAGTACCTTTTAAGGTTATTATATTATTTTCTATTTTGCAGTATGCACCAATAGGAGATGTACATCCCCCCATGAGAGTCTTTAAAAATAAACGTTCATGATAAACACAATTTCTAGTATTTTCATGATCTAAACTTAACACGATATCTTTTACAGCACCTTCATTTCTTGTTTCAACAGCAATTGCACCTTGACCAGGTGCATTAAGCATTTGTTGTTCATTAAAATAATTTGAAACTCTATTTTTTAATTTTAGTCTCTCTAATCCAGCTGCCGCTAGAACTAAACCATCACAGTACCCATTATCTAATTTTTTTAATCTAGTGTCTATGTTACCTCTAATACTAATGACTTTTAATGTAGGATTTAATTTAAGAATTTGTGCTCTTCTTCTATTTGAGGAAGTAGCTATTATTGAGTTTGGTTTTATATCCTGGAAAGGGGTTTTATTAATAGAAAGGAATGAGTCCCTATGATCTGCTCGTCTTAATATTGCTGCATTAATTAATTTTGGTGTACTGTCAACAGGTAAATCCTTTAAACTATGAACAGCTATATCAATAGAGCCCTTTATAAGGTTATCCTGAATTTCTTTAACAAAATATCCTTTTTCAATTGATGATTCCAGTGGTTCATTTAAAAATTTATCTCCTTTTGTTACTATTTTTTTTAAATCGAATGAGTAATTAGGATAAAGACTTCGAAGTTTTTTTAAGACAAGATTGGTTTGGAATAATGCTAATTTACTTCCCCTTGTTCCTAAAATAATTTTCCTACTCTTCATTAAATATTTTTTTAATTACCTCTAAAGCTTTTTTATCTCTTCCATTATTACTTGCAACTCTAATTTTTTTTACTAGGTGATCTGACAGTTTATTGTAAACTCTATTTATTTTGATATTAATATTTTCATCATTGGTTTTTTCAATAGATGGTTTAATATTCATGTTATTTTCAATTAAAATTTTAATTTTCTTTTTAATAGAAAGAATTGAAGGTCTCAATTGTCTTGAGTTAGCCCACTCATCGAACTCCAATAAAAAACTATCAATGATTTTTTGGGACTTATCAATCTCTGCTTTCCTTTTATTATAATTTTTATTTACTATATCTTTTAAATTATCAATATTAATTAACTCTATACTTTCTATCGATGAGATATTTTCATCTATGTTTCTGGGGACGGAAAGATCAATAAATAATGTGTTTTTATTTTTTTTAGTATCATATGATTTGTTTATATCCTCCTTTGTGACTAATG
>NZVG01000003.1 GCA_002698145.1 Methanobacteriota archaeon | reverse complement strand
CGATGGTCGACAACGGAAATGGACGAAACGTTCACGCCCCGGCGTAACATGTACTTGTATGGTATCGGATATGCTGCAGCCTCCATCGATTGCACCGCTGCTGCAGTCCTACCTTTCGTTATCTTCTTGGGGACGCTTGGGACCAGTGCGACACTCTCAGGCTTGTCGGGACTCATGTTCGGACTCCTCATTTTGATGATACTTGTCACAGTATTGGTTGGATTGGGGCGACAAGTTATGATCAATTTCTTGCGACGAATGACTGGAATGATCAAGATGGTTGGATCGTGGATGATGATTATGGCAGGAGTTGGGCTCACAATCTACCTGACAAACGCTGAGGCCGTCAGCGCTTTGTTCAGTTGAGAGCAGGTCGTATCCAGCCGTACCACAATCCCATTGCAAGGGCGATGCCTGAGATACCGTCGAACACGTAGTGTTGCTTGATGAGGGCCGTTGAGGCTACCAACAAGGCGCATGATATCCACGCTACGATGGAACGGAGGTTCGTCCATGTCCCATTTTCTATTTCTACGAAGCGAACGAAAAACACCACGAGGATGCTTAGCAAGACGTGGATGGATGGCCAGGCGTTGTACGGAGCATCCGCTTCATGGAGCGCACTCATCATCATGCCAAACAGACCTTCTGCACCGTAGGCTTGCGAGCGGAGTTCGATTTCCACAGGGAAGATCAGGAAGATGATGAAAGCCACCCACGCTGATGCGATAAGTCGTTGAAAGAACACCAGTCCGTTCTTTCTGTGTCGATCCGATGCCCCCATCCAAGCAGCCCAAGGGAAGTACAAGTAGAATGAATAGTAGGGGACAACCATCCACGGTACGAAGGGTAAGTCGAAATCGATAGGTAGATCAACAGCAAGCGTGCTGGTTCCTCTCCAAGCCGAAAACCGGTTGATAAGTCCGTAGGGAAGCGCACCCAAGACCAAGAACAGCGACAACAGAAAGCTGCCGTACTTGAATCGGGACCAATCCTCTCGCTGAGGCCACCATCGGTCAATCAGGGGCCAGGTGTTGTCCGCCATCTACTTCGTCCTCTTTAGGAACGGCTATGAGGTCGCTCCAATGAACCATGCGGTCGAAAAATCACCTCAATCTCCTAATCGTCATTGGTCTCTTTATCCAACGAGTCATTTGCAGTGTCTGAAGTGGGTTCCCATATCATTTGGGTCTGCAATGGGGATTCTTCGTTCAAAGTTTCAGCGTTGGATTGCAAGTCTTTCCAATGAAGAACTCGATCGCCAATGATGGACGCCTCTGCTGGGTCATGAGTTACATGGATTGCAGGTATGCCTCTGGCCTTGAGTATGGAACGGATTTCTTGCGCAATTTTTCTCCGTAGATCGACATCGAGCGCCGAGAGTGGCTCATCAAGCAGCATCAATCGTGGATGGGTCAGCAGTGCACGTGCAAGCACAACACGCTGAGCCTCACCACCAGAAAGTGTTTCAATTGCCTGATTCTCTTTACCGGTTAGACCTAATTCACCTAGAATCGAATGGACTTGGTCCATGTTTGCATCCTTCTTTCGTTTGTATGCAAACAAGATGTTGCCGAGGACGTCTTTGAATGGGAAAAGAACTGGTCGCTGAAAGAGCATTCCGACTTCCCGTTGCTCGCATGGCTGTTTTTCGATGTTTTCTCCATCGAGAACGATGGTTCCCTTGGTTGGTTTCAAAAGGCCAGAAATGGCTCGCAATAGGGTTGTCTTACCACAGCCACTCGGGCCGATTATGGCCACAATATCGCCAGATTTCATCTCAAAATTAAGGTTTGAAATAACGGTGTTTGGACCGAAGGAAACATCGAGGTCTTGAACAATTAAACTCATCAGAACCCTCCCCCTCTATGCGTTCGAAACCGTTCAGCGATAACAAACAGTAGGAAGGTTGTGAACATCAAAACAGTTGCAGCTGCCATCGCAGTAGGTGTGACCAATTCGAAATATTTCGGGCGAGACATGAGTTGATCCACCAAAATGGGTAACGTGTCCCATGCTCCAGAACGCAGGACTACCCATGAAGCGCCAAATTCCCCGAGTGAGAAGGCCATAGACAGTGCAGAAGCAACAACAATTTGTGGTTTCAATAACGGGATTTTAATTTTGAAAAAACGTTGCGTTGAATTGTAGCCAAGAACCATCCCCATCGCATCATAATCAGAATCGATTTCTCGCATTGCAGGTAGCAGAATCCGAATTACAAACGGTGTCGTCAACATGGCATGGGGCAACATCGGCAAGCCATAGAAACTGAAAAGTGCAGGCCAAATTTTCAATACACCAAGCAGGACCCCGATTCCGACCATCACCCCGGAAACCGCAAGCGGTAGCATAGACATAACGTCGAGCATTTGGGCGAGTTTGTATCGCTTTTGCTTTTCAAATGCATGAATGCTGTGTGCGACAAAGAAACCCAGGATGCACGATATCAGAAGGCATCCAAGTGCGTACACGAGTGAGTTGGTTAGTGCTTCTGGAACGGATGCATACGATAAGTCGCCTTGGAACGCTGATTGCCAGGCTTCGAAACTCCAGCGGTATGATTCCGTTGTACGATTGCGTATTCTGACCGATGCAAGGGCCATGCTGGCAAGGGGTGCAAGCGCAAATACGGTGGCAAAGAGAACACCAATCCGTGGCAAAAGACCTGGTCGGCCGATTGTGGTTCGAGAGTAACCTTCTGAAACGAGCTCAATCTCTCGAGAATTTCGTTGCTGCAAGCGACCTGATAGGCTCAGAGCAGCGATCAACACAATTGCTTGAAGAGTCGCAGCGCCGAGGACAAATCGACTTACATCGAGCCTATAATTCGGAATACCAGCCGAGCCACCAACGGTCGCCATCAATGCTTCCAGTGTCCACATGTCGGGAGCAAGCCAACGAACCAGGGCAAAGGATGTGAACGAGAAGAGAAATGTGAATGTGAAGGCGGAGAGAATTGGAATCTTCAGCATCGGCCACCAAAACTGTGCAAGTCGATTGAGCGTTGTTTCTCCTACGGGTAACATGCGAAAAGCATCCTCATATCTGGGCGGCAGCGTGGCAATTTTTGGTTCAACAAAGCGAACAACAAGCGCAAGATTAAACCAAGCATGTGCAACAAGCAAAGCGATGATGTGTCCTGAATTCTCGATGCCAGTACTTGACGATAAAGTGCCGATGAATCCAGTTTCGGTCCGTAAATCGATGCCAATTGAATGGAGTACACCGTCCTTCCTGATTAAAGCCAAGAATCCCATCGCTGCAACAATCGATGGAGTGACAAACGGTAAGGTCAATGCCGCTCGAATTATTCCAATGAATCTCCATTGGTAACGTCCAAGCCACCAAGCGATTGGAAGTCCGATGACCAATGTGAGGACTGCTGAAAGGAATGCCTGTATGAACGTGAACCTGAGTGCTTCAGCTCCAAATGGATGTTCATCGATAAGATACATTGATTCAAACGGATTTGAACCTGTCACGAGCATCAATCGATTGACTGCGAACAAAAGTGGCAACAAAATCATCGAAAGATACAGGACAACGGGAACCGTTCGAAAAACGGTGGATTTCATGGTGTCAACTCAGAGGTATCCTGTTGCATCTCTCCATGCTGCTAACCAATCTTCCATTTCATCAGCGATGCGTTCATTCGAGACCTCAGCTGGATTGGATGGAACGGGGCTGTGGTAGCGGTATCCATCGGTCTCGGGCAAATCCAATCCATCTCGAACAGGGTACATGAAGTTGTAAAACGGCATTTCTGCGTTGACTTCTTCGCTCAACAAGAATTCAATGAACTCACGAACCGCTGCGGCATCTCCTCCACCGTTGATTTTTGTTGCATATTCTACTTGATGGAAGGAAGCATGATCGATGTCCAAGGCCATCGATATGGTGGAGTTGCCACCGTAGTAAGCCTCGACACCGGGTGAGTGGCAGTACGATACGGTGAGCCATGCGTCGCCGATATGACCCTCTTCCCATACACCATAACCACCGCTGTAGTGGATTTCGTAAGTTTCTGACCAACCCGGCTTGAAAATCGCATCGTTGTTGGCCATGTCCTCCCACCAAGTCATTGCGTCAACGGTACCATCTTGCTCAAAATAGTCGATGGTAGCAGTCATGAACGCCCGTCCTGGGGACGATGTTGTCGGACTTGGGAACGCCGTTCGTCCTCTCCACGCTTCGCCGGTTAATTCCTCCAGCGTTGTTGGTATGGAAAGGTTGTTTTCATCCAATGCTTCTGTGTCGACATTCAGGCAAATATAGCCATGATCGAACGGTACGGCACTTTCTTCTGCGTATGGTATGAGCGTAAGCGGATTCAAATCCGGAACCGTAGCGTTGTGCGGAGCAACAAGGCAATTGTCCTGAGCGGTTTGCAAGTACGTGTTGTCAAGACCAATGGCGAGATCAGCCTGCGGCGCATCGCTGGTCAACAACATCTTCTCGAGTACACTCCCTGCATCGCCCTCACGCATGATATCAACTTCGTAACCGCTCTGATTGGTAAATTCGTTGAGTACTTCATCGGGAATCGCAAACGAGTCGTATGTAAGAATTGTGAGTCGGTTGTCGTCGGTTCCGTTGGAAACAACGCATTCTTCTAACGTCTCAAGCGTTCCGAGGCAGCCCGACAAGGGAGCCAACAACAGTACTGAAAGGATAAGGCTGATTCGAATCATTCCAATCCCTCCAGAGTCTTGATGAGAGTATGACATCTGTCGACAACGTCCAATGGGCTTGCTCCCAAAACATAGAGCGACGGTTCCCAGCCGAAGTCCCCTATGTCGAGGATAACATCGATCTGCGAATTTGAATCTTCTAATCCAGTGCGGTCTGCATCTGCTAACTCCCATGACAAGAGATTGCATGCTTCTTGCACTGCGTCAATGTCGGTCCCCTCATGGTCGCCTGGGGGCCGTACGTTGATGATTGCAGATTTGGATGAATCGTTTTTCCTTACCTCCAAGAGCATCTGCGCCAAGTGTTTTGACGAGCCAAATTGTGGTTTTCCGTGTGTTCTGAGTTCGTTTTCAACGGCTGTTATCTTTCCAGGAACAGCAGCGACGTCTTCAACTGACGTTGCCGAATTTAGACATGCAGCAATGTTCATTCCAACCTTGGGCAGAACGGGCATAATCAAGCGAGAGTCGAGCCGACCGATGGCCCACTCAAGCCGACGGATGAGAGCGTGCTCGTTTTGGTCTATTTCCAGATCCATGCCTGTGAGTGTTTTGTCAAAGCGAAGAACCTGATTGCCTGTGAACTGAAATTCAACGATAAATCTCTGTCGAAGCAACTCATCGTTTTGGCCAACGGAGAGTAATCCGCCAGCAATCTCTTTTGCCCAGCCGTCAACTGTTAATTCATCAGCTGAGCCCGGTAATTCAGTAATAGGCTTTTGATACTGTCTCGATATTGTGCTCTGCGTTGTGCCGAGCATTGATGCTATGTTCATTTGCGACCAACCTTGACCTCGCAGTTCTCGAGCGAGTTGCATGTGCAGTCGATTCAACCAAGCGTCACCAGTGTTTCCTAACATGACCGTTGCTGAACACCTCAGTTATTCAATGTATGTAATGAATGATGCAAAATGCATAGACAAAATGTTGGCGCATAGATGACCACGTTCAAAGACCGGTTACGATTGAAGCCAATACATGGACACGGAAACGTTCCTCGATGAAGTCCTCTCTCGGGTGAAAATCTTTCTGGATTCAAGCCAAAGTGATGTTCGAATTCGATCCGAGCAAACCCACGATTCCCTTCTCCGAACTTCCGATCTAAAACTGCCAATGGAAGGGCGTGGGCTTGAATCCGCACTCGACGACATCGAGTCTGTACTGAGTCATTCGGTTCGCACCACGGCTCCTGGCTTCATGAATCCCTTGTGGGGAGGACTCTCCATCGCCTCCCTCGCAGGTGAGCTCGTAACAGCAGCCACAAATACAGCCATGTACACCTATGAAATCGCGCCAATTGCAACCCTAATCGAATCCTCAATCCTCAAGCGCATGGCCGAGCTTGCAGATTTCGGTACCAGCCAAGGAACGCTTACAACGGGTGGATCAAATGGGAACATGCTTGGTCTACTTTGCGCTCGCCAGTCGAAAGTCCCTCTTTCAAGTCAATCGGGTTTTGATGGAACCAAAATGGTTGCCTTTGTTTCAGAGGAGTCCCACTACTCATTCAACATCGCTTCGAATGTGGTTGGTATAGGCCAATCGAACCTCATCAAAATTCGATGCAACGAACAAGGCCAAATGCGAGCGGATTCACTTGAGGATGAAATTGAGCGGGCGTTGGAAAACGGTCAGATACCTTTTGCAGTTCTCGCCACGAGTGGGACAACGGTTCGTGGTAGTTTTGACCCACTTCGAGAAGTTGCTGAGATTGCGCACAGATACGACTTGTGGATGCACGTCGATGCTGCGTGGGGAGGCTCGTGTCTTTTCTCCACTCAGTATCGATCGTTAATGGATGGTATTGAACTCGCCGACAGCTTCTGCTGGGATGCGCACAAAATGATGGGCATTCCACTGATTTGCTCGGCCTTCATCGTGAAGGATGCTGAGATTCTACGGGCCGTTTGCTCCAACGGCAATACGGCTCATTACCTCTATCTCGAAACGGGTGAGGATGTCGATTTGGGCCTTTATTCTCTGCAATGCGGTCGGCGAAATGATGCGCTCAAGTTGTGGCTGGCATGGCGAGAAATCGGAGATGCAGGATGGGCAAAGATGCTCGACAGTTTCATGAAACTGGCAGATTATCTCGAGCGCAGTGTGAATGAAAACGAATCTCTGGAAATGATGAGCAACAGGATGTGGACAAATGTCTGCTTTAGGTACGTCGGTTCCTCTCCTGAAGAGAACCTGAACCACATCAACACCGAATTGCGCAAGCGTCTCATCCACGATGGTCGTTTTATGGTCAGCCGAAGTACGATTGATGGCAACATCGTACTCCGTTCAGTCATCGCCAACAGAAGTATTTCAGAGGCATCATTGGACTCATTTTTACAATGCGTTGTATCGATTGGAAAGGATATTGAACGAGGTTTACCTCCAAACCAATAGGACGTGCATTCAATGAGCGAAGGACCACTGATCCGAACAGCACTCTACGACGAACACGTTGCTCTTGATGGAAACATCGTCGATTTTCACGGCTTTGAACTCCCTATCTGGTATTCCAACATCAAGGCTGAACACATTGCTACCCGAGAATCATCGGGTCTGTTTGATGTATCGCACATGGGCACATTTCGATTTACTGGCCAACATGTTCGCCAATGGCTGGAGGGTGTAGCAACTCAAAAAGTGACAGAAATTCCCGTCGGGCGATGTGCATACACCCATTTCCTTGACCACGATGGATACATTATTGATGACATGATTTTTGCTGTTGTATCCGATACTGAAATTCTTGGTGTGCCAAACGCCTCGATGATCGATGTCATGTGGGAATGGTTTCAGAAATGCTCACCTGAAAAACTAGACGTTACCATCGAGAACCTATCGCCTGACGTTTCCATCGTTGCGCTCCAAGGACCGCACAGCAAGGAGCATTTGGACATCGCTTTCGGAGAAGGACAGCACGTTGGACGCTTCAAATGGTCCTCGCTATCCGAAAACAAACTCGGTGTTGAAGGGTGGATTCAAGGGACTGGTTACACCGGTGAGGCCGGATATGAGATCTTTGTCCCCAACAATTTGGTGGCGAAGGTTTGGCGTGCTCTTGTTGATGCTGGTGCGACACCGGTTGGTCTCGGTGCCAGAGATACACTGCGTCTGGAAAAGGGCTACCTCCTCTCTGGAGTGGATTTCTTGTGGCCGGGACTTGATGACGGATCACACACTTTCCTTGCCCGAGATTCGTGGGAAACAAACGTCCCTTTCGGTCTTGATATTGGACATGAATTCATCGGACGTGATCGTGTCATCAATCATGCTGCCTCCGATGAGCGCTGGTGGGGAATCAAGTATCTTGAGCGCGGGCCGTTGCCACGACCAGGCAAGGACGTACTGTCAATGGATGGGTCCAAAATTGGTCAATTAACCTCTGGAGCACCCTCTCCTTCGCTCGGAAATACAGGAGTTGGAATCGGCTACATTTCTGGTGTGAGTGAGGGAGATGAAGTTCTCATCGCGGCAAGTCCCCGTTCATCGGTTAAGGCTGTTATAATTCGCCCTCCTTTTGTATAGACGGCCCTCGTTTCTTGGCGGTTCAATGACGAACATTATGAGCGCTACGCGATTGGTAGGGTTGTCTGCGGGTGGCGAGTCCTATGGTTGACCAATTACCGAATCTTGGAAGAGAAGAAGAAATGTTGGTCGAGATGGGTGTTGAATCCATTGATGCATTGTTCGCAGATGTCCCTGAATCGGTCCGCATGGTCGCAGACCTACCGTTACCAGAGGCGCAGAGCGAAGAAGAGTTGTTGGCCGACGCAAAGCGGCTCCTTGGCGCAAACCTCGCATTGGGTGACCAACCGTCGTTCCTCGGTGCAGGCTTGTATCGTAACTTTGTACCATCGTCCGTCTTTCAACTTGTAACCCGAGGTGAATTCCTCACGTCCTACACCCCGTACCAGCCTGAAGTTTCGCAAGGTATGCTCCAAGCCATGTGGGAATTTCAATCGCTGATTTCTGAGTTGATCGAAATGCCAATCACCAATCTTTCGCTTTACGATGGGTCAACTGCTGCAGCAGAAGCTCTGACCTGCGCAGTTCGAGTACACAACCGAAAAGCGGAACAGAAAGACACCGTGTACATTTCTGAACTTACCCCTCCTGATCGTGTTTCCGTGATCCATAATTACTGTCAAGGAGCAGGGATTGAAATTAAGACTCTACGGCATGATGAAAACGGCTGCATCAACCTCAACGATGCAGAGCGTGCTCGTGGCTCATGCGCTGTTTATGTGGAACAACCCAATCCGATTGGTGTCGTTGACGATGGCTATCCTTCTCTCAAGGAAATAATCGGCGACAACACCGCTCTCATTGTTGGAATACAACCGATATCGCTGGGGTTGCTTGAGGCACCAGGGAACTATGGTGCAGACATTGTTGTCGGTGAAGGACAACCTCTTGGTAGTCCGATCACAGGAGGGGGCCCCATCTACGGTATTTTTGGCTGCACAAAGCCATACCTGCGTTTGATGCCGGGTCGGATTGTCGGAAGAAGCATCGATGTAGATGGCAAGGAAGCCTACTGTCTGACACTCTCAACACGTGAGCAACACATCCGCCGACACCGCGCCACGTCCAACATTTGTACCAACGAAACTCTGATTGCTCTTATGGGAGCGATGCACATGTCGTTGTTGGGTCCAGAAGGACTTGAACATCTGGCAATTCGTAACATGGCTGCATGCACGCAATTGGAGCGACAAATCAAAACAATTGATTCGATATCCCTCCCGTACGAGCAACAATCGCACTTCAACGAGTTTGTTGTCGAATTGCCCGCAACAACCTCATCTTGCTTATCCTTCCTTGAGAATCAAGGCGTTGTTGGTGGATTTGACGTGTCAAATTGGTATCCTGAGAAAACCAACCAGATGTTGTTGACGGTAACCGATCAGACCAGCCAAAAAGACATTGATCGGTTGGTACAATCGCTATCCATGTGGGTTGAGGAGGTGAAAGCATGAGTCGTCTCTTCGACCATTACGGTGCAGAAGGCAAGGGGTATTCACAACCTGCACCACTCATATCTGCCTCAGAATTGAAAGTGCCGTCGAACATGGCTCGCAAACAACTTCCTCGCTGGCCGCGACTATCCGAACCTGAAATGGTGCGTCACTATACATGGCTTTCAAAGCGGAATTTCGGAATCGACACCGGATTTTACCCACTCGGTTCTTGCACGATGAAACACAATCCCCGTGTCAACGAAGTGGTTGCCCAATTGCCCGGTATTGCTGATATCCACCCGCATCAACCGGAGCACCAACTACAAGGCCTTCTCTCAATCTATTACGAAATGCAAGAAATGCTCGCCATATGTGCTGGAATGGATGCGGTTACACTGCAACCAGTCGCTGGCGCACAAGGCGAATTCACGGCGATTCGATGCTTCCAAGAGTACTTCCGCCATCGAGGTGAACACCATCGAACCAAGGTCATTGTACCCGATTCTGCGCACGGAACCAACCCAGCCAGTGCTGCTATGGCTGGTTTTGAAATCATCGAAATCCCAAGCCAGGAAGACGGTCGTATCGATTTATCTGCACTTCGTGCTGTCGTCGGTGACGATACAGCTGGAATGATGATTACCAATCCAAACACGCTCGGGCTCTTCGAGCAAAACATCGCTGAAGCTTCTGAAATCGTTCACAACGTCGGAGGCCTGATGTATTACGATGGCGCTAATTTCAATGCGATTCTTGGACGCACAAGTCCAGGATTGATGGGCTTCGATGCGGTTCACTACAATCTCCACAAAACCTTCAGTCAACCCCACGGTGGTGGAGGGCCTGGTTCTGGTCCAATCGGAGTCAAGGAACATCTCGCACCGTTCCTCCCCTCTCCTATTGTGGCGCGAAGAGAACCAAGTTCTGATGAGAAATCTCGGGCTGTCGATGCATACTGGTACACATGGCACGAACCCGAACATACCATTGGTAAGATCCAGCAATGGCACGGAAACGCAGGAGCTATACTCCGCTGCTGGGCGTACTATCGCCGCTATGGAAAGGAACTCAGAACAATGTCTGAACATGCAGTCTTGAATGCCAATTATCTGCGTCACGCGATTCATCGTGAGGCAAAAGCGGCAGGCGTGGACCACCTCTTTGTTGATGGTGCAGATACGGTTGTTGCCAAACACGAATTCACACTTTCGCTCGGGCCGGCGAAAGAGGCTCACGGTATCTCAGCAATGGATGTCGCTAAGGGCCTTTTGGACATGGGCTACATGGCGCCAACAGTGTATTTCCCATTGGTTGTTCCAGAATGCATGATGATTGAACCAACAGAGACAGAATCGAAAGAAACACTCGATACCTTTGCAAGAGATTTTTGTAAGGTGCTTCAGTTGGACGCAGAGACACTTCACAACGCTCCGACAACCACACCGGTTCGCCGAGTTGATGAAGTCTATGCAGCGAGGAATCTTTGCTTGCGTCACCCATTTGACGACGAATGAGATCGAAGCGTAATCGACTCTTGGGTATGTTGCAACAATTCCCATGTCAGCTGTGAGGAATAGATGATCAACGCCATACCAAGAAGTGCCAACTCAACAACCAGCCACCACCAGGCGACAACGAAAGCGGTTGCTACAATAATTGAAGAAAGCATAAGCAAACCAAGCATTGTGATGCTTGGGCGGAACCTTACCAACAATTCATCACCAATTTCGTTGTATGTAAGAATTACAAATTGGAACAGTCCTCTGTAAACCTGCACTTCTTGGCCACGATGAATTACGTGCAAATCACGATGCTCATCCAAACGAGCGAGGAATGATTCAGAGTCGCATCTGTAGACTTGTTCCATACTTGGTCGTCCTGAATTGTCGATATAACCTCATCGCCGATACCCAACAAACACAAGAACTCGACTGCACTCCAATGGTCATGGTAGGGCTGTTTGTTGAGGGATGGTACCCATCCGAAGAAAAAGCAGTCATGATAATTCCTCTCTTCACCATGGCCGCATCATTGCTAACAATGGCCTTCCCAGTTCTTATGCTCATTTCCGGCAGATACACCGCATTCGTTCCATGGTTGATTTTGATTTCAGATATCCTTCTCGGTCTTGCTTTGCTCTCAACCTTTTCACAGCGTCGTGTCCTTATTCTACACAGGGGCGTCCACCTAAGTGCCATTCTGCTCTTGACTTCGATGACCTTCGTATTTCTACAAACTGCATCCTTGTGGCTTGCGCTTGCTCTCAGTGCAGGATTGTTCGTGACCACGTTTCGAGTTGCAAGCAAAACCTCAGCGGGTTATGGTGTGCAATTTCGTAAGGAATGGGTCGCTTCGAAATACCTCAAACTCAATGCAAAACGCATGGGCCATTGGAAAATCATCAATGCAAAACCAACCAATGGACTGATGGCAATTTCTCGAACGAATCGGCAACTGGCTGTCATGTATTGTCGGTTTGAAGACGATGGATGTTGGTTGCATCTCGATGTCTTTTCTCAAGACATTTTCAATCTCCAGCATTTTCTATCCGAAGAAGAGTGAAGGGTCATCTAAAAGAACTACCCGCGATGCGGTTTAGTCATGGATGTATCTATCTTACTTGGCTCGAAGTCTGACATGCCGATTGCTGAAAAGTGCACAAAAGTGCTTGACAAATTTGGCGTAAACTACCAATTGCGTGTTGCTTCTGCACATCGTTCCCCAAAATTTGTTGAGGACATTATTCACAAAGCCGAAGAGGATGGATGCAAAGTATTCATCGCCATGGCTGGTCTTGCAGCAGCTTTACCAGGTGCAGTCGCTGCATTAACTACCAAACCAGTCATTGGTGTCCCATGCGGTGGGCGAGTACCGTTCGATTCTCTTCTTTCAATCGTTCAACTCCCTCCCGGTGTTCCAGCAGCGACCGTTGGTGTTGATCGTGGTGATAACGCAGGTCATCTTGCTGTTCAGATGCTCGCCCTTGTCAACGATGAGATGGCACAACGCCTCGTTCAAGACAAACTCGACCAAATAGAGCGTGTACTCCAGATGGATCGAGAAGTGAACGGCAGGGCTTGAAATGTTTGATGCGCCTGAATTCATCGAAGAATCGATTCAGCAAATGAAAGCAACCATCGATGATGTTGCGATCATTGCGTGTTCAGGTGGTGTGGACTCGACCGTAGCGGCTGTAATCGCCAACAGGGCTGTTGGTAACCTCTTGCACTGTGTTTACGTCGATACAGGCTTCATGCGGAAAAATGAGACCGAGGAAATCGAGGCCATGCTCGCAGAGCAAGGCATTAATCTCATCACGGTCAAAGCAGCAGATCGCTACTTTGAGGCCCTTCAAGGCGTCACTGAGCCTGAACAAAAGCGAAAGGTCATCGGTGAATTGTTCATTCGAATTTTTGAAGACGAGCAAAAGAAATGTGGTGCAAAATACCTCGTTCAAGGTACGATTGCACCGGATTGGATCGAATCGGGTGGTGGTGTTCGTGACACCATTAAATCGCATCACAACGTTGGCGGATTACCGGAAGATATGACCTTAGAAGTTGTAGAGCCTCTACGAGAATTGTACAAAGACGAAGTCCGTGAACTTGCTAGAGAACTGGATATAATCGTGGCAGAGCGCCAACCCTTCCCAGGTCCCGGCCTAGCGGTACGAACACTCGGCGAATTAACACCTGAACGTGTTGAAGTTGTTCGAGAAGCATGCGCAATTGTCGAAGAAGAATTTGAGGCAGGAGCTGAAGCTGGCGAAATGGAATTGCCATGGCAATACTTTGCAGCATTGCTTCCAGTCCGCTCCGTAGGAGTACACGGCGACGTTCGAGCATATGGAGAAACCATTGTTGTGCGCGCAGTAAGAAGCATGGATGGTATGTCTGCCCGATATTCAGAAATACCGCACAGTATCCTACAGAAGATCAGCACTCGAATTACCAACACAGTCAAGGGTGCTGTGAATCGTGTTGTCTACGATATTACCCACAAACCACCAGGTACCATTGAGTGGGAATAGGGAGCCAATATCCATCACAGAGGGTAGCGTCTGACAAGACCCACTGCAAGCCCATTGATTGGTTCATACCTGAGCAATGGGTATTCGGATAGACCCTTTGATTCAATCCTGAAACGATTAGACTAGGGCCCGCCCCATTCTGATAAACCACCAAGACTCCCTCCCCCATACATGTCTCCGCTCAATATGTCGCCAAGGACTAGATAGACGACGACCCAATACATCATTCCCACAACAATGAAAAATACAATTGTGTAGCCGTTTTGTCCCTCATTTCCAACCAACATAAAAGTAAATGCTATTATTAGAAGTATAGGAGAGGCGTAGCAGAAAAACATACCTTCTGCGTTGGGTGCAATTATTATGGATAAAAAGGATAGGGTTATCAGTATAAAACTAAAGGTATTGGAATCATTCAAGAGTTTTTCATTGGGAAAATCGATAGTTTTCGTAGCCTCGCCATTCTCAATCTTCTCCCACTTCGATCCATCTTCGCTCAATTGAAATCCTTGTTCTTGCATTGCAGAGAGTATCCTTTCTCTTTCATCAGAATCAACATCACTTGACTCCTTTTTTGAACTAACTCTCATTGTCTGTGTTTTCATCCAATGACTTAGATTATATTATCGCCTACAAAATTAGAACTTAGAGAAGTACTGAAGAGGCACAGAAAAGATACACTGCGATTCCTTTGATAGGGCGTTTTTGCAAAGGGCCCCCTTTGATAATCCCTCTTGGCAGTGGGGAGCGAATGATTCGACCCACTGCAATCCCTTTGATTGGGGCAAAGCGAATCAGTGGGTTTGTTCATAGAAAGT
>NZVG01000002.1 GCA_002698145.1 Methanobacteriota archaeon | reverse complement strand
TGGATTACTACCCACTATCCATCTCCCTCTATTTTTAGAATCTGGAGAAAATATCTATTTCACTATGCCAAACGGCAAGACTGCTGGCATGGCTGGAGTGAATGATGATGGAAGAATATGGATGCTATGCACACCTGTCATACATCAATATCCATTTGCATTTTCTAGAGAAGCTAAACGCTGGCTAGATAAGAGAACTGAAACACTGTTATGGAATATTTGCGATAAACGCAATACAGCACACCTAAGACTATTAAAGTTTTTGGGCTTCAAATTTCTTCGAGAAGTTTTGCATGGTCCAAATTATTTACCATTTATTGAATTTTGTAAAATACCATGTGCGCAAAAGTAGGAAAACTAAGTGCTGGGCAGAGTGCCGGTATCGGATTTGGTCTCGATGCTGTAGGTGCTCTTGCCGGATATAGCCAAAAAAAAAGAGATGTTGCACGACAAAATGATGCAATACGTAGACAAAACCAACTAGCCATAAACGCTTATAACACCAAAAATCGTAATGCAAAACTTGCATGGGAAAACGATAAAATAGATGGTGATATTGCAGTTGATAACAAATGGCGTGAGACCAAAGATGCTATTGCTGAAGCTCAGTTACAAGCTAGAGAAACTATGGGCAAATCTGCCATAGCACAGCAGCAAATATTAACTAAAATGATTAATGCTGGAGCTGGTAGAGAGCAGGCTGGTAGAAGATCAGGAAGAGGTGGCATAGCTGAGAAAGGAGCACAATGGGCTGCTCAGGGAGCTGCTGCTGCATTCTCTAGAGATAGTGCAATATTGTTCCAAGATAAAGCCGGAAGAAATTTAGCTTCCTTTGCTCAAGGTAAATACGTTGAGTATATAACTGGAAGACCTAGCCCTGAAGCTCCTCCAATATTAGAGTCATACAGAAAAGGTCCTAGTTTTTTAAGTACAGCTTTACAGATTGGTCAAGCTGGTTTAAGCAGATATAACCAGTATAAAGGAAACACCAACAAACCAGGCTGGAACAATGTTTTGCAGTCTCCGAATCAGGATCAAAACCAAGGATCAGGAACTGGTTTACAAAATATGCCTTGGACACCTAGTGAAGATAGTCCATCTATTTCTGGGCAATTAACAACTATGGAAGTGCCTTCTTATAGTGCACCAGTATTTGGTGGAGATAAAAGTGTTCTTCAAGGTGAAATGGATGATTACTTTGCTCAAAAAGCACCAACTAATAGTGCTGCAACTTTAGGGTCAAGTTTCCAACAAACATTTGTATAGGAGAAAAATATGTCATATAGAAGAGTCCTTGATAACTTAACTCAAGGAGAACAAAATAATGCATCTCGTGCACAAAGGTTTGATCAAAATATGATCGCATCTGAAAGACAAAGAGATTTAGATAAATTAGAATCTTTTAAAGGTTTTTCAAAATCATTAGATACATTTGTACAAGATAAGTACAAAAGAGATGATGCGCAGTTGCAAAAAGATATGGAGCTTAAAGTTGCTGAAGAGCATCTAGAATCAAAAGAACAAACTGGTAATCCTAATATTTCTGACGAAGACTATTTAGATTATGTGCAAAATAGAGATACCATTTTAACTAATGAAAAAGATTTAGCTAAAGCAGCGAACTCTGCATTAGAACAAGGGTCAACTTTCCAGGAAGCTAAACAGATACACAATTTATCTGGTGCAGCTCTTTATTATTATGTAAGAGCAAAATCAAAAATAGCAGCTGACGGTTATGAAGATTGGATAACCGGTGAGATGAAGAATAATGAAACTTTAGAATTAGAAGCTAATGGAGTTAAATTTACACCACAAACTGCTGAAACTTTAGAGCAAAAAAAGATTGCTATGAAGGCTCTTAGAAGAGAGTACATGAGGCAGAATGATTTAGGTTCAGTTAACCCATCATTATTAAATGATGAGAATGTTGGTTTTTATGATAAAGCTATTTCTTCTCATAACACTTTATATAAAAAGTATGAAAAAGATGATGCTATAAGAACTGGTATTGATGATCGTTTAGAAGCAGCTAATCAATTTATAATAGATAAAGATTTTGATGCTTTACTAGGTAAAGTTAAAATTACTGCTGATGAAGATGGTAATGGTTATAACTATGCTGATGCTTTAGATGAAACTTTTTCTGTAATGAAAAACGCTGTTTTAAACGGCGATATGACACTTGAAGAATTACAAGCAATTAAAGATCAGGAAATTGTTGTTAATGGAGAAAAAACTACAGCTGGTAAATGGAAAAACAGATGGAGAAAGTTAGAAGAGGATTTAGCAGAAGACGCAAAAGCAGCTGCTCAAGCAAGATTAGATCAATTTGATGCTGCTAAAAAAAATATTGAAGCTGATTGGAGAGAACTTGAAGTTAGCAGTGAAGAAGCAATTAGTGATGAAGATAAAGCTAAATATATTAAAAGATGGACATCTGAAACAGGAGAGGAAAATCCTCCTGATTGGATGAATGACTATTTAACTGCTGAAGATAACGATGATACAGAAACTTTAGACTTTCATTTAAATACGGAAGCTGGAGGTAGAGGTTATCTCATAGAATCTGATCTATATGGATTGTCTAAAGCAGTTAAGAAAAAGTACAAAAGTAAAGTTAAATCAGATCAGGATATATTAACTGAAAATACATTTAAAAAAAAAGCTGATAGATCAATAAAAGCTTATTTAAAAACCATTACTACATTAGCTGCGGAAGATTCAGATGCTGAATACGATAACGCTTTGACTAATGCTGAAGCAGATTATGAAAATGAGTACTTAGCTGCACTTACATATACTGATCCAGCACAGGCTCATAAAATTGCTTTAGATGCAGTTAAAGAAAATTTCGCTGGAAAAGATGGCAAAATAACTGAAAAAGATAGTAGTGGGATTTATTTCCGAAAAAGTAAAATAGATAAAGCAAGTATTAAACAACAAGCTAAAGAAACTAGAGAAGTTTGGAGCACTATTGAAAAAGCTGCTGGCGATTTTGAAGATACTGAAGATATGATGGATTATTTAAAAAATAATAAACTTCCACATGTTGATGAACATCTTGAATTAGCTAGAAAATATAAGAAATTAGGTAAGAAAATAGTTCCAGATTACTTTAAAAGAATTGCCCGTAAGTTTCCTGACATACAAGGTTGGGACATTATGGATGCTCAATTAAAATTAGATGAAAGATCAAAAGGACTAGTAGAAGAAGGAGCTGGGGAAGAGCAACTAGATAATGCAATATTAAAAGATGAAACTCTTAAAGATGTAAATAGAAAACTTACATATAAACCTAATCAATTCAGTATTTATCAGGCAGGGAAAGATGTTCTAGATATCAAAAAATATCTCGATTCTACGGATGACGAGTATTCGGTATTTAAGTCTACTTTCAATACTGACACAGATTTAATAATGCCTGGAATTAATTTAACCGGAGTATAAATGAACGAAGAAATAGACTACGAGGCTATCGCACGCGATGCCGGTGAGTTTATGGATCAAAACTTACAAGAAGAATTAGATTTAGAACCAGAATTAGATGTTGTTGAAGAAGAACAACAAGAAGATGATTCACAGTTTATGGTTGATGGACAAGATTTACGTAATCATCCTCAATTTGAAGAACTAAATTTAAGTACACCTTGGCAAGAAGATGAAGGTAAATGGGGTTATCAACAGAAATACCCAGAAATTTACACAGGTAAAACAGCTTTAGAAAATTCTCAAATTTTTATGAAAAGGAAACACGCTTTAAAAGGCGATGTTCCTATGGAAATAAGAAATAGTATTTATAAAGGTGGAATTGATCTTGTCTCATCGGCACTCACATTTCCAGAACGATTGGTAGATATGACACCTTTCGTTGGTCAAATGAAAAGAGATCCAGAAACTGGCGGTATGATAAACCGTTATACAGGAGAGAAGTACGAATTAGATTGGGACCCATTAAAAAATATACAAGATCCTTGGCAAAACTCTTGGTGGGGAACACTTGTACAGGGTGTCACTAAATATGGTTTAGGTGCTCGCTTAGTAAAAGGAGCTGGTGTTAAAGGCTTAATGAAACAGGAAGCTATTGTTGCTGGTATGTCTGAATATTCTCAAGGGGATAACGTATCAGGACAGATAGTAGAAAGAATGCCTTGGGCTAAGAATGTATTTGGTGCTATTGCTACTAACGATTACGATTCACCATTAGTACTGACCTTAAAAAATGTTCTTGAAGAATTAACTTTAGGTAAAGTATTTGACCATTTATTAGGAGTAC
Organism: Methanobacteriota archaeon; assembly: GCA_002698145.1. Classification (GTDB taxonomy): domain Archaea; phylum Thermoplasmatota; class Poseidoniia; order Poseidoniales; family Poseidoniaceae; genus MGIIa-L2. The sequence goes on along the minus strand of NZVG01000002.1, from coordinate 5,225 downwards.
ATAACCCACAAAGTGGAGCATTAGTTGCACAAAGTAGAAGAGCCAATGTTGATGATCAAATTGTAAAAAAAGGTATTTCAGAATTAGCTGAAGAAGTGGAGTATGACAGAACAAGTCGTATTTACATGCCTGAAAGACAGTTAAGTGGTCAAACTATTGATGTTGATGTTATACCCGACCCTGCTGAATTAGCCGGTAGAACAGATAACCTTATTGAGGGATCTACTAAACCAAAACCATCTACAGCAATAACTAGATCTGGGATGAGAGGGCATAAGAACAAGCCAATAGCCCAGCCTGGACAGGGATCTCCAACATCTAACTATGCTAAAGGAAACCTATTTGGTATTCATAGACAGTTAAATAGAATAGATAATTCAATAGGTGTAGAGAAGAATATAGGTGGAACTGATTCTGTTATGTCCCCTTTGCAAGCTGCAAAAGGTGCTAGAGATTCTGGTTATACTGTTAAATTTTTACAAGATAAAGCTAAAGAGTTATTAGGTGAAGAAGGCTTTCAAACTTTAATGAAGGATCTTCGTGCAAATAATATAGGTTTTAGACAAGCTTTCCAGCCAGCTTATGACCGTATGCAAGAAGTCATGGGTCGTAGAGCTACGGCACAAACTTCAGAAGAGTTTTGGGAACCAATACTTAAAGACAAACCTGGCGGTACAGGCGATGGACCTTGGATGAAAAATCAAGAACATTGGTCTATGGAAAATGTTCTAGTAGCTGACTTAGTTAATGGTGCTTTGTTTAAAGAAATGAGGAACCTTGGTATTGCTGGTAAAGAACTTATTGATGAAATGGATGTATGGGCTGCTGATGGCTTAATGCAGTCTATAGAAGATAGATTAATTTTTGGACTAACTAATGTTAAAAGAGCACGTTATTTTATGGGATCTGAGTTCCTAAAACTTAAGGGACCAGGAACTGTAAAAGTGGTTAATAAGGCTGTAAAAACAATGCATGACGAAACCGTAGATGGTGTACGTCTAATGATGCAAATGATGAAAGATAGTAAATCTGATGAGCTTGCAGAAGCCATATTAGAAGTCTTTCAAATGTCTAATAAAATCCAAAACTGGCAAGATTTTGATGCATGGATGAGAGCCAAAGTAATGGGTGGTGAGTTTCAAGGTAAACAGAATGTTGGTGCTGTAATTGAAGAACTTCAAAGTATGTTAATTAACAGTACTTTAAGTGGTGGTAAAACACCTTTAAGAGCAATTATCGGTACTACAAGTAATGCATATTTAAATAGTATTAACCAACTATTAGGTGCTTCTATGCGTATGGGATTAACAGGTGATCAGAGATTATTCTCAGCATCACTCGCACATACAAGAGGTATGTTTGAACTAATTCCTGAAGCTTTAAAAGTATTTAAAAGAAACTTAGATTCTAACTTTTCAAAACCCATAGCAAATGTTAAAAGCAGATTTACTGAATTTGACAGATCTGCTGAAAACAAATGGACAATGTATGGAAAAGCAGTTGAAGAAAGATTTAGTAAAAATCCTAATCAAGTTAGAGCACAGGCAGATACAGCTGCATGGAGAATTGGTAACGTAGCTAGAACATTAAATAACAACAAGTTGTTTAGTTGGTCTCCAAGAGTGTTAGCTTCTGTTGATGATACTTTTAGACATTTATTAGGAAGAGCCAGATCAAAAGAGCAGGCTTTTAAACAAGTTTATGATGCAGTAGATTCAGGAACTTTTAAAGAAATTACACCTGATTTATTAAAGCAAGCGGAAGATCTACATTTCAGTCAATACTTTGATGAATTTGGTGACTACAGTATTGAAGCAGATAAAGCTTTGCAATATCAATTTAGAGAAGCAACTCTTACTCAAGATATGGGTAGGTTTGGTAATCAGTTAGAAAAACTATTTAACACTACTCCTTTAATTAGACCTTTCTTTTTATTTGCAAGAACAGGTGTTAACGGTCTGAAAATGAACGTTAAAAACATGCCATTAATGTCTTTAATACTAGAAGAAAGTAGAGTAATTATAACTGGTACGGCTGCAAAATTAAAAAAGAATCCAGAGTTATATGCCAAATTTGGTATTGAAACTATTGATGATTTAAAACAGGCACAGAACTTAATGGCTGGAAGACAGGCAATGGGTTCTGCTGTAACTTTTATGGCAGCTCAAAAATATATGGCTGGCGAACTAACAGGTAATGGACCACTCGATAGATCACAAAGAGCTATGTGGAGTGATACAGGTTGGTTTAGAAAAACTATGTCGTTTGGTGGTTTAAGAGTTGGTTATCAATCTTTAGAACCATATGATCTAATATTTTCGACTGTTGCTGATATTGGCGACAATATGAAACTTATGGGTCCAGAATGGGCAGAAGAAAAGTTATGGCAAGTATCTCTTGCTATTGCACAAGGTATGACAACTAAGTCATATTTACAAGGTTTAAGTGATTTAGTAGAAATTGCTCATCCTGAATCAACTAAAGGTTTTGGAAGAGTTGCTGGTAATATTCTTAATAACTTTGCACCAATTCCTATTGGTGGCTCATTGAGAAATGATATTGGTAAACTTCTTAATCCTCATATGAGGGAGCTTAATAAAAATCTTTGGGATTCTATAAGAAATAGAAACCTTGCAACAGAACGTCTAGGTGTTAAAGGATTAACAGGAAAATTACCTGTAAAATATGACATATTAAATGGAGAACCTCTTAGAGATTGGAACTTTATTGAAAGTATATTCAATGCAGTAAGTCCTATTTCATTTAGTCTTAAACCTAGTGCTGGCAGAAGTTTACTACATACAGGTGGTTACGATTTAAGAACTACAGTAACGTCTGCTCCTGGAAATTTAAAAGTAGATTTAAGTAAAAGTAATGTTGCTAGATCTTTATTCCAACAAGCTATTGGAAATTATAAAGATGGTAAAGGTAGAAATCTTGAGCAAATATTTAATGAATATGCAGATCCAGAATTATATCCTGAAATAGCAGTTTCAATAGCTGAAATGCAAGAAGATTTGAGAAAAGGTAACGATAACATTGAACCTAAATCTTATAGACATAATCAATTAATAGAAAAAGCATTTACTAAAGCAAAAGCAAAAGCATGGGCAAGTATTCAGGATCATCCAGAAATAATAAGACTTGTACAAGAAGCTAGAAATCAAAAGATAGATAACAACGAAGCATCTAGAAAATCAGGTGAATCGTTTCAGAATCAAACAACAGAAATAATACAACTTAAAAACAAATAATCCGCCTACCCAATAAACCTCTTAGGAGAAAATGGCAATTACATACACCGACAATGGTGGAGGTGCACCCAATGGTTCCGATCTGGAATTTACGTTCACCTTCCCTGTCATACAAACTGAAGATGTAAAAGTTGCTCTTAATGGAGTAACACAAGCGACAACTAAATATGCAGTCGATACTGCAAGCAATCCCACCAAAATAACTTTTAATAATACAAGTGTAGATAGTTCAGTACAGGAAAGTACTGGTGCTCCTAAATCAGGAGTACGCGTAAGAGTATATAGAGAAACAACTGTTGGTAAATCTACAGGTGATGATGATCCTAAAGCTGTATATGCGGCTGGTTCATCTATAAGAGCAACTGACTTAAACGCTAATACGGAACAAGCATTATATGCAATTCACGAGTTACAAACTCGCCCTATAGAAACTGAAGATATACAAGATTCAGCAGTTACATCATCGAAAATAGAAGATGGAACTATTGTTAATGCTGATATAAGTGCTAGTGCAGCTATAGACGGTTCAAAACTACAAATATCTTCTGGCTCAGTAGCTGGTAGTATGTCTTCCGCTAATTTTACAAAGTTAGATGGAATAGAAACTGGAGCAACAGCAGACCAAACAGCATCAGAAATAAGAACATTAGTTGAATCTGCTAGTGACAGTAATGTGTTTACAGACGCAGATCATACTAAACTTGACGGTATAGAAACTGCTGCTACAGCAGATCAAACAGGTGCAGAAATAAAAACTGCATACGAAGCAGAGTCAAACACTAATGCTTATACAGATGCAGAAAAAACAAAGTTAACTGGCATAGAAACTGGTGCAGAAGTTAATGTTAATGCTGATTGGAACGCTAGTTCTGGAGACGCACAGATATTAAACAAACCAACTTTAGTTACTGGATTAAATGCTTTATCAGATGTAAATACATCCGGTGTAGCTGACGGTAAGATACTAAAATATGATTCTTCTTCATCTGCATTTATCATCGCCGATGACGGTGGTGGAGGTGGTGGTGGAGGTAGTTCTACATTTACAGGATTATCTGACACACCAGCTAACTTTGGAAGTGCTGCTGGTAAAACACTTAAAGTAAACTCTGCTGGTGATGCAGTTGAGTTTGTTACAGTTACAACACCAGCCGGTAATTTTGCAGGGCTTACAGATACTCCAGCAAACTTTACAGGAGCTGCAAGTAAAACAGTTAAAGTTAACAGTGCAGCAAACGCTTTAGAATTTGTTGATGTAGCTACAGATGTTGTAGATGACACTACACCTCAACTTGGTGGTAACTTAGATGTACAAACAAATGAGATTACTACAAGCACAACTAACGGAAATATCAAGTTAACTCCTGATGGTACAGGAACCGTTGAAGTAAAAGGTAATGGAAGTAATGATGCTTCAATAAAACTTAACTGTAGTAATAATAGTCACGGTCAAACAATCAAGGCACCGGCTCATAGCACAGGCGTAAGTAATACATTTACTTTACCCGGAACCGCTACAACTTCTCTTGGATCTGCTGGTGGTTTGCTAAGAAGTAATCAAGCTGGAGCATTATCATTTGATACTACTAGCTATTTAGCGTCTAATACAGATTTAGCTTTTGGTACTGGAAGAAGAATATTATTTGGTCAAGGAGCTATCATTGAATTTGATACTGATAACACTGATACTTATTCAATAGATATACAAGGTCCAAACACTTTAACTAAAAATAGTGTTTTTACTCTTCCAGAAGACGGAACTAACGGGCAATATTTAAAAACAAATGGAAGTGGTGTTCTGTCATTTGCTGACGTTTCATCTACTTACAACATACAAATAAACACACTGTCTAGCTCTAGTGGCTCAGGTGGTGGTAGTGCAACCTTTAATGGTTCTGCTACAAGATTTACATTATCTAATGCCGGCACAAATGCACAAGCTCATATTGTTAGCGTCAATGGAGTCATTCA
>NZVG01000001.1 GCA_002698145.1 Methanobacteriota archaeon | reverse complement strand
CCCTCAATGGTAATGTTTCGCAATCCCCATACACCGCGGAGGATGATGCGAAAATGAACCGATTGATGTTGTTTCGATGAGCAAGTTTCAGAATATGTTCTGTTCCATTGATGTTTATTGAGTGATTCATTTCAGGATTTTGAATTGATTTTGGGACCGATACTTGGGCAGCGAGATGAATGATTGCATCGAACTTCATATTCAATTGTTCAACCGATTGGCTATCTTGGATATCGATTTCAAGGACCTGAGCTCCCATTTCTTCCATTGAAACCTTAGATACAGCAGCGTGTTCGAACGAGTCCAATACCGTGACCGTCAACCCCAAATTAAGAGCATATTTTACAACGTTAGAGCCAATAAAACCGGCTCCTCCAGTGATGAGAATATGCTTCATCAATCTGTCCTAAGAGGTCGAAAGCAAAACAACTCTTCGGTGTTTTCCCCATTCAATTCAAAAACAACGAGTCTCAGGAGGAAAGCATGGGTTGGGACAGTACGTTCTCTGAGCGGGCCCAGAATGGAAATTTAACTGTTGGAATAATCGGCCTTGGCTACGTTGGTCTGCCTACAGCAATTGGATTCCATGATGCTGGATTCAACGTTTGGGGAGTCGATATTTCTGAACGCACAGTTCGTATGGTCCTCGCAGGAGAGAATCCAACAGGAGACCCAGATGTGAACGATATCATCCCAGATCCAGAATCGTCACGATGGAACATCACAACGAGTACAAGTGAAGCTGTACCACATTGCGACGTCGTTCTTGTAACGGTTCCGACACCCGTGACAGAGGACCTCAAGCCAGATCTGACGTACGTTATCGGTGCTGGACGTTCTGTTTTCGAATCAATTGCAAAAGGGTCGAGGACCATCGTCGTCCTCGAATCCACAGTGTATCCTGGTGTGACCGCTCAAACCTGGTTACCACTTGTCGAAGAATTAGGTATGAAGCTAGGAAAAGACGTTGAAATCGCATATTGCCCCGAACGCTTCAACCCAGGAGATCCTGCACACGGAGTCCGCCAAGTCGCTCGGGTTGTCGGATGTTCCAACTCACAGGTTGGAGAGGGCCTCGTTGAATTGTATCGTCGATTAACATCAGAGGATGTTCGATACGTCGGAAAGCTGGAGGTTGCAGAGGCTGCAAAGGTTATCGAAAACGTACAGCGTGACATCAACATCGCTTTGGTCAATGAACTTGCACGCATCTTCCCCGAACTTGGCGTCGATGTTGAAGATGTTCTTTCAGCAGCTGCAACAAAATGGAACTTCCACCGCTATACCCCAGGTGTAGGTGTAGGTGGACATTGCATTCCAGTTGATCCTTACTACATGATGCAGCGCGCTGCAGACGTTGGGGTTCCCGCTGAATTAATCACTGCAGCAAGAGCAGTTAACAGAACCATGCCATTGCATGTTGCAACTGTTATCAATGAGATTCTTTACAAAGCAGGTGTTCTTTCAGGATCTGCTAAAGTTCTCATGTTGGGATGGTCGTATAAGGCAGAAGTTGGCGATCCACGTGAAACGCCTGCCGAACCACTCACAGAAGCCCTCCTTTCCAAGGATATCGAAGTGTATGCCTACGACCCTCACATCGATTCATCACAATTCCCTGAAGAAGTCACAGTTGTAGAAGACATCACTACTGCGTCTGGATTTGATTTAGCTATTCTTGTAACAGCGCATGAAAAATGTGTCAACATTGACTGGGATGGTCTCGGAAAGCGGATGCGGAAACCAATTTTGTACGATGGACGACGTGTTCTAGATTTGGATTTAATCTCAAACATGGGCTGGCAAGTACACGCTGTTGGAAGGCCACAATAATGGGATGAGAATATGCCAATTCTTTTTAAAATCAGGCTTTTAAAATCCCCAAAATATCTCCGTAAGGCATTCAAGGTTGCTAGCACAAGACCTGTCAGCATTCAGAACGTGCAACGTGTTGTCGAACAAGTATGTGATGAAAAACCTCTTTCACTATTTTCCACTTTCAATAAAATTTACACTTCGGCAAGAGGCTCTCGTTCTCGTGAATTTAGCTGTAACAATCTCATACTCTCAATTGTTCGAGAGTTGAATAAAACAAACCGCATCTTGGCGATACAATTTGCTGAGAAGTACCAGCCCTTAGCAGAGGATGAACGATTTGTAAAAACCCTCGCCGAACTCTATCTTCGGAACGACAAGCCAGTACTTGCTCTAAATATCTTGAGTAAGTTGCCCGATACGAAAAGAGATCAAAGGTTGTTGGAGAAGATTGAAACCGCTCTGGAATTTGATGTGGGTAATACAGACGCAACACTTCATTTCATCAAACATAATCGAGAAGTCAGATTAAACTCCTCCGGTTATTCTTTGTATCTACCATCGGAACATACTCAACGTGAGAGCCCGACTGCCGTGATGAGATTAGATGGGACATTGCAACCTCCTGCCAATGCCCCTTTGAACTGTGCATTGATCACAATGAAATTCTATTCAAAAAGAGGAGACGAAATTGAGTTAGAAAACGACTCACTGCTCAACCGCTCTTCTATCGTCGGGCCTTACCAGTACATCAACCCAGAGGATGACGGAACCTTCTCTGTTGAATTTAAACCTCCAGACGAATTCAATCATGCATTAATTACCTTTCACAATTGGAAGAATACAATCGGAGTTCGGCTTGGGCCTGTCTTAGAGATCTCTTCTGCTATGGAGCATAATTCCATCAATCACCAGATAGAAGAATTCGAACGGTACTGCAGACTCGTTACTGGCCCTGTAATTTTTGTTTATGGATCGACAGAAACAGATCCAGATGTTTCGATTGGTCGGACATCAAGACTCATCTCAAATTTTGCCTCAAAGAAGAATCCTGTAATAAATGGATTCTTCCGAAACAACAGGAATCCTGTTGACGTTGTAAATATCGGTACGGGAGTAATGAACATCCCAATCGACTTTGTGAATACAAACATGGAGCGTTTTAGTGAGTTAACATTCGGTGGTAGAGAAAAAGTTCTTTTCATTTCAAATCCCTCTCCAACCCTCGTAAGGAAAATTCACTTTTTCACAGCGAATGGTTGGATAATCCTATCAGACTTGAATACATGGAACGGAATTAATTATCAAGACTTTACAAATGGACAACTACATCTCATGGCCAGTTCGAATAACGTTATTGTCCAGAACTTAACAGAGAGAGAGCAAGTAGTAAAATCGACTCAACCTCCTACAAACGTAATAATTCTTGAGGACGGTTGGGTTGGAAAGACGAAAAAGAAAAAACGTTCAAGAAATCAATCCCTGGTGGGTATTCTTACACGTCCAGATAATGAGATTGATTTCTTCCGAATCAATAATTTAGCGAAAGAATGTCCGGATTTAGATTTTGAAATTCTTGGCTCAGTGTGGCCCCTTTCGATTCCTAAACCTGAGAATGTAAAATCTTGGACAGTAAGAGACGCTACCTGGGTTGTCGAGCGGATGCTTATGTGGGATCTTGCAGTTGATATTCCCACCGAGTCGGTTGATTCACTCGCTATCGGAATACCAGAGTTGAGGTACAACAGAATACCGTGTATTGTGAGAGCAAATAAGCAAAGCAGCAAAGCAATTCCATACCTTATTCGATACAATAACGATTCACAGATTGGGACAGCAGTTGAAGAAGCACTCATAATGGACCGGTCATATATGCCCCAAATTGATCACATCACTTGGGAAGAAACAGTCAATTTCTTACTGCAAAAGATTTCTGATATCGAGTCAGAAAGAAACCCAGTACTCACTTATGATTACCTGCCGTTATCGGACTTGATTTCCTTGGCTGAGGAAAACCCACCTAATATGGCTGAGATTAAGAAACAGGTTCAAGATGCATTTAGTAAAGAGGGACTAGTCATCTACAGAGATTTGATTTGGACACTTGACTATCTGAATTCAAACCAAGAAATGAACAAGCGCACGGTAAATAATCTGTTGATTGCATCTGTTCGAGGTATTGGTGCTGTTGACCCTTTCACGGCGATTGAGCTTGCAGAAAATTATCAAATTCATGACAAGCGAATATCTCGAACAATGATTACATTATACAATCGTACTGAACAATATGAGAAGAGCATGAAGCTATTAGATCCAATGAGAAATGATAATTGGAAAAAGAAGATGGTCTCCAATCTTCAAAGGAAGTTAAGACATACACCCACGCCTCCCCAACAGAAACAATTCTTCCCAATTCTGCCTTCTAGGAAGAGAGATGAACCTGTCAGGAATTTGAAAGTCGCCTGCATCTTGGACCAATTCACATACAATTCATTGTCATATGAGGTAGAATTACATCCTGTTCCGAAAGAGAATTGGAGAGACTTTTTGAAGGAGGGAAATTTTGATTTTTTCCTTGCCGAGTCTATTTGGAAAGGCCATGACGAACAATGGATATGGGCCATGAGTTCACCAAATTCTCCAAATGGTATACGTCTGCAACACCTTCTTGAATGGTGTTCAGAAATTGGACTAAAAAAAGTATTTTGGAATAAGGAAGACCCTGTGAACTATGAAAAGTTCATACAATCCGCAGCACGATTCGATGTGGTTTTTACATCCGACAATCGATCTATACCACGCTACATCGAAGACTGCGGCCATGAGAATATATTCCCTATGCCATTTGCAGCGCAACCCGTAATCCACAACCCCGTTCGGAATAGATTGCCTCAATATTCAATTTGTTTTGCTGGTTCTTGGTATATTCGTGAACACGGTGATCGCAAACGACAGACGAATTTGCTTGTTGATGCTTCAAAAGGTTTTGATCTCCATATTTATGATAGGTTTTATGGAACCACCGATTTGAATAGATTTCCAGAGCAATATTCGGATTATGTTCAAGGCTCGATACCTTACGATGAATGTTGTATGGCATACAGAGCGTACAAACTCTTCTTGAATGTAAATTCGGTCATGAGTTCTGATACTATGTTCAGTAGGCGTGTCTTCGAGATACTCGCATCATCCACACATGTCCTTTCGACCCCATCGGAGGGAATGGAGAAAATGTTGCCGCATGGAATAACAGTAGTTGATTCTCTTGATGATGCTAATTCTGCAATTGACTACTTGCTTGCAAATGATGAAGAGAGACAAAGAACCGCACATCTTGGGTACAGGCATGTCATGAATAATCATACTTATTCTCACAGAGTTGGATATATGCTGGAAAAAATCGGAATCGAGTCTGAAATGTCCCTCGAGAGCCCATTAGTTAGTCTGGTGACATGTACAAATCGACCAGATATGATTGAAAATATTTTGCGCAATTATAACCATCAAACGTGGGAAAATCGGGAACTTATCATTGTCATGGATTGTACTGATAATGAATTTCAAAAAATCGATCACTCGATCGAGCATCAACACAATGTAACCGTGCATAAGGTTCCAACTGGGCTCAGTCTCGGACACTGCTTCAACATTGGAATGGAGCTTTCAAAAGGCAATTTTATCGCAAAATTCGATGACGATGATCTCTATGGTCCAAACTACATTGCAGACCAATTATTGCCATTCGAATATACTGATGCGGATATTGTTGGTAAGTTGTGTACCTTCATGTATCATGAAAAATCAGCAAAGACCTATCTTCGCTTTCCAAAAAACAGGCATAAGTATGGAGATTTGGTCTTAGGACCTACATTCTTTTTCAAGCGAGAGGTATCAGAGAATGTAAAAATGCGTGATTTATCAAAGAGTGAGGACACGAATTTCCTTAAAGATTGTTTGAATGCTGGATACAAGATATATGCAACAGATCCGTATAATTTTGTTTACATGCGGAAAAAAGTTGAAGGGTTTCATACATGGGATGCTACAGATGAGCAACTCCTGAGTAATACGATTGCTCTGGGCTCAGAGAACCCTGAGAGTTACGCTTTTGTTTAGGTGATAGAATTGTTAGTTTGTTTGGTAGTTGGCGCAAGACCCAATTTTATGAAAATCGCACCAATTGATAGAGAATTTAAGAAAAGAGGCATTGACACTCTGCTCATACACACTGGTCAACATTATGACCAGAATATGTCAGATGTATTCTTTGAAGACCTTAATATGAAATCTCCCGATGTACATTTGAATGTTGGATCTGGAACTCATGCTACTCAGACGGCACGAATTATGATTGAATTTGAGAAAGTATGCAATGAGCATGACTTTGTGATGGTTGTTGTCGTCGGTGATGTAAATTCAACTGTTGCTTGCACGCTCGTAGCCAAGAAATTAGGAATTTTAGTTACACATGTAGAAGCAGGATTGCGTTCGTTTGATCGGGAAATGCCTGAAGAACTCAATCGGGTCCTTACTGACAGCATTTCCGACCTCTTGCTGACGCCTTCACTCGATGGAAATGAGAATTTGAAAAATGAAGGTGTCGAACCTTCACGGGTTGAGTTTGTCGGAAACATCATGATTGATTCACTCTATGATGCGCTGGAACGAGTAAAATCTACTGATTCTAATCCTGCGAAGAAATTAGGAATCGATCATTATTGTGTTGTGACATTACACAGGCCATCAAATGTGGACGTCGAGGAAAAGGTGAATCAACTCGTTGAAAATTTGATTCAAACCTCGCGAAAAATCCCGATAGTTTTCCCTATGCACCCTCGGACAAGAAACAATCTGGAAAAGCTTGAGAAACTCAACGCATTAGAGCAAGAATCATCAATTCACATCCTCGAACCACTTGGATATTTGGAGTTTGTATCTCTTGTTGGAGGGTCAACGTTGGTAATTACAGATTCAGGAGGTCTCCAAGAGGAAACCACGTCTCTTGGCATCCCTTGTTTGACACTAAGAGAAAATACAGAACGACCAATCACGATTTTGGAAGGGACGAATCGCCTAATTTCGGACTTGTCCACTCTACAAATGTCGGTAGATGATGCACTAGATAATCAGGTATCGTTTGAACCTAGAAAACCTAAATTTTGGGATGGGAAAACTGCTCAGCGAATTGTTGATGCCATCGTGAATTGTATAGAGCGGTGATGGTTTTGTCCACTTTCCGAGTCATGCACATTCTTGCAAATAGTGTTCCGGACCTAAATGGATATGCTATTCGAAGTCATGACCTACTTCTTTCCCTAAAGGATGCAGGTATATGCGAACCAGTAGTTTTGACCTCTCCTTACTATCCTGACCGTGAAGCGATGAGAGACGATGCCGTCATTGATGGAATTGAATACAATCGATCTATGTTTCAGTCAGGGAAATCCTCGGTTAAGAAAAATACTGGATTCAATGTTCCAAAGACTCAATCCCTCGTAGTCCGAGTCGTAAAATTTGCGTTTTACAAATCAAAATTACTGCTGAAGATATTTATTCGCCCGGTGTACAAACGAGTTTCGATGTTTCGGAGATTTTTGGGAGAAAAAAGAATGATGAAACGGTTTGAAAAAGAAATTATATCTCGCGCCAAATTGCACAAACCAAACATCATTCATGCGCACACACCATTCCGAGTTGGTTTACCAGCTCTGCGCGCCTCACGGAAACTCGGAATTCCATTCATTTACGAGATTCGGGGTATGTGGGAAGATTCCGCGGTTGCCCAGGGTCGTTGGACTCCAACATCAATCCCATACCGATATTACAGAAGACAAGAAAACAAAGTAATCAAGCATGCCGATGATGTAATTGTCATCGGAGAGAATCTGATGAATGAGATCGTTAGTAGAAATCTAAGGCCTACGTTGCCTACAATGGTACCAAATGCAGTTGGGCGTAACATGGCCGCATATCCGCTTGAATTTGAACGCCCTCTTCCAGAGACCGTGACTGAGTTGACCCGCCGTTTGAATCTGGAAGAATCAACCATTGTCGTAGGGTACATTGGAAGCCTTCGGACTCTCGAAGGTGTTGATTTTACTGCGAGGGCTGTTGCGAAATGTGTTGGTGATGGTCTTGACATCCGATTCCTTGTATGTAGTTCTAAGTCAAATCAAAATCAGTTGCGAGACCTATGCTCAGATTTAGGAATCGAGCAACAATCGTTTATTGAAGGACCCTATGCACACAATGAAATCGTTCATTTTTACGATTTAATGGATATTTTTGTCGTGAGTAGGCCTAATTCAAATGTCACCCGTATCGTTCCCCCAATCAAGCCTTTGGAAGCCATGATTCGAGAAAAGGCGACCGTTGTGTCCCACCTTCCTGCCCTTTGCGAGATTATCGAGCCCCGTGTCACTGGTATGACCGTCCCTGCCGAGAACGTAGACAGTTTAAGTACAGCTATTTCTGAGTTAGCATCTGATTCAGAATTGCGAATGGAGCTCGGAAGAGCCGCTAGGCGGTATGTGTTGAAAGAGCGAACATGGCCAAAAATTGTCCATAATTATCAAGAAATCTATCAGAGGTATTGATAACGTACGAAAAATTAGTCAAACCAGAAGGAGTGTAAGTTATGGATGTTTATGCCCGACCATCGTTTTTTCGTGGCCCATTCATTTCTTTCCAATCAATTATCAAGAACAGAAATCTACTTTCCTTGATGGTGCGACGAGACCTCAAGGTGACATATGGGGATTATTTCCTTGGTTATGCGTGGACATTGCTTGAACCGATTTTCTTCACATTGGTGTTTTTCCTTGTATTTGTTATCCTAAGAGGAAACCCGGATAAACTTCTCCCACTGAATATTATGTTAGGAATCCTGATTTTTAGTGCGTTCTCTAAAACAGTCTCAAAAGGCTCTTCACAATTGATTAGAAATTCTTCTCTCATTCAACAGGTCTCCTTTCCAAGAGAACTTCTCGTAGCAAATGTAAGTGGATTTCAATTTGTACGCTTGCTGTTGAGTCTCATTATTGTTCCAATCTATATGATATACATGGGTATCTCGTTTTCGTGGACTCTTTTACTCTTACCAATATCAATTTTCGGGATTGTTCTTCTTGCTCATGGCTTTTCACTCATGCTGTGCATCATTGTTGTTTTCGTTCGAGACATGAATATGGTTGTTGATATCGGACTTAGGGCTCTATTTTTCCTATCAGGCGTGTTTTATTCAGCAACCTATGTCCCTGCTAAATATCTTGATTATCACCTTATGAACCCAGTTGCCACATACATTGAGATTTGTCGAGGGGCAGTTCTCGGAGATCTATCAATCGTCACTCCAATTGTCATTCTCAGAGCAATTGGCTTAACTCTCCTTGTGTTTATCCTGGGGAGTTCAATGTTCAATCGTTATCAGAACCGGGCGGTGATTCATTTATGACTTCAGATATCGCCCTTGAATTAACAAATGTTCACTTAACTTACCCAGTCAGGAAAAGTTCCCCAAAATCAATTAGGAGGCTTTTTTCATTATTTTCTCGCCGAAAAAACGAATTGACTGCTACACTAAAGGACATTAATTTACAAATTATGAGGGGAGACGTTGTAGGCGTACTTGGCCATAATGGCGCTGGGAAGAGCACTTTATTGCGCCTATTGTCTGGTATCTATCAGCCAGATGAAGGTTCTATCCGAGTGAATGGGAAAACTAGCCTTTTGGCTTCACTTGGTACTGGTTTTCAACGGGACCTCTCTGGTAGAGATAATATTGTTCTAAGTGGAGCGCTCCACGGCATACCCATCGAAAAGATACGAGCTCTTGTTCCATCGATTATTCTCTTTTCAGGCTTGGAAGATTCGATCGATAAGCCTCTACGAACATATTCTTCGGGAATGAGAGCAAGGTTGGGATTCTCAATCGTGGCCCATCTCGATCCAGAAATATTGTTGTTTGATGAAGTCTTTGCTGTCGGAGACAGTTCGTTCAGGGCACGCTCAAAGCAGAGAATCACCGAGATGGTAAATGGTGATTCAACAGTAATCATCGTTACACACAATGAACAACTTATTCGCGACATGTGTACACGAGTTATCTGTATTGATGGAGGAGAATTAGTCCTAGATACAACTGATACAGAAATAGCGATAAGTGAATATCAGAAGACCTCAAATAAACGTGATTTGAGATAATCGGGTTTGTTCATGTTGAATAACATGAACTTACCTAGACTAACAGGGTTGATTCATTCGCCACTTAAGTAGCGTGTTAATTCTGTCGCCCAGCATCAAACATCTCTCGAAGTGAACCATCGTTCAACATTTCAAGAGCAATGTCGGATCCACCAATTAATTCGCCATGAACGAAGACTTGTGGCATGGTCGGGAAGTCTGACCAAGTGCATACGCTCGGAATAGCTCGTGGGTCGGTAAGAATGTTGACAGCAGCAAAAGGCTCTCCAAGTGATTGCATGACTTGTGCAGCACGATTTGAGAACCCACATTGTGCTTGATCCGGTGTTCCTTTCATGAACAACACCAAGGCGTGTTCATCAACGATAGCTTGCAATTCTTCAGGTGTCCAATCCATGTTTATTCCTCTTTTTGACGGT
>NZVG01000010.1 GCA_002698145.1 Methanobacteriota archaeon | reverse complement strand
TGGTCATCCGCGCTCGATTTGTGCCTAGCGCTAGAAAATCTGGACCCTTAACGTCTTTTAGAACCTAGGCTGAAGCAGTTAACGAATAAGCCTTTGCTGATTACTCCGTCTGATTTGGCAAGGCTGAAAGGTGTCTCTTTGCCTGCGGTTTCTCAGCGCATCAAGCGCGGGGGATTGGCTGAGGCTGTTGTTGAGGTTGACGGTAAAAAGCTGATCCATAAAGACAAGGCCCTAGAGCTGTGGGATATGTCACGCCTAGGGCGACCACCTGCGGGGCTAGTCGATGCGACCAAGCAGCCGCATGATGTAGCCGCTGCGCTTGTCGATGCGACGCCGTCCGAAGCGGTCCCCCCGTTGGCGGTGTCTAAGGCAAAGCGTGAGTTCTACTTGGCGGAACTGGCACGGCTCCAGGTTGAGCAGCAGAGCGGGGAGCTCCTGGCTGCTGACGCTGTCAAGGCGTCTGCTTTCGCTATGGGTCGTGCCATCCGTGAGGGGTTGGCGAACCTGGCTGATCGGTTGAGTTATGAGCTTGCGGGCGAAAGCGACGAATCGGTGATTAACAAAGTGCTCACTGATGAGCACCGGCAGGTGTTGGAAGAACTTGCAAAGGTCACGGCATGAATGCATGGGAAACAGGATTTACCGACGGGCTGAGGCCAGATGAGCCGCTGACGGTTAGCGAATTTGCCGACAAGCACATCAGGCTCAGTTCAAAATCAAGCGCAGAACCCGGGCCGTGGCGAACTAGCAGAACGCCATTCTTGAGAGAGGTGATGGATGAGTTGAGCGCCGGCAGTTTGACTGAGCGTGTTGTGCTTATGTTTGGAGCGCAGACCGGGAAAACTTCCGCAGGGCTGAANTGGCTTGCCTACTTNATAGCGCATAACCCGGGGCCGGTTTTGTGTGTNCAGCCGACTTTGGAGATGTGCAAGCGCTTGTCAAAGCAGCGGCTNGANGACCTGA
Source organism: Methanobacteriota archaeon (assembly GCA_002698145.1). Classification (GTDB taxonomy): domain Archaea; phylum Thermoplasmatota; class Poseidoniia; order Poseidoniales; family Poseidoniaceae; genus MGIIa-L2. Next base: position 26,257 of record NZVG01000010.1, on the reverse strand, counting down.
TCAAAGACACGCCGATTGTNAATGAAAAGATTGCGCCGGCACGCGCGCGAGATAGTGACACGACACTTTTTAGTAAGACNTTCCCCGGCGGGATCATGCTCCTNACCGGGGCCAATAGTCCAACGGGACTCAGGTCTGCTCCTTGTAAGAACATCTTCCTTGATGAGGTCGACGCGTACCCCGTCACCGCAGAAGGTGACGCCATCGAGCTTGCAATTAAGCGCGCGTCGACGTTTTCCAAGCGAAAGATCCTAATTACNAGCACCCCGACGATTAAGCACTTNTCCCGCGTTGAGGCTGAATATGAGCGCAGCGATCAGCGCCGCTGGTTTNTACCTTGTCCCCACTGCGGCTGGGAGCAGGTGCTGAGGTTCCCTCAGCTGAAATGGGAGAAAGATCGGCCTGAGACTGCTGAGTATGAATGCGAGAAATGCGGGGAACGATTCGGCGAACGCTGCAAAACTGAACTGTTGCGGAAAGGCCGCTGGCTNAGAACAGGGCCAGAGANTCGCAAGNTTGCAGGCTTNCATCTTTCGTCGCTTTGTTCGCCNCTGGGTTGGNTGAGCTGGGCTGAGNTGGCGGACGANTTTCTACGNGCGAAGNNCAACGCNGCGACNCTGCAGACGTTTGTGAATCCCCGCCTTGGGGAAACNTTCGAGCCTGACCATGTGGCCAAGGTCAGCGCAGAGGGCCTGCTGCAGAGGGTTGATGATTACGCAGAAGGGACAGTGCCTGTTGATGTTGTCCTGATCACGCAGGGCGTTGATGTGCAGCAGGACCGCCTAGAGATCTCGACCTGGGGATGGGGGCCAGGTGAGACGGCCTATCTCATCGATCATCAGCAGCTGTGGGGTGATCCGATCCGTCCTGAGGTGTGGCAACAGCTAGACGCACTGATCACTACTGAGTGGCAACGAGTGGATGGCTACAAGCTGCGCTCAAAGGCAACGGCTGTTGATTCTGGATTTATGACGGCGACCGTNTACCAGTACGCNCGCGAGCGGCAAGCCTTGGGAGTAATTGCCATTAAGGGNCAGAGNNNACGNAANAAGCCNCCNCTAGGNAANCCNGTNCGNGTCGACATCAACCGCAAGGGCCAGACGCTTAAAAAGGGCGGGACGGTTTACCCGGTNGGTTCTGACACGATCAAATCNCTGNTGATCGGTCGGTTAAAGATCACAGAGCCAGAGGTAAANGGCTCCCTGCATTTTCACCGCACGACANCAGAGGAATANTTCAAACAGTTGACAGCCGAAAGGCAGCAAAGAAAGACNAGTAAGACAGGGGTTGTCAGCTATGAATGGGTCTTGACGCCGGGGATGCGCGCTGAGGCTCTNGATTGCATGGTGTANGCCTACGCGGCAGTGCATCGCTGCTATCAGTTATTTGACCGCCGGAGCATCTGGGATCAGATGGCTAAGCGTGTTGTANGCNAAGATAAGACCACNCAGCNNCCGATAACTAAACTGCAGCAGGCNTCAGCGTCNNNTTATGTCNANNANTGGTAGNGNNAAATGNGCAGCTGCNGATTTCCCCTCNAANTTCACAGCNGGGGAGACGATCCGCTGGCGNTTGTCGGCGGGTAAAAACCATCTAGGNGAGGATGTCTCAAATTCNGANTANGCCCTGACGTANTACNTGCGCACNAATCGTGACGGGCAAGGCAAAACAGTCACGGGCACNAACTACAGCACGGGGTGGGAGTTTGTTCTGACNTCTGCTGAGTCTGTCGNCATGGATNCCGGGGACTGGGANTTNCAGGCCATNGCNACAAAGTCTGACGACACGGTNGTTTTAGCNAANGGCCGTTTTCAGNTCTTGGCCTCGCTGTCNTTNACAGGNACTAGCGGNGCACATGATCCACGGACAGANACNGAAAAGGAACTNGANNTATTCGTTGCTGCNATCAATGCGCTTGGCNCTGACAAGACAAAGCAATTCACGATCGGGNCNAGAACCTTTTCACGGATCGATCTNCCGGATTTGATCGCGCGNGAANNNCAATTNNGNGNACGTNTGTGGCGAGAGCGTCGCGCNGATCTNAAGGCTCAGGGCCTTGGCGATCCCAACCGTCTGCATGTGAGGTTTTAAGCCATGGGTNTNCGCGCAGCATGGGCNGCCCTNTGGGGGCAGCCGCAGCCAGTGCCACGGCGTCGGATGTATGCCGGGGCTAATACAGGNCGCCTAGCTGCTGGTTGGGTNACCAGCACCACNTCNGCTGATCAAGAGATNAAGCACAGCATTAAACGNCTACGCGCGCGNAGTCGACAGCTAGTCAGAGANTCTGANTGGGCCCGCGGNGCNGTCCGTCTTGTGCGTAATCAAGTNATNGGNCAGGGCGTGCGGTTNCAGGCCCAGGTGCGNAAACANCGCGGCGGCCGGCTNGATGATCGCGTCAANCGCGTNATCGAGGAGGCATGGNCTGACTGGTGNAGGCGTGATTCTTGCGATGTCGCAGGCCTGCTGAGCTTTGCCGGCATNGANCACATGNTCNCNACGGCTATTGCTGAATCNGGCGAGGTTTTCGTGCGNNTGGTCCGCCAGCCGTTCGGGCGTTCTGTGGTCCCGCTTGGCTTGCAGNTCTTTGAGGCTGACCANTGNGATGAGGAATTNAACGGCCCNCTACTTGCTGCTGGNAANGANTGGCGCATGGGCGTTGAGGTCGACCGCTATGGCAGGCCNCAGCGTTANGCGTTCCANAGCCGCCACCCTGGNGATTCAAGCTTTCACGTCAAGCGGGGGGCTGATGCAAAGCACCTGNTNCTNGANGCNAAGGATGTAGTTCATCTGTTCTCACAGGATGGGCTGAGGCCTGGCCAGACGCGCGGCGTCCCGATGATGGCCAGCGCGTTAAACACATTGCACCACCTGCAGGGCTTCCAGGAGGCGCACCTAGTGCGCAAGCGGGCGGCATCAGCGCTAATGGGCTTTATCCAGACCCCAGAAGGTGAACTAGACCCAGGCGGTGAAATCTACGACAACGAAAGGGTCACATCGTTTACCCCTGGAACGTTTTCTTACTTGGCACCGGGCGAATCTGTGCAGGTGCCAAACCTGGACGATGACGCCGATTTTGAGCCGTTCGTTCGTCAAATGCTGCGCTCTATGGCGTCAGGCTTTGGCGTGTCCTTTGAGCTGCTCAGTTCTGACTACAGCCAGAGCAACTACAGCAGCAGCAGGCTTTCACGCCTTAGCGATAAGGACACCTGGCAGGCGTTCCAGACCTATTTACGTGAGACGTTCTATCAGCCTGTGTTTGAGGAGTGGCTAAAGCTTGCCGTCTTGTCTGGAATGGTGAGCCTGCCAACCTATGAAACAGAGCCGCAACGGTTCCAACGCGTGCGCTGGGTGTTCCGGGGATATAGCTACGTCGACCCACAGAAGGAAGTGCAAGCTAGCGCTGATGCCGTGCGGGCAGGATTTAAGACGCTCTCCCAATGTATTAGCGAGCAGGGCGGTGATTTCGAGGAGGTGATGCGCCAACGCGCTCAGGAGCTGGAGCTAGCAGAAGAGCTAGGGCTGAACTTTGACACCAGCCCCCCCGCAGTGATTGAGCCTGTCCAGGCAGAGAATCAGCCAGCAGAGACTGACGCCAGCTCTGATCAATAACATGATCTCAGCAAGCCGATGATCCATGGCAGAAGAGCAAACAACGCCGGAGGCCTTAGAGGCACCGCCGGAGGATGATCAGCGCGTAACGCAGGAGCTATTCAAGCGCGCGGGGGAAACTACATTTCGCAGCGTTGATGAGCGCGTTTTTGAGTTTAGTTTCTCTTCTGAGTTCCCTGTTCAGAGATCTTATGGGAACGAGGTCCTCTCCCATGAGCCAGGGGCCATGGATGCAAGCCGCCTAACAGGTCAGGCGCCGTTGCTGTTCAATCACGATATGGACCGGGTGATTGGTGTTGTGGAGCGGGGCTATGTGGACAAAGACAAGAAAAAAGGGATCGCTAGGGTCCGATTTTCGCGCAATAGCTTTGCGCAAGAGGTCCTTAATGATGTGCGCGATGGGATTATGAGTTCCGTCAGTGTTGGCTATCGGATCAATGAGATGGAAGAGCAGGGGGATGATTTTGTAGCCACCAAATGGGCCCCCTATGAGATCAGCGTTGTCGCGTCGGCTGCAGACCCGCGCGTTGGTTTTGGACGCTCTTTGATAGAAGAAACTAACCTGTCGGAAGGCAGTGCAAAAGCACAACCTGCGGCAGAAGTCGCACCACCTAATCCCGTTGAGGATCGAAAAGTGACCACCACCCCAGACCTAGAAGTGGTGCGCGCTGAGGCCGAAAAGAAGGCTCTCAGCAATGAGCGCGCCCGCGTCGCATCTATTCGCCAGCTATGCACTGATCATGGATTGCCCAAGCTTGGCCAGCATGCAGAAGACAATGGCCTGAGCATTGAAGAGACACGGGAGCTCGCTCTCAAAGAACTGCGCAACAAACCTGTGGAGACTGTTGCACCCATTGACCTAGGCGGCGCACAGCGTGAGACAAAGGTCGACTACAGCGTGGTCTCAGGCCTGTTAGCTGCTGCCCGTGGTGATTGGTCGTCTCGTGAGGCTGGGTTCGTCCGTGAGATGAGCCAAGAAATCGAACGCAAAGGCGGCGTCATGCGCACAGCTGAGCGGTCATTCTTTGTCCCTTATTCCGCGCTAGCTAAACGCGCCACACACGTCACTTCGACGGCTGGAGCGGGTGGCAATTTGGTTGCCACTGATCTGTTAGCCGATGAGTTCGTCGAGAGCTTGGCCAACAATGAGGGCGTCATGGCAATGGGGCCGCGCATCTTGTCGGGCTTAGTTGGCAATATTGACATCCCGCGCCGTTCGGGGAGTTCAACTGCGTACTGGATCTCAACAGAGACAACAGCAATTACACAGTCAGAGAGTACGTTCGATCAGGTGTCAATGGCACCAAAGCAGTTAGCGGCTCTTAGTAAGTTCTCGCGCCAGACGATGCAGCAGACAACGCCAGGCATCGAAGATCTGGTGCGCGATGATCTCAACAAGAAAATCCGGCTAGCGCTTGATCTGGCACTTTTGAGTGGTTCAGGCTCTAATGGTCAACCAACCGGCATTTTGAACACCACCGGAATCGGCAGTGTTGCCATGGGGACCAATGGCGGAAATATCACCATGGAGGCGGTGATTGACCTAGAGAATGAGCTAGGCCAAGACAATGCCCTGACCGGCAATCTTGGTTATCTGACCAATTCCAAAGTGATGACGCAGCTCAAGAAACTGCGCGCTGGCGGTTCTGCTGCTGGTGATGGTGTGTTTCTCTACAACACCGATTTATCAGCCATTGGCCGCGGCCCTACTCCAGGTGCCATCAACGGTTATCCCATCCTGCCTAGTAATCAGGTTCCGTCGAATCTGACCAAAGGCACAAGCAGCAGCAACTGTTCTGCCATGCTTTATGGCAACTTTGATGATTGCGTCGTCGGCCTCTGGGGGTCAGGTGTTGAGATCACGCTAGGGGAAGATTCAGACGACTTCTCCAAGATGCTGACTTCAGTCCGTGCTGTGACCACCATGGACATGGTCGTCACCCGTGCCGAATCGTTCGCTGCGATTCTCGACATCACCGCTTAAACCATCCTCACAGGGGCCCTGCGGGGCCCTTTTTTCTTATGTACGTCCAAATGACACGCGCCTGCGTTGTGCAGGGCCAGCCTGTGGAGCCTGGTAAGACCTATGAATTCCCCGTCGACATTGCAAACAGGCTGATTGCAATGGGCCGCGCTGTTGAGGGCAAAGCACCAGCCAAACCAAAGCGGAAGGCTGCCGATGTGGATAAGTGAATCTCTGGCCCCTTTCCTTAAGGACGTTGGGGTTTTCGCTGAGTCAGGCACAAAGTCTGGCTGGGGGATTCTTGACACGCCCTCTCAGGTGCTAGTTGGCGAGGTGATCATGAGCACTGATTACAGCTTTATCTGTGAGGCGTCTGTTTTTGCAGCCCTGACGGCGGGCGCATCTATAACCGTTGATTCAGTGGCCTATACGGTGCGCGAAGCGCGGCTACAAGATGACGGGATGCTCTGTGAGCTATCACTGCAGAAATCATGACAACACGCCGCGAAAACATCCTTGATGGCGTTGTGTCGGCTTTGGCTGGTACAACGGGCGTCAGCACGCGTATCTATCGCAGCCGGGCTGTCGCGCTGAGCAGGGCTGAGACACCCGCTCTGATCGTCGAATGGTCGACAGATTCGCCTGATCGCGTCAGTGCCGGAACGTCCCTGTCATGGGATTTGACGGTGACTGTGTCTGTCGTTGTAAGGGGCGACAAGCCTGACGAAATAGCAGACCCCATCATTGAAAGCCTGCACAACAAAATTACAGCTGATGTGACATTGAGCGGGCTGTGTTTTGACGTTGTACCCGGGCCTCATTCGCTGCAAATTGTTGATGCTGATCAGCCTGCAGGTGTAATCGGTTGTGAATATGTGATCAGGTATAGAACGCGCGAAACGGACCTGTCGCAAGCGGCTTGATTACAGTGTGCTCATACGTCTGCGCAGTGGTAGAGCATGCAGAGAACAGCGAAGGCCCTGCTGCTGGTAGGGATTGAGAGCACCTACGGGACAGCAATTGCCATCGGCAGTTGCTCCAAAGTGGTTGCAAAAAGCCTGGAAGTCCAGCCGCTCCAGGCTGATGTGATCGATCGTGAGCTGATCCGTGGATATACGGGCAGCTACGACCAGATCTTGACCAATAAGACAGTGTCTTTGACTGTCGAAGTTGAGCTGGCCGGCCCTGGCGGTGCTGGTCAGCCCATTGTTGTCCCTCAGTGGGATGCTCTGATGCAGGCCTGTGGGCATTCTTCTACCTTGTCTGATTCGGCCTTAGTAGGGGACCAAGACTCAACAAATGACACGGTCACGTATGAGCCGCAAAACCTCAGCAGCCTTGCCAGCATCAAAGGGCTGACGATTTATTACCTGCTAGACAACGTCCAGCACAAGGTCACAGGCGCGCGCGGGAGTTTCAGTTTGTCCTGTGAAGTCGGCGCAATCCCCTCAATCACTTTCTCAATGCAGGGGATTTATCACGAGCCAACAGCGGTCACCCCTCCAGGCGGAAGTGAGCCTGACTATGCCGTCGCGGAAGCATTCACAAACGCCAACTCATCTAGTTTCATCGTTCACGGTCAAACTGCAGCGGCTCAGTCTTTCAGCTTTGATCAGGGGGCTTCTGTGGTGTATCGCTCCTTAGTGGGTGGACCTGAGGAAGTCTTGATTACGGACCGGCGCTCGGAAGGCTCCTGCACTATTGAGGCCCCTGGGGATTCTGTAACTCCCGCTTATTTTGCCAAGGCAACCGGCGAGATCACCGGCAGCACGTCTTTTGTTCATGGGTCTACAGCTAGGAATCGCGTTAAGTTCACAGTGCCGCGCACTGACCTAGGACTTCCTAGCTATTCAGACGACAATGGGATTCAGATGCTGACCCTGCCATTCCGCGCGCTTCCTTCTACCAGCGGGTCTGATGAATACAAAATCGAGGTCTACTGATTGACGGCTAGTGTGGACGTACTAGAGCTAATTATGTGGCTTTAATCCGCAAAAAGACCAGCAACGTTCTCACCCCTGTCAGTGTCAGCACGCCGCAGGACGGGGGCGGATTTACTGAGGAAACACTGCAGGTCAGGCTTTCGATCATCAAGCGCTCTAGGTTGCGTGAGATTATCGAACAGAGTCAGGCCGGGGATTTGAACGATGACGACATAGCGCGAGAGCTTGTCGTCGGTTGGGAAGACTATCTAGACGAAAGCGGGCAGCCCGTGGCCTTTTCTTATGAGGAGCTAGAAGAGCTTCTAGAGAATCCGTTTGTACCTAGCGCCATTGCTTACGCAGTGGTCAATATGTACACAGGGGACGGGGCGAAAGCAAAAAACTAAGGGGCGCTGCTGAATATCTGCTAGGCGGCGACCAAACCGCAAAGCTCCAACAAGACGCGGCGGCCTGGGGGGTAAAGCTGGACCTAGACCAACACACTCAAGATTTTGAAGTGTGGGAGGAACATCTGACGGCGGTTGAATGTTTCTTGAGGTGCCAGACTCAGTGGCGGGTCAGTACGTCGGGGGTTGTTGGGCTTGATTATTCGGCAGTGCGTTGGATCTTTAGACTGTATGGGGTAAAAGACCACGCTGGCGTGCTGGAGGATCTGCAGATCATGGAAGCGGCGGCGGTCCAAATCATTAACGAGCGGGGCAGCAAATGAAAGAAGTGTTCCGGCTGCTAATCGATGCCAAGACCAAAGGCTCTGAGAACATCAAGCGTCTTGGCAATTCCATGCAGGGGCTGCAGGGAAAGGTCAAAAATGCTGGGTTAGCAGTCCAAGGGCTTGGCAAAGCCTTCGCTGCACTTGGCGTTGCGATGAGCGCCGGGGCGTTTGCTGCAGGAATAAAGAGCGCCATTGATCAGGCCGACGCAATGGGCAAGCTCAGCACGCGAACGGGGATCGCTGCTGACAAGTTGCAAGCGTTGGTCAATGCTGGAAAGCTTGCGGACGTTTCTCAAGAGCAGCTGACTGCCGGCCTGCGTCTTTTCGCGCGTACGCAAACACAGGCCGCCAAGGGCGTTGCTACTTACACAGAAGCCTATGGCAAGTTGGGGCTTAGCGTTGCCAATCAAGACGGGACCCTAAAAGCTTCTGATCAGTTGCTGGGTGAGCTTGCCGACAAGTTCGCAGCCTTGCCCAATGGCCCAGAAAAGGCTGCAGTTGCAATGGACCTATTTGGGGAAAGTGGCGCCCAGATGATCACTTTGCTGAATGGCGGGTCTGAGTCACTGGAGCGATTTAATTATGAGCTGAGTGAGAACTTTGCGCAGAACGCAGAGCTTTTCAACGATGAGATTACAAAAATGCAGATTGGTTTTGAGCGCATGGGAATGACGCTGACTGATCGACTATTGCCAGCACTACTCACCACTATGGATGTTTTTGGCCAAGTTTTTAGCACTGAAGACGACTGGACGAAATTCTTTGATCTTGTAATAAATGGCTTTAAGGGAATCGCCATAGCTGCGCTGGCCACTGGCCGTTTTATGGAAGAAACGGTTCGTGGTTATTTTGCGTTTTTTCGTGCCGTTGATGCGATGAGGCGTCTTGATTTTGGGGCGTTGCAAGAAAATTCAAAGCAATATCAGGCAGGATTTGCGGACAGATTTAGCAAGAATATTGAGCAATTCCAGCAACTCCTAGACGCAGCCAAGCAGGCGCCAAGCGATTACGGCGGGGGCGATAATCAAAGCGTTTTTCAGATGCCGTCTTTAACGGCAGGCCTTGGATCGTCTGCGTCAGAGCGGGATCGTCTAGAGCAACAAATTTTGCAGGCCCGGGAACGTCAGCTAGAAGCTGCAGCGGCTGCACTGACGGCTGATCGCAAACAGATTGAAAACCTGCATCAGCGGTTAAGCGGCGCCAACTTAGAGCAGCAGATCCTTTTAGAGACAGATGCAATCAAGCGCATCCAGCTTGAATCTGACCAGCGCAGAAATGCCTTGTATGCAGAGCATGCCCGGCAGATGCAGGGCGGCGTGAGCATTGAACAGTCCCTAGTGGCGGCGCAGCTGCTACAGGTCCAACTCAGCACTGAGAAGATACAAACGCAGCAGCAGCTCGCTAAAGCAATTGCCAACGCTAAGGACGAATCAAAATCTTTTGATCAGTCGTTCCGTGATGGCTTAGAGCAGATGGGCAATCTGGCAGAGAACCTAGGCAACCGACTCAGTTCTGCTGTTGGCGAATTCAGCGACGCGTTCACAGATTTCTTGATCACTGGTAAGCAAAGCTTCCAAGAGTTTGCAGCATCACTGCTGTCTGATCTGTCCCGTGTTTTCATGCGCTTTGCCATGATCAACGCCCTAAAGGCTGTGATCGGTAGCGCGGATGGCAACGTATTTCAAGGCGGCTCAATCGTCCCGTATGCAAAGGGCGGAATTGTGAGCCGGCCAACGTTGTTTCCTATGGCTAATGGCATGGGCCTGATGGGCGAAGCCGGGCCTGAAGCTGTCATGCCCCTTAGGCGCCATGCAAACGGTCGTCTAGGCGTTGAGGCTTCAGGCGGAGCCGGTAACGTTGTTGTGAACGTCGACGCGCGCGGGACGCAAGTTGAGGGCGACAATGCGCGCAGCCGTCAGCTAGGCGATGCCATCGGTGTTGCTGTCAGAGAGGAGCTGATTGCACAAAAACGCCCAGGAGGCCTTCTCAGCTGATGACAAGCACATTTCCAGCAATTGCACCTGCCCTAGGGGCTACAAAAAAGCGCCAACCGACTCAGAAGAGGGTTCAGTTCGGTGATGGCTACGAACAGGTCTTGAGGTGGGGCTTAAACCAAAACCCTGCAGAATGGACTTTGACGTTTCGCAACATCACAGACGTTGAGGCTGCGTCCATTGAAAACTTTTTAGACAGTCGCGCTGATGATGGCGCTGCTTTTAACTGGTCACCACCTGACGAGTCATCAGCCTATAAGTGGCGCTGCGACGCTTGGACAAAGCAAATCCCCGTTAACGGCAGAAACACCATCACCGCAACGTTCCGACAGGTTTTTGATCCGTAATGGCCATTCCTCACGCTGAGCTACAGAAGGTCAACCCCAGCGCAGTCATTGAGCTGTATGAGCTGCAGCTGAAGCAAGATCTGCACGGTGACACTGCCCTATATCGCTTCCATGCGGGCATCAATGAATTGAGCGCTGGTGCCGATGTTGTATGGAATGGCAACACATATCAGCGCTTCCCTGTTGAGGCTTCAGGATTCGATCTGACTGGTAACGGGCAGTTACCCCGGCCGCGGTTGCGTATTTCCAACGCGCTGGGAACGGTTAACAACAGCCAGCAAACTACCTTCTCTCAGATCCTGCTTACTGTTAACGCCGTCACCCCAAATAATGACCTGGGCGGTGCCACCTTTACAAGGATCAGAACGATGGCCCGATTCCTAGATAGTGCCAACTTCAGCAGCACCAACCCTGACGCAGACGCGACCGCTGAATGGCCAAGACAGGTCTTTTTCGTCGACCGCAAGGTTTTTGAGGACAGGGAAACGATCGAATGGGAGCTAGCCAGCGTTTTTGATCTTGCAGGCGTACGCGCGCCCAAGCGGCAGTGCATTTCTGCAATCTGCCAGTGGGTCTACAAAGACCCGGAGACTTGCGGCTACAGCGGCACTACCTACTTAGACGAGAACGATCAGACGACTACCGCAGCGCTCGACCAATGCGGAAAACGACTTAGCAGCTGCAGGGCCCGCTTTCCTGATCAGGCCCTGCCGTTTGGGTCGTTCCCTGGCGTTGGGACCTATAGCCAGTGAGCTGGCAAGAATTGGCGGCTGATCACGCAACGCGTGAGGCTCCCTGCGAATCTGTTGGGCTCCTTGTGGTCATCAAGGGCAGAGAGCGTTACAGGCCATGCAAGAACATCTCAACAGAGCCGCGCGACACGTTTGTCATTGACCCAGAGGATTGGGCCTCTGCTGAGGATGAGGGGCACATCACCGCGGTTATCCATTCGCACCCGCAGACACCGCCAGAGCCCAGCAGAGAGGATCAACAGGCTTGCGATGCCTTAGGCCTCCCTTGGCACATTTACAGCGTCCTGAGCGGCTCATGGGGCGTCTGCAGGCCTCAGCATCAACGGCTCTCTTTGATTGGTCGCGTTTGGTCTTGGATCTATGCAGACTGCTGGACTCTCACGCGCGATTTCTACGCGCTCCATGGCATAGAGCTGCCTGACTGGCAACGTCCGCGCACCTTTGAGGATTTCATGAGAGCGCCGATGTTCGGCGACTGCTGGCCCCTAGCCGGCTTCCGAGAGCTTGAGCCTGATGAGCAGCTCAGCTATGGCGATGCGTTGCTATTTGATATGCACGGGACAGGCCCTGACCACGTCGGTGTGTATCTGGGAGACATGGAGGTTTTGCATCATCTAAAGGGCCGTCTTTCGTCTCGTGATTTGTACGGGGCCTTCCTGCAATCCTCAACTGTTCAGAGGCTGCGTCATTGCAGCGTTTCTACGCTGGAGACAGTCGCAATTGGTTAGTGGCAGAGATTCGCGTCTATGGCCATCTGGCTCAGTTCTTAGGCCGTAGAAGGTTTTTTGCTGCTGTCTCTAGTGCGGCTGAGGCTATGCGTTTTCTGCTTTGCAACTTCCCGCAGCTGCAACGCCATATGGCCGACCAGAGGTACACAGTGAAGGCCGGCAGCTATGCCCTGGCAGAGGATGAACTAACCAACCCCAGCGGACAGCAGACGATCAGCATCATTCCGGTGGTCTCAGGTGCTGGCGGCCGTGGCAGTGCAATCGGTCGCATTCTTGGCGGGATCGCGTTGGTTGCTGTTGGCGTCCTGACCGGTGGCTTTGGTGTTCCTCTTATTGCTTCCGCCATGGTGGGCATTGGCGCGAGCTTGGCGCTAGGTGGTGTGGCTTCTTTGCTGACGCCTGTCCCTAATGTTTCATCCGCTGGGCTTGCTGGGCCGGTTGGTGCTTCATCGTTCAGCGGCGGCCGGGCGATGCCTACCACGCGTGAATCTGAATTTGATCCCCAGAAGAGTTACAGCTTTTCAGGTATCCAAAACGTAAGCCGTGTTGGTGTCCCGATCAGCGTTGCCTATGGTGAGACCATCGTTGGCAGCATTGTGATTTCTGCCGGTTTTGACACTGAGCAAGTAACCGCCTAATGGGACGCCGCCGGCCTGTCATTGTCCATCAGCACGTAACGCAAAATATCATTGCGCCCGTGCGGAATCCTGTCAGGACTGCTGACAGTTTGGCGAGCAAACAGCATCTCTCTTTCTTTGATCTGGTCAGTGAGGGTGAGATCGAGGGATTTGCAACGCCTAGCCGTTTGGGCCTGACACCCGGCAGTGCGGCTTATAGAAACGCAGCCCTGAAAGACGTTTACCTCAACGGGACATCAATCCTTGCTGCTGGCGCTGATGTCAACTCCCCTACAGATGCAGATTTCAATTTTAAGGAGGTGGGGCTTCAGTATCGATTAGGCACACAAAGCCAGACGTACATTCCCAGTTTTCTGGATTTTGAGCAAGCGGATAATTTAGACCCAAGTGCCAACCCTTTGTCAAATGGCGTCACCCCTGTGGCCACGTTTGCTGTTGGCCCTGAGACTGAATTTTCAGTCAATACTGAGGTTCAATCAGGGACGCCCATCACTGCATCGATCACATCCCAAAATGTTGACGCAGTCCGCCTGACTTTGACTGTCCCGGCCCTGCAATCGTTTAGCTCACTGGGTGACATTTACGGGGCAAGCGTAGAGTTTACAGTTGCTGTCTATTACACAGGAGGCAGTGCGCCTAGCACAGCATGGGAGGATAAATTTACAGATCAGATCACAGGCAGGACGGCTGATAGGTATCAGCGAAGCTACAGGATTGATCTTGCAGACACTGGCTGGAGCGGTGTTGACATACGCGTCACAAAATCAACGGCAGACTCAACAGATCAAACATCACTGCAAAATTCTCTGGTCTGGTCCTCTTACACAGAGCTAATCTACGAAAAACTACGCTACCCACACAGTGCAATTGTTGCGCTGAGGCTTGATAGTGAGCAGCTAAGCAGCATCCCTGCCCGCAGCTATAAGTTACGGGGAAAGAAGGTCAAAATACCCAACGGCGTTACCGTAGATAATGACAACGGCCGGATTGTGTATCCAGCCGGCTACATATTCGACGGCACGCTTTCATCAGCTAAGGCGTGGTCATCAGATCCGGCCTGGATCTTGTTTGACGTTCTGACATCCCGGTCAGGCTTTGGGTCTCATATTTCAGAGTCTGATCTGGATCTATTCGCTTTCTATGCGGCGTCTAAGTACAGCAGCGAACTTGTCAACGATTCCAGCGGAGGGCTTGAGCCGCGCTTCAGCTGCAATGTTCTTTTGAGTAATGGTGATGAGGCGTTCCGTCTAATCAATGATCTGTCTAGCGTCATGCGCTGCATGCCTTACTGGTCAAGCGGCTCACTGACTATTTCACAAGACAGCCCGCAAGACGCTGCTTATCTTTTCACACAGGCCAACGTCACCGATAAGGGGTTCAACTACAAAGGCACAAGTATCAAAGCAAGGCACACAGTCTGTGTTATCTCTTATTTAGATATCGAGTCTCAAGAAATCGCCTATGAGGTCGTAGAGGATCACGCCGCAATTGCAAAATTCGGGGTCGTGCAAACAGAGATAAAGGCGTTTGCCTGTACTAGCCGCGGCCAGGCAAAGCGTTTAGGCGAATGGCTTCTGTATAGCGAAGCGCAAGAGGGCCAGGTCATCAGCTTTGAGTCCAGCGCCGACGCCGCCAGTGTCCTACGGCCTGGCCATGTGATCGAGGTTGCCGACCGTATGCGCAGCGTCAGCAGGCGCGGTGGCCGTTTGGTCTCAGCCTCTAGCGGTGTTGTCACTATTGACGACACATCAGAGACAGCCGTTGTGTTCACGACAGGGACAGTCGCCACGCTCTCTGTTGTTTTGCCTGATGGGAGCGTTGAGTCTCGCGAGGTCACAGGTAGCAATGGCGCCCAGCTCAATCTGATCAGTCCGTTTAGTACCACGCCAGCACAGAACGCCGTCTGGTTATTGGAAACAACAGGCGGGGAGGTTCTTCAGCCTTCTACCTGGCGGATTGTATCGATTGAGGAGAAAGAGCCGCATCTGTATCTATTCAACGCTGTTAGTTACAACGCCAGCAAATACAACCACATTGAGCGCGGGGAGGCCCTGCAAAATCGCAACATTACGGTCACTGAATATGCCCCTGCAGCGCCTGGCACTATCAGCGGAGAGTCCCGCTTTTATGTCGTCGGTGAGTTGTTGCTGCAGAAAATTAAGCTTGCCTGGGAGCCTGTAGCTGGGGTCAGTTCTTATCAGGTCCGCTACAGATACCAACAGCAAAATTGGGTGACCTTTGAGGTTGCGGGTCCATCGGCTGACATTTTGGAGGCCACAGAGGGTAGCTATGAAATCGAGATCAAAAGCCTCAATGCCACAGGTAGGCCGTCAAATGCAACGTCTGCCCTGACCTATCAGCACAGTGGGAACCCTTCCCTACCTGATGATGTAACGGGCGCATCTTTGCTCCCCATCAGTGACACTCAGGCCATCATCACTTGGGACCGTTCGACACAGCAGGAGATCGTCTTAGCAGGAAGTGTGATCATCCGGCACACGTCAGCCACGGGGGGCGCTGCCACCTTTGCAAGCGCTCAAGACGTTGCGGTTGTTGTTGGCTCTCAGACGCAGAAGGTTGTCCCTCTGCTTGATGGGACTTACTTCCTGAAATTTCAAATCGGCACCGGCGCAACTGCTAAACGCAGTGAAACGGCCGCTGCTCTACCAGTTACAGCCCCAAAGGTCCAGCAATCAAAACTGATTAGCACTGTTGCAGAGGAGACGGCCTTTAACGGCACCCTCAGCAATATGTCAGCCCTAACCGTTGGTGGTACGCCTGGGATTGCCCTAGCTGCTGCTGGGCTGATTGATGAGGTGGCCAATCCCCCCGGTGTTGATCTAATCGGAAATATGGACCTTCTGGGCGGTGTTGCGCCTAGCGGGTCTTATGAATTCAGCACTGCTGGTTTGCTGACCTTGGCCGCCGGTGTTTTTGATGTGAACCTAACGCGTCGCATCACGTCGAATCCGTACATCGCAAACGATTACATCGACACATGGCCCAGCCCTCCCGGCATTGATGCGCGCGAAAAATTCGACGGCATCGAAGGGCAGAACGTCAACGCAAAGCTCTACGTTTCAAGCTCAACTGATGGCGTCACATATAGCGCATTCAGTGAGCTACAGAATGCTGTGGTCCGCGGTTCACATTTCAAATTTAAGCTAGAGGCGACATCTGCCGCGACAAACGAAAACGTGCATATCAGTCAGCTAGGGGCCTTTGCTTATCTAGCCGCGCGTTCTGAGCAAGCCAGCGCAACAGGGGCAGCAGGCTTGCAGGCGGTCACCTTTGGGTCTGCTTTTTATGAGCCCCCGACGATCAGTGCAGCCATCAATGACGGAAGCATGCAGAGCGGTGATTTCGTCACGGTAAGCAGTGTTACTAGGACCGGCTTCAGCTTTACCTGTACCAGCAGCGCAGGTCAGAGCGTTGCCCGTGACATTATCTACACTGCATCAGGTCATGGAGCCCAGGTTTAAGAATGCCCAAGTCTGATCTGAATGCTCCCAATAGCGACGGGCTTACATACCGCAACACTGTAAATGGCGCGCTGCAGTCTCTTGCCAGCATGCAAGCCGGCAGCGGTGGTGCAACTAGCGTTGCCACGCTTCCCTCTACAACGTATGAAAACCAGCTTTTTTACGATGCCAGCGACGGCAAGATAAAACAAAAGCAGGCAGGCAGCTGGGTTGTTATTGGCGACCGTGCGGAGAATTGGGGGTTAGCAACTAAGGCAGCGCCGGCTTTCACTGGTGCGGCTACTTTCTCCGGCAGTGTTTCGATCACTGCAACGTCTTTCATTCAGCTGCCCAGTGGGACAGACGCGCAGCGGCCCGGCTCACCGGCTGCAGGAATGCTTCGCTGGAATAGTGAGCAGGCGCGCTTTGAGGGTTACTACGGCGGCGCATGGGACGTTTTGACAACGTCTCTGCCTCTTGCTGATGACTCTGTAACTACAGCCAAAATTCTTGACGGGGCTGTTACTAAAAGCAAGCTAGCCAGCAGTGTTACGCGCGGCCAGGTGAAGGGCCGCAAGCTGGGTATGAACCTGTACAACGTATATACACGAGCAGTGAATATCCCTCTGACTAATATCTACCATTCAACCAGTATCCTCTCCTATGACCTGATCGATACTTACGGGCGCGGGAATATTCGTACAACTTCTTTCAGCAAGGCCAATGGCTCCAGCTTTATTTCTACTAATGGCGATGTTTTCGTCTGGGGGACAAGCTACTACTGGTCAATCAGCACCAAAAACTATTCACTATACGAGCCCACTCGCGTAAGCCTAAGGTCGCCAAAGTGGTTGCATGAGCTCTATTTTGGCGACTCATCGCTTAGCACTCTTGACATTAAAGTTCTGCCGATGGCGTCAGCATCACCGCAAGAGAGCTTTACTAGGCGTAATGGTACTGAGCGTTGGTCGATTTTTGGGACTACTTGGCAAGCCAACATGTTCTCCCCTTATCCCGCAATGCCAAAGGTTGCAGAACATTACCCGCATGAATTGTTTAATCATTATCTGACAGAAAACGGATGTTTATTTGTCGCTGGCTATGGTGGAACCTCCGCACTGCTAGGTAACGGGTGGTCTGGCGCTTCTGTTCATGTGCCAACTGAGGTGCAGTTTTTTAATACTGACGGAACACATCTGACAGGCACTAGCAAGCCGAAGATTATTCATTTTGCCTGTTCGCATCAAGGGGGAGCTGGTATCGCAGGCGGGAACATAACGGTTACATTTTACGCCGTAGACAATGCTGGCTATGTTTACAGCTGGGGAGACAACGCTTATGGCCAGCTGGGCATCAATACTACAGGCGGAGCTCAGCACTATGCCAAGCGAATTGACCCGGTCAGATTTGGCAATGAGCCTGTCTATTACATAACAGCCGGCGGGTCTAATTATGGCCATGCGTTTGCAATTACTGGCACGGGCAAGTGCTATGGGTGGGGCTACAACGCTTATGGCCAGCTGGGCATCATGAATACAACGACCACAAATGCGCCTGAGTCATTAACAACCATGACATCCAACGGCCTATACCAAAAAGCTGTTGTCCACGTCATCACGACTGACTGGTACACAACAAGCTACCCCGGGTGTCACACGTTGTTTTTAACTACAACGGGTGAGGTGTTTGCATGTGGCTATGCCAAGGACCACGGCGAATATCTCGGCGTTTATCAGACATTGACAGCCCAGAACATCACCAACCCCACCAAGTTGACAGATCACCCTGATGTCGCGAATGAAAAGGTCCTAGCAATGTATTTGTTTGGCAGCTCTTGGAACGCTCAGACGTATCTGATAACTGAGGGCGCCGGAGGGCGTCGGCTTGCCTACAGCTTTGGGAACAACGCCAATGGCCAGCTGGGACGAACAACTGCAACCACTAGCCCGGCATCAGCTAGCGGGCAATTCGCTAATGGGACTTCCGACGAGTCTTGGTTTTGCCGTCAGATCAAATATCGCGATTATGGGGACACTGAGCTGGCGACCAGTGCGGTCACTGGGGCAAATGAAACCATCGGCTATAGCAACGAGCTGAGCGGTGGAAACACGATCTGGTATGGCAGCCAAGCGGGCACCTCATGGCGGCCAATGGGCAACCCCTGCGCGTTCTTCTCTGATTCAGATGGTTATCACAACTACAGCACGGTTGTGATGCTTGACAGCCGCGGCACTTGCTGGACTTGTGGGAAGGAAGTCTTAAACGAAGGCGTGAACATGAACAACACAGACAACAGCACCGGCGGGGTAACTTATGAGTGGTACTTTGCGCGATGGCTGCAACAGCCTGAGCAGGGCACTGGCTTTATGTTTAATACCTACAACTCAGGCACACTTTCATACACTTTCCTTGGCGCGTCTGGGACTGTTTATGTCGGCGGATATAATTCAAGCTACGCGATGGGCAAACCCTACAATAATGGGTATTACCCAGTAACACCCCTTGCAATCACAACCGGCTAATGGCTGATAATTATTCCTACAAGTTCACCGGGAAGATGGAGGAATGGGGGGCCGGCCTCTTCGACTACACCAAGGTCGTCATTAACCCAGACCATGGCGATGGTTCACGGCCTGTTTTCACCCTGGCAGAAGGGGCCACAGTCGCCGACGTTGAAAACCCCACCATCACCCTGGAGAAGGTCGGCACTGACGGCGTGACCTTGGCCAGTGACTAACCTCTAAAGAGGGCACAGAGGCTGATGGGGATTAAGCCGGGCGTTCACAATTTCGAGGTCGTCAGGCGCAGTGATCATTCGCTGTCGCTGGAATTCAAAGACGGCAACGATGCAGCCATCAGTCTTGTGGGCTCAACTGTCACCGCGCAATGCTGGGACAAAGCACGAACGCAAAAATTTGCTGATTTCGCTGTGTCCTATGTCGACCGTGCGGCGGGGAAGGTCGACATCAGCTTGTCAGATGCTCAGACAACAGCGCTGCCTGATTCTGTTCACTATGACGTGCTGGTTGCTAATTCAGCTGGCCACCGCGACTACTTCCTGACAGGGACTGTCACTGTCCAGCAGGGTTACTCATCATGACGACAGTAAACGTAACCACAAGCCAGAACACTGTCAGCATCACAGAGGGCAATCAGACAACGGTTGTCTCTGCACCTTCTGCGGTTGTTGTCACCGCTTCTGCCGCTGGGCCTGCTGGCCCCCCAGGGCCTTCGGGGACTAATTTCAACGACTCTGGGGTCGTAGACAAATCAATTATCTACTATGACAGCAACGCCGGCGAGTTTGTTGCTAACTCGACCTGGACCACGCAAACACTTGTTACCGGGGGCAATTTTTGAGCCATGGCGAACGTCATCCGCATAAAGAAGAGGGCGGCTAGCGGCCAGGCCGGTGCCCCTTCATCTCTCGCGCCGAGTGAGCTTGCTTTCAACGAAAACAGCAGTGATCTTTCTCTGTATTACGGCCTAGGCGATGACGGCTCAGGGGGTGCAACGTCAGTTATCAAGATCGCCGGGCCGGGCCACTATTTCAGCAAGACAGACACTAGAACAGCCAACACCGTCCTAGCTGGGCCTAGTTCAGGCACAGCAGCTGCGCCAACCTTCCGCAGCTTGGTTGCTGGTGACATACCAACGCTATTAGCGGTAAAGATCAGCGATTTTGACACTCAAGTCAGAACCAGCCGCATTGATCAGATGGCAGCCCCTACGTCGTCTGTGGCGTTCGGCTCCCAGAAAATCACTGGGCTTGCAACGTGCGTAGCTGACACGGACGGGGCAAACAAAGCCTACGTTGATGGCGTTGCTCAGGGCCTCGCAGTTAAGGACTCCGCAAGAGTCGCGACGACAGCGAACATCACACTCGGCGGTAACCAAATGGTTGACGGCGTTTCGGTTATTGCGGGGGATCGCGTCTTAGTTAAAGATCAGAGCTCTGCAAGTGCCAACGGTCTATATGTAGTTTCAGCGCAAACCTGGGCACGCGCTGACGACTTGGACACAGGGGCTAATGCGGCCGGTGCTTTTGTCTTTATTGAAAGCGGCACGACTCAAGCGGATCGCGGCTTTGTTTGCACATCAAATACAGGCTCCGCGGTTGTTGGGACCAACAACCTTTCATTCACGCAGTTCTCGTCAACCGGTGAGGTTTCGGCTGGTGATGGATTAGATAAGACAGGCCTTGTCTTTTCTGTCGATCTCAAGGCGAATGGCGGCCTAGTGATTGAGTCTACTGAGGTAGCTGTTGACCTAGGCGCTTCTTCTATCACTGGGACGCTAGCCCTTGCTGATGGTGGGACAGGGTCAACAACAGCCAGCGGAGCACGAACAAATCTAGGCATCCCAGACCTAGAGATTGATGGGGGGACCTACTGATGGCAAATACCATCGTCCTCAAAAGATCTTTCACAGCAGCATCCCAGCCGGCTGTTAACGATTTGGCGCAGGGGGAGGTTGCCTGGAATGTTGCGGATGGGATGCTGTATGGCCGCCAGACCGTCGGCATGAATGATTACATCTGCGAAGTAGGCGCAAAGCCGACCCAAACGGCTAGCACATCTGCTAGCGATCACTTCCTGCTTTTCTCAGATTCAAGCACTACCGGGGCGGGCTATTTCTACAAAGCAGCCGGGATCAAAGTGCAACCCAGCACCAACTCACTGATCTGTACAGGCAACGTCACCGCCTACTCAGACATCCGCCTAAAAAAAGACATCAGACCAATCTCTGATCCTATTAAGAAGGTGCAGCAAATCAGGGGCTGCACTTTTGAGTGGCTTCATGGTGCTGCATCTGCTGCAGGCCGTTCGGTTGGTGTTATCGCCCAAGAGGTTGAGGCGGTCCTCCCTGAAGCTGTGCATACAGGCGACGACGGATACAAAAGCCTGGCCTATGGCAACATGATCGGCCTGCTCATTGAGGCGATCAAAGAGCAACAGACCCAGATAGAAGCGCTCCAGGAGGCCCTAGGTAATGCCTGAGGAAACCATCCCCGAGCATTCAGTGCCCTACACAGAGGAGCACCAACAGGAGGCACCTGCAGCCCCTACCAGCGAGTACACCTGGAAAGTTCTCTCTTTAGATGTCAAAAATACCCGCTATCACCAGCAGGTGGTCCTTTCAGCTGTCGTTGAGGGTTCAGTCAAGACAAGCGACGGCTACAGCGCCACAACAAAGCAGCTAGTCGACCTTCTGGTTCCAGATGATCTTGATGTTGAGTATTTCAGGGACTTTGCCCTGCTCAGTGAGGAAAATGTTCTGGCGTGGGCCTTTCAGCGTCAGCCTAAGGAATCTTTCTATCTAGAGCTAGAGCAGCAAGTTGCACTATTGCGCCAGAGATATTTCCGCGCGTATGGGATCTTTCTTCCCTGGTTTGTGCATCCTTAGCAATGGTTCTGCAAACATCTGGTGCTATCAGTCTGAGCGATGTTGAGGGTGAGTTTCAAGGCAGCGCGCCTACGTCTATTGATGAATACTACCGGGGCGGTGTGTATGTACCGGATACAACCGCGAACGCTTCTATTCCTCAATCGGGGACAATCGACCTAGGCGATTTTTATGGTGGGGACGATACCCCAGCTACAACAGATCTTTATTTTTTTAATTCAAACACTTTCGAGAACTGCGGGAGCGGAGGCCAAGACGGCCCAACGTTGGCGCAGTGTCAAAGCACATACGCAGGGCAGGCTTTCCTCTCCAGTCACTTTTCAGTGAACAACGGCATTCAGCAGTGGGTTGTTCCTTCTACGGCTAACTACACATTCAAAATCAGGGGCGGCCATGGCGGGGCCGCAAAAACTAATTACAACACGAGCGGCACGTCTGGCGGAGAAGGTGCTTACCTTCAATTTGACATCGACTTAAACATGGGCGATGTCCTCAAGCTTGTCGTTGGTCAAGAACCAACCTATGCGGTAAACCCTGGCGGCGGGGGTGGGTCTTGGGTTGTTAAGTATGACTCAGACACTGCGACAGAGACACTGATTGCAGTTGCTGGCGGTGGCGGTGGCGGTGGTACGAATGGCAGCAGTTACACAGCCACAGATCAAGGCGGGCAGTCTGGGACTGCTGGCGGCACCGGGCGGCATAACAGCCAATACATCGGGTCAAACGGCGGCACGTCTGGGAACGGCGGCGAATCAGCCGGCGGGTGGAATGGTTCAGGCGGTGGCGGGGCTTGGAATGGCGACGGTGATGAGGTCTGGTTTACCTCGGGCGGTTCTGGCTCTAGCCAGCCTCAATACGCCAACAGGAACGGCAAGGGCTGGAGCAATGGGCTGCAGGGTGGCACTAGACGGGTCTACGGGTCTTACAACAACGCTCACGGCGGATTTGGTGGAGGCGGTGCGGGTGGTATTCACCCTTACCCCGGCTACGGCGGCGGGGGCGGTGGTTACAGCGGCGGTGGCGGTGGCTGGTGGAATGGCCGGCCGTGCGAAGGCGGCGGCGGGGGCAGTTTTGTCGCTGCTAGTGCAATCAATGTCACCAAGACTGACGGTGGCAACTGGTTAGGCGGTGAGGATGGCTACATAGAAATTGAGAAGAACACGCCCCCAACTGCTTCTTTTGTTAGCCCTGCAACCAGTATCAATGAGGGCGTCACTACTACCTACACAGTCAACACAACAAGCATTGCAAATGGGTCGTCTATTTCTTGGTCAATATCACACACTTCTACATCTTCGCTTGACTTTCTTGCTACCGCTGGCACAGCGACCGTCAACAATAATCAGGCGGCGTTCACTGTCCGAGCCACTGCTGATTCTTTCACAGAGGGCTCTGAATCCTTTGCGTTGTCTATCTCCTATGGCGTCACAAATCTGGCTAATCAGGTTGTCACTGTCAATGACACATCCATCAACGCAACCGCTGCCTTTAGCAATCCGACTTTAAGCGTAAACGAGGGCACTGCTTACACTTACCAAGTAACAACGACAAACATACCCGATGGGGGATACGTTGAATATTTTGTGCAGGGTCTGACCACTGATGTTAATCCCGCGGCAGGGACGGCTAGCGTCTGGAGCAATAGTGCAGCCTTCAACCTGACCCCTGTTGCCGACCAGACAACAGAGGGCAGCGAGACTTTCACAATTGAGATCAAAAAGAGCCTAGGCGGAACTCTGACCCTGCTGGCAACATCCCCAACAATCACGATCAATGACACATCCCTAGATCCTCCTTTCACGGCCATTAGTTGGCCGTCATCAATTGAGGAAGGAAATACGGCATCTTTCCAAGTTGATATAGACCCAACCTTTTCATCATCTGGCTCCCTCAGTTATCTTGTCACGCACGTTACAACCTCTGCTGCTGATTTTTCGGGGTCAATATCTGGCAGTTTTAGCTTTACCAACCATACAGGCTCTTTCTCTATTACAGCTGCGTCTGACAGTACAAGCGATCAAGCAGAGACGTTTACCCTTTCCGTTCTAGATGGGGCAGTTACTGTTCTCTCACGAACAATCACGATTGTTGAGCCTGGCACCACAACCACAACCTCAGGCCTGGGAAGTGCTTTAACAGGGGTTACAACTTACGATGGCTGGCCAAATATCAACATTGATAGAATCTACTTTGAGCGTGGCAGAGTTTATGATGCTGCTGTTACTTCAACATCTGCCTCATGGGGTGGGCGTGATTTCAAGTTTGTCGATGAAAATATGCTCGGATTTTATCCGACGACTTCATTTCTGAATGGATCCAGCCAGACGCATGCCGTGACCATTTGTTTGCTTCATGGCCAAGGTGTTGGCAGCAGTGGCGGCGCTGACCCATGGAATACCACCAACGGCCGCCGCTTTGGGCTGGTCAATGATGAATTTCAATTCGGCGTTGGCGGTGGTCAATGCTTCCGCTGGTTTCTAGACCTGAACCCCATCCCCGTCTCTGGCAACGGAACAAGGGGCGTTTTTAACCAAGCGAATCAGGGACAAAATCCAACCGTTGTTAACTGGTCAGGGCCGCAAACTCTTGACTCTTCAGCCTTAGAGGTTGGGACTGCTGGCACCTATTCCGGCACTTGGTCAAACGGTTTCACAACTGTTGATATGGGCTATATCAAAACTTTCAGCCCATCGACTACCGGGTGGGTCAAAATCTATCTGCGCTTTCATAGCAATGGTGCCACAAATTGGCGGGCTACAAACAGCAGCCATGCCCCAGTATGGCGCCTCTCTGAATTCATCAGCGGCTCTAGTGGTAACAAGGTGGCAATGATTTGCGAGTTTGCCGATAGTTCAAACTTCCCAAGTTCAGGGACGCAGCCGGCGGTTAATTTTGAAAACTATCACTGGGTTTATCTGAAATCCTCTAAGACTTATGAGCTTGAGTTTGACTATGCCGATTGGATGCAAGGCGGCGCAGGGACTCAGCACGGCCCCGTGTATACAGAGGTGCGTACCGGCAGCGCCACTGGGTCGCTGTGGTACTCCGGCACTCATTCCGCCACTGGGGTCTAAATACCTGCGGGCAGTTGCTTAATTGTCTGCCTGTAGGTGGTTCTACCTTGTGTGCATCCCTTACGCCTGCGCAGGCGTATCTCATGAAAAATCTCTCAATCCTCGCCGGTTCTTCTTTGCTGGCAGCTTCTGCAGTGATCGCCTCGCCTGCTCAGGCTGGGCCTTATTTCAACACTGAGCTCAACTCCGGTTTTTCTGGTTTTGATGGTCTGGAGTATGTCGGCAGCGTTGTTGACGTGCATCTGGGCGTTGAGGGCGTCAACGGCGATGCGTCTTGGTATTTGCAGGCGGGCCCTGCAATCGTTGCCCCAGACGGCGGGGACACTGACGTTGAGCTGTCCGGTAAGTTTGGCGGTGCTGTCGCTGTAACTGATCGCTTCAGCCTTTACGGCGAGGTGTCGGGGATGTCAGCAGAAAAGCTTGAGTATGTAAACGCCGGGCTAAAAGCCGGCATCAAGTACGCGCTTTGATTGTCTCCCAAGGCCCCGCACATAGCGGGGCTTTTTTGTGATCCCTCCTGTCCGTATCCCACGAGTGCCGGCGCCTTTCATGCCGCCAGCCCCTCCCGTCAGCCTGCCGCGGCCTGTGTTGCAGGTGCCCGGCTGTGTCCCGTCGCATCCTGACGCGCAGCTCAACCCATCGCTCCTGAGAGACGATCCCGGCCGCGTCGGCTACGTGTGCGATGCGCCCCTGCCTTCCATCGACGCAATGGATTTCAGGCCCAGCCAGCTGACCGTCATTGAGGGCGAGGCCCCACCTGCAAAACGGGAAGCAGATCAGGCGCCACCTGCTGCAGAACTGCCGCAGCTCCCTAGGCCTGGGCCTGCTGCTGTAGTACCCGCCCCTAGCGCACCGATCGTTCAGCAGGTCCTAGACGGGCTGCCAGAGGTGCCAGCCGTCGTCAATACAAGCTCCATTGCACTTGTCGCCACCACGTCTGCGCTGCTGGCCAAGCCGCTTGCTGATCTGCTGCTCAAGTTGATCAAGCCAGCAGTCAAAAAAGCGGTTGCAAAGATCAAGGCAAAGCTAGGGCGAAAGATCCCGGTCCTGAGTCTTTCTGAACGACGCCTGGCGCAAAGAGACCGGAATCGGGCCGTTTTGGCTTTGCGGCGGGCTTTACGGGGACGATGACACGCACATCACCGCAGACCATCGCCGCCTGTGATCCAGGCTTAAACGTTGCGCCTGCTTTGGCCATCTCTGAGCAGTGCTTCAGACGGTTCAACGTGTAATCCAGAACGCGCTGCGCCAACAGCTGTTGCATCAGCTTTAGCTGTGTGTCTGCTAGCGCTTTGCAGCGTTCATGCAGCCCACCATCTAACGGGAAAGACGCGGTTAATGCGATTCCTGCATTGATGCTGTGACTGTCTTTTTGTCCTGTTGGGGCTTTGCTCCAAAACAGGATTTCGCCTGGATAATCTGGTGCGCCGTCTTCGTTAGCGTCCACCGGGTTGTAATAGGGCGTCCGCTGATAATCACGGCGCGGCAGTGAGAAGCTATGCGACCCAGTCAGGAACGGTGACAGCGAAAGTGTCGGGCCTTGGCAGCTGATCTGATTAGGACCCAGGTGATAGACAGGGAAAGGGCCATTAAGCATCTGCACTGCGTTGTTAACAACGCTTCCGTTGCT
>NZVG01000060.1 GCA_002698145.1 Methanobacteriota archaeon | reverse complement strand
CCGCCCATAGGAAGGCCCGTGAGGCTGTTCTTGAAAATCTGCTCAAACGCAAGGAACTTCAGAATTGATGTATTGACGGATGGGTGAAATCGAAGTCCACCTTTGTACGGTCCTATAGCACCGTTGAATTGTACTCGAAAACCTCGGTTAACATGTTCGTTTCCGTTGTCGTCAACCCAAGGGACTCGAAAATGGATGAGGCGCTCTGGTTCAACGACGCGCTTGGCCATGTCAACGTACTCTGGGTGGCGTTCCAAAGCAGGGCCTAAACTCTCGAGGACTTCCCACACAGCCTGGTGGAATTCGGATTGTTCGGGATCGCGGGCGACAACTGCATCGTAGATTTCTTTGACTATTTGCATGAGAGGTTTCCACCTTGAGCCTCTCGACCCTCAAAGTGTTTCTAATGGTTGTCATTGAATAGGTAGCCCAGAGGCCGTTTCAAGCAGGTCATAGAGGGCAGACAGTCATGAATCGTTCAAGTCGCTGAATACGTCGCTGACCCTCAGCATCGACGTCTGCCATCGCATGAATTGCTTCCTCAATCATCGCATGCTGATCTGGCTGAATCGACAGTAATCGGCGAAGGTGATCGAGCAGCGCCCATTCGTCTTCGCTGATCACCTCATCATCAAGGGCTGCAATTAATGCAGATTGGTACGTTGAAACTGTACCCATAGGAAGTTCAACGTCGCCCATTTCATCGAATGGGTTCAACTCTTCTCCACGGGCGATCGAAAGACAGAGCGCAGTATCGCTTGGTTGAACACCAAGTGTAGCAGCAAGGATTTTCAGAATTGCGGCCTCATCATCGGTGACAATTGAATCTTCGAGAGCAGTCTCGACCAATTGCAGGTAGAGGCGGTTTGCGGCCGTGTCTTGGAGCATAAACGGCTCACAGAGGCTATGATATTAGAGTTCTTTGTTGTAATACGATTTGTACTACGTTTGTGATACATTTATAGGCTGGAGTGGTAACCCTACTACAAGGAGGACCTCCGATGAGCAACCAAAGCACACTCACTTCGATTCGACTCGATGCTGATACTCTGCAAGAATTGGACATGCTTGTTGGACAGGATGGTATCAAAAACCGATCCGATGTCATACGACTTGCAATACAACAACTCCTTCATGGGCAAGCAAAGCTACCTGGAATGAAGAGCGTACGTATTCCCATTGGCCGCCAAATGGAGCGACATCTTGCCTCCTTGTACGAATTGTATGGGGTGTCTCACGAGCAGGCCGCCTCCGAAGGATTGGTCCTTTACACTCAAAAGAAATTGGCAGAAGCCAAGGGAATCCAGAATGAACTCGATGATGTTGTCGCCAACGCAGTTGACGCAACTCAAGCAAGCAAGGAATACCACGAATGAAAAAGCGGTGAGAGCAGAGAGGGGATGGGATGATTTGGCCAAACGAAGACAAAACGCTTCCAGAGGCCACCTTCAATGCGGTGCAAGATCGGTCCAACTTGCACGGCTTAGCAACCTTGCGGATTCGTGCCCGTCGTGCACTACGTGACCAATGTGGACCCCAACACCACAACCCCCACAGCCCCCCGGATGACGGACGGGGGGACTCTGATTCCACACCTGTCTCTTGACGGTGGAAACCCCACACGTGCCGCGGCCCCCACTCCACGGCACACTCGATAACAATGAGCGAATGCTTTCGACAAGAATCCTTTAGAGGGGTCGTCATTGTTCTCTTAGTATGTCAGGCGATGAATCCTCCGTTTCCTCGGAAGAGATTCGCTATCTCGCTCATGAAAGAGCTCGTCCCGGCCAACTCGAAATGATTCATGATTGCCTCGCAGCCCTGCAGGCAGGTGGGCATCACCTCGCTGCTGCTCCCACCGGTATCGGGAAAACTGCTGCAGCTCTCGCTGCTGCCATCGATGCTGCTCGAACTGCAAACGGACCGCGTACCATTTTTTTCCTCACCTCTCGGCAGAGCCAACACAAAATTGTTGTCGACACCGTGCGCAGAATAAACGGACGACGACCTCCGCAGGAAAAGGTGAGGCTTGTGGATATGGTCGGTCAATCGAACATGTGTGTCCAACCGTTTGCCAAAGAAACCCCTGCACTGTTTTCTTTGCTATGCAATCAAGCACGCTCAACTCGCAGTTGTAAACCATATCTTACCCAAGCACCAGGTCTTCGCCAGAGGATTCTTTCAGACCCCCTCCACGTTGATGAATTGGTTCAGATGGCCCAAACCCATTCAGAGCATGGTGTTCCGACGCTAACATGCCCGTGGAAGGCTGCAAGAGAAGCCGTTTCTTCCGCTGATGTTTTTGTTGGAGACTACAATCACTTGTTTGTTGATGCTGTTCGGGAAGCTTCTCTCAACGCAATGGAGGTTGATTTATCCGATTTGATTGTAATTGTAGACGAAGCACACAATCTTCCAGACAGAATTCGAATGGGGATGGAACGTCGATTCACACCTACAGTTATCCGCAATGCAACAATCGATCTTGAAGAATACACAGAAACGATTGCAGAAGCGGCTTCGTCGCTCGGAACGGATGGATTGGTCCTCCAATCATCCCTGAACTCATGGGCGCTTAGTGTTATGAAAGCATGTCGCACACGTATGAGTGATTTGTTCAGAGACCTTCTGTCCGAACCCGCTGAGTTCGAGGAGCGCCGGGTACAAGTTGAACGTCTGCGAAACATCTTCCTCGCATCTTGCGACGAGGTTGAAGGCAAGGTCGGACAGCAACAACTCCAGCAACAATCAGCAGTTATCGAATCGCCTGGTGAAGGTCTTGACCGGTTGAAAATTCTACGCGATGTTCTCCTTGGGGTGGAAATCAAAGTTGATGCCGATGATGAAAACCCAAACATCGACATTGATGCACACCGAATTGGACACTTAATCGAAGACATGTTGCGATTCGGTGAAGGCACTGCTCTCGTTTATGTTCATGATGCAAAAGGGAAAGAAGGACGTATTACGTCACATCTACTTGACCCTGGATTGGTTTCTGGCCCCGTTCTCAAAAAGTGCGCTGGAAGCATTCTGATGTCGGGCACACTTTATCCTCCAAAGATGTACGCCGATTTGCTAGGAATTGGCCAGGCCAAAACGACAAGCCGGCAGTACGATTCACCTTTCGCAAGCCAACGTCGCCCGATTGTTGTTGCAAGTGATGTCACTACCCGATACCAAGACCGGTCCTATCAAAACACGCAACGAATCAGAGCACACATACAAGCCCTCTGCGATTCCTCGCCCGGTCATGTTGCGGTTTTCACGCCCTCCTACTCAATGCTGAACGAGTACATTGGCGAAGGGCAATTTGAGGGTGTTGTTGTACGTATGGAAGATCGAACATGGTCAAAACAAGATGTTGACCGATTGCTGGATGTGCTCGAGGACGCCAAACAAGCAGGACTACGCATCCTCTTGTCCGGAGTCTTTGGTGGCCGATTGTCGGAAGGTATCGATTATCACAATGGTTTGCTGGATGCTGTTGCATGCATCGGA
Source organism: Methanobacteriota archaeon (assembly GCA_002698145.1). Lineage (GTDB taxonomy): Archaea > Thermoplasmatota > Poseidoniia > Poseidoniales > Poseidoniaceae > MGIIa-L2. The sequence goes on along the minus strand of NZVG01000060.1, from coordinate 29,577 downwards.
ATTCCAAATCCACCCCCATCAATTCACCAAAAAGCACTGCGAACCTACATTGAGGAACGATTTGGTCGTGCAAATGCATGGCGATATGCATCGACACAACCAGCGATCAACTCAATCCTTCAAGCCATGGGCCGCCCTATACGTAGCATTGCAGACAGAGCGCTTGTCCTTCTTTTGGACAAGCGAAATACGGACCGAACCTACATTGAATGTTATCCGAGAGACACTCGGATGAATACGACATCCGAGCCTGAAACCACGAAATCCTTTGCGCGACGATTCTTCTCAAGGGTTCAGCGACAATCCGAAGGTTCATCATAATCAAGCAGGAGGAGAACATATGAGCGAGTGGAAGCGTTTGTCGTTATCGGAAGAAAACAGTGGTCCTGAAAAGGAGCATGACCTCTCATCGAAACCTGAAGTTCTCCATCAAGAGTTTCACGAGAATGCAGACCATCTTCACCAAGTTCGTGGAATGCACACGCACGTTCTTGTCCAGGCCGGAATGCTTCCCGAAACTCATCTCGCTGATGTTCACCCCTCTCAGCGTCTGGATTGGATTTTGCAGGAGTTGCATGGAATGCGAAATCCTGACGGCCTCAGCATTCCACTAATGGGTGTTTCATCGGACGATGTCGAAGTCAACATTCAGCATACGAACTCGGAAACAAACGTAAAACTCACCGTTCGAGAAGAAGGGCATCAACCGTTTGAGCGAGTTCTCCCTCTACTTGGTGAAAACCTTGACGTGAAAGCTCACTTTGTGAACGGCCAGCTGCGACTTCGATGGTAATTGATCAGTACTTCTTGTAACTCAATTCTGTGATCATCTTGTCCAAGGCACCTTGTGCAGATTGCTGATGAGAGGCACCGAGTTCTTCTCGACTGTAACGAGCCATCTCAAACATGTTGTCCAATGATTGAAGTGCGTCATCGCTGATTCCCGGAGTTGCTTGTCGAATTGCAACCTCGAATTCACGTACAGTTTCGAAGTCACGACGAAGCAGGCCGCGGGTCTGCAACGTACCGCATAAGTTCTGATAGCAGTTGAAAATTGCTTCACGTATCGAATCCCCCGCAGCGAGGAGTTCTGCGGTGTATTCGAAAACTTCCGACATTTCTGAGAGCAGTTCGTCTTCTCGTCGACGGCGGTACAGGACTGTTCCAACTGCTATGGCGGCAGCAAGGAAGACAAGAACAACGTAGGTCCACACACTTACTTCGGATGCTTCGGCCTCAAATTGATACTCAGGCGAAAATCCGATTGAACGTTCGATGTTAAACTCGGTGATTGTTTTGTCTGAAAGCCTTTGATCGTTGATGTTGATGTCAAGCCGAACAAAGCCGAATTCCGAGGTGTCACCAAATGGCGTAGAGTCACTGTCGAATGTGAACGCTGCAACACCGTTAGCGTCTGTATCGTAGGCTCTTGACCTAAGTACTGAATCGTTGTTTCCATCGTAGAGAATGAACTCGACGGTGATGCCGGATAGACCCGCTTGGGTGTCTTCGGCAGTGATGGTGACCTCTCCATTGATGTTTTCATCGATGTTCTCTTCCACCTTATCGATATCAACGTCGATTTTCGCATTCACCTTGATGTAAATCGGGTGAGCTTCTGAAGCACCGTTGATGTAGAGAGTAGAATCTCTTGGCACGTCAAGACTGATGAACTGAGGTCCTGGTGTTAGTTCGATTGGAGAAGTAACGACAATGGAGAAGTTTCCGACGTTCCAGTCCAGTTCAACATTCTTGAAACAGAATGCTCCTTCGAAGTTATTGACACAGTTCGAGCCGTTTCCGACATACACGACAATGTCTTCAAACACCTCACCGATTCCGCCAACTTCGGTCACACTTCCTGTGAGTTGGATTCGATTCGCTGGGTCAGACCGCACAGACTCAGGGGATGATGTGGAATCGATGGTGATGATAATATCGGACCAGACCGTAACGCTACCGTTGGTAAGCGTGCTCAAATGCTCTTGTGTGCCTTCAAACACGACTTGGATGACGTGACCGTTGCCTCGTTCAAGGTCCATGCTCGCATATACCTGGCCGGAGAAGATTCCATCCGGAGCAGTGGTCACGGTCGAGATGTATTGACCATCGAGATAGACGAGGACGTTTTGATTACCAATACCATCTTGATCAACTGTATCGATGTCATACAAACGTCCCGAGAAAGTCCAGAAGTCACCACGGGTTGCATCTGTACCATCGTCAAAGTCGAGTGTCATTGCTGAGCGATGTGCGAGGAAGAAACTCTGATTTGCATATCCCTCACGGTAGTACCCCTGAGCGATGACATTCGCTTCAAGCAAGTTATCTCCGAAATTAAAGAAATCCTGCACAGTCCATTCATACGAGAACGAGCCGTCCGCTGCAGTTGTAACCTGTGTCAACACAAAGCCATCAACCTTCAATTCAACAACGTGACCTTCAATCGGTTGCAATTGATTGTCCAGAACGCTTCCAGTAATCGTGGTCGTATCTGTTACAGCGAGTGGAGAAGGAACGGAAACGGACACCAAGATTTGGCTGTACACAGTCCAGGTTCCACTGGCTTCACTCGAAAGGTAGAACACCGTGCCGTTGAATCGAGTATCCAGGGAAATCGGACCAAGCACTGCATCAGCTGGTACTGGAATGACTGCGGTGAAAAGTCCGGTTGCATCGGTGGAAACATTGGTCATCCAAACATCACCGAGATAGATGTCTACACTCAGGTCGGCTAGAGGGTTGTCGACAACATCGAGTAGTCGTCCTTGAACTGTCATCGTCTCTTCTCTGTTGACTTCACCCGTTGGTGTTATCAACAAGATTTGCGTTGGAACACTGACATTGAAATCGACCGTTGCACTGCTTGGCATGTAAAATTCTGGGTCAACAGAGTCACCTATTCCAACAGGATCAACCCAGTCACGGCCACCGGTAAATCGAACCTCGACCATGTGTGGGCCTGAGGTTGTTGATTCTGGTACGAGGTAAGAGACTGCGTAAGCACCCGTTAGCGCATCGCTCTGAACACTTGCGACAGGAACACCGTCCACGAAGAGACGAACAATCGCAACAGATTCGACACCATCAACATACAGGGGCATGTTGAGGTCATCGAGGAGCGTCCCATTGACATAGAGCATTTCACCAGCAACGAGGGACTCTGTATGCTCAAGAATCGTCATGTTTGTTTGTGCAAGGGTGACAAATTCAGTCGAAGCGTTGTAACCGATGATTCCGGTTGTACCAGATATACCAGCGTACGAAGCAAGAACGTCACTAAATCCAACCGAGGCATTGAATGGAACGAGGAGACTTCCAGCAGCAGTTCCGTTTGCAAACGTGGTAACCGTGACAGAGACTTCGTCCGTCGTATCTGTAGCAGGCAATGAAAGCGTAATCTGTTGTCCATCAATCGGTGCGCCTGTGTTGTCCTCGAGGAGGACGCGAACATCGAGCAGATTTCCGCGTTCTGTTCTGTCGTTTAAGGAAGGTTGGCCCAATGCATCCAAGGAAGGTTGTAAGAACGTGATCGTCGAAAATCCTCTGCTGTCAAAGGTTGAGTTGTTTCTCGAGCCGATGTAGTAGTTAACGGTTGGAACAATGGATGCCTCCAATACGTGAGTTCCAGCTTCGAATCCAGGTGTAAGTGTGATGCTAGCATTCCACCATCCTCCATCTTGAACAGACCCGTTACTCACAGCGAAACCGGTTGGTGCGTCGTTGATTGTAAAGAGGACGTTGGAAATAAGCAGCGAACCGTCTCGGTTCATCAAACCGCTTCCGTTGTCCGACACAACACGGCCAGAGACATTGAAACTCGAACCGGCTACGGGGTTGTCTGTAATCGGATCGACGACCATGAATGTCAGAGAGCGAACCGTAACACTACTCAGATTCGCTTGCGATGGCAGGAGATCGGAGCTTCCGTTGTAATAGTAACTTACAATGATTAGTCCAAGTGGATGGCTGGATGGAATCGAGAACGATGTGTTTGCAATTCCGGAACCATCGGTGGTAACCGAGGGCAGCCAGGTTTCATGGAATTTGGTGGTAACCGACAAATTACCGAGCGCTCTGAAATTGAAACTTGATTCAACCAGGGTGGCGCTTAGGTTTACAGTTTCACCTCGATTTACGAGTACTGGATTTCCGGGTTGCAAGCCTTCAAGTTGGGTTACACCGAAAACAAAGATTGCTGACGAAACATTTGATGGCAAATAGTAAGGTGAGGAGTCTTCGAGGACCTCAACAACGAGGGTTCGTGGTCCGCGAACAGTTCCGTTGTTGGATGTATCCGTTGGAACGGTTAGATTGAAACTACCATTTGAGAGGGTGGGGACACCGCTTCTGAGGAGTTCTTCTGGATTTGATTGCCAGTAGACATCGAGTCGAACGCCTGAGATGAGGGCTCGAGTGTTGTCATCATCATCAAGAATTTGTCCTTGCATGTTGAAGGGAACGCCAGCTGTAATGGTTGATGGGATGACATCGATTCGAATATCGGTTGGCACCTGTACAGTGACATCGACGAATGTACTGTTTCCTGTGCGACGACTGTTACCAACTGCGAGCGGGTCGGTGAGATCGTCTGCAACCAGCATCTGAAGAACGTAATCGCCCGGAGCAATGCTGGATGTCACCCATGTGAACGAAGCGTTTCCTTCTGCATCTGTTACTGCCGTACCGAGGCTCTGGTTGGAATTTCCATAGTCCCAGATGTACTCAACCGACACACCGGATAGGTTTGATTTATCGGCTACGTCAAATACTGAAGTGTTGAAAAGAACCTGATTCCCAGACACAAATTCCATCGAAGACAATTCTTCTTCAACCAAGAATTCGGATTCGATTCCAACGGTCACAGTTGGCAAGGTTGGGGGATTTGGAGGTACCGAGGAATCAACGAGACGATAGAATGAACCATTCTCCGGAGCCATCGCTTCGAAATTAAAGTCAACGAAGACCTCGTAACCGTTTGAAGGCAGGGTTGTAGGCATGACGACTGTCAGGTTAAATTCACCCGTCGTATTGTCCAACATTCCGTTCGCAAGATCGAAGGGGAAACCTTCGCTATCGAGCAGACTCATGGAAATGACCGTATCGTTGCCAAGAACGCGTTCATTGGTGTACTGTGCGTCAAAGATATCGCCAACGATGTACGTTGTGTTTCCTAAATGTGTCCAGTCTTGCAACACGCTAAGATTCCAACCAATTTCGGCCTGCACTCGAATCAATCCAGAGGAAGTTCCGGGTTGGTAAAGCGAAGATCCGTTGTATTGAATGTCGAAAACGTAGTCGCCCGGTCGAAGCGTTGAGTCGAGTTGCCAAGACAAGGTGATGAGTGACGAGTCAGGGTCAGATGTTGTGTTGACCCAGGTCCCATCAAAGTCGAACGAATAGTCTCCAGGTACTGCGAGTCCAACCTCGACACCCATGTGATCGGAGATCTGAACCAAGATGTTGGTGGGTTCACCACGCAATTGTGGGGTCGCAATGACTTCAAAATTGAGGATGCCAACCAAGGCAAACGGATCGCCAGTGCTCAAATTTGCTTCGTCTGTAGACTCGTACAGGTCCGGATAGAAACGCAATCGAACTTCAAGAATGCCTGCTGCGACGTTGACGTCCGTAGAATTGAGGAGGTGTTGAATGTTGAATGCTCCATTGACGGATTGATTGAAAATTTCAGTCCATTCACCACCGCTGTTGTTCTCACGCATTGAGAACGAAAGATTACCAGACATAGCCGTTGGTGACGCTCCAATGGTCAATGCACTACCGTTTACCCAGATGTTGTCATCGAGGAGGAGGAGACTGGAGTTTGAACCTGGTCCTTCCAAGGTTGCCGTTAGGTTAGGGGCGTCTCGAATGTCGAGCGTGAAGGATTTTTCGACTGGGCGCAGATGATAATTTGGCCCAGTGATGCCATCCGCTGTTTGCAACCATCCAGAGTAACCAATTGTAGCACTGAGATTGGTCTTTGTTTCAAGCTCATCCAGCGTTAGTTCAAACGACCACGTTCCTGATGGGCTAACCAGTGTGGTTAGGTTTTGTGCACCGTCGACCGATGATGTAAACGATAGCCAGACGGTTGAATTAACCACCAAAGAAGCATCCTCAAACGGGAGTTGCTCGTATCCAATGAATCCTTCAACCGTCGTCGTGGCTCCGGCGCCAACGATTGGAGCATCGATTGCACCCGGAGAGGTGTGATTGAGTGTTGCATCATCTGTAACGTTCATCCACCATGAATTTGCTGGACCAGTAACACTTGAATTCGCAGTGAGAATGGTTTGACCCGATACGTATCCTTTCTGTTCGACTTCAATCATGATTGCTCCAAACCCTGGTTGAATCATCTCCACAGGTGCTCCTTCAATTGTGAAGAAACCGTTGGAATCGGTAATGTTGACTTCCATTAGTCGTTCAGGCGTGTTCAATCCTCCAACACCATTGAATGCGTCGACCAGAGGAACAAGGTATGCTCGGACAATGTGTTGTTCAATTGCAGTCTGGTTTTCCAAGAATAGGAGGTTCCCACTGATGGTGATGTTTCCATCGCTTCCATCGCGGTCGAAATTTGTCGGCGAGTAGATGACGTTTCGCATATCGAGCTCCGCTGCATCGGGACATGGATCGAACGGAACCCATCCGAAATCCAATCCTCCGGATGCGGATGATTGCTGCAGTCGGACCTCAGCCCAGGTACGCAGATGTTGCGCGCCGACAGCGTATCCGTTTCCAGTCCAATCACCGCCCTTGAATCCGCTCACCAGTCGTGCAGGCAGACCAAGGATGCGAGCCATGGTGACATAGGTGGTTGCAAATTCAGCGCATGTACCCTCGTTCGCAATTTCGAGCATGTATTGCGCCAAATCCTCACCATCAACCAGCCCAGAGCCATCGAAGTTGAGTTTGAAATCCGTGGTTGCGTTACCATCTCGAAGGAATGTTTGCAATGCAAGGGCTTGGTCGTAAGCGTTGACCGCAGAAGCGTCGTTGATGACTGCGTTGGTAATGTTAAACACGACAGAGCGTGAGTCGGTCAAATCCGTGAAATAAGCAGGCAATGCTGTTTCGTAAGGGAAGCCTTGGCCGGCGATGCTTGTGCTCGCAAGCGTGCTCCAGTCGAAATAGTACTCAGGTTGTTGCACAACGATCTCTTCGACAAAGCCTCCGTCAACAATGTAGCGATGGGTATCGTTTGTCCGAGAAAGAACAACGGCAGAATCGGCCCAAAACGAAACATTTGTCGTGGATGCTGGTAACGTAAGCGCACCCTCACCAACTGGGAAGTTGTAGGAAATTTGCCACGTAATGGTGTCGTTCGCAAAACTGGTGCTTGCCATGTGTGTGAGATTGGTAAATGGAGGTACAACCTCTTCAGCTGGATGCACCGCATCATCGTGGGCATATGAGTTACCTGTTGGTATGTCGTTCGTGTACTTTCTCCAGTACTTTTCGAGGTCGAGGTCGACGACACCGGTCGTGTTGTTTGCCCAGAAGATGACGTCGTTCTGAGGCAGGTCATCGCTTGGGTCGAAGAGATTGAATGGAGCGCCTACGCAATTAAAGAACCAGAATTGTTGTGGACATTCTGCCCCATCCAGCATTCCTCCACCGTCTGTATCGGGATTTCTCCAGTCCGAACCGGTCAGATTTTCAACAGCATCTGGAATTCCGTCGTTGTCATAATCGTCCGGGAGAATGTCATCTGTTGGGTCGTTTTCTGGGTTGGTGCTGTCAAAGTATTCAGTTCTGTCATCAACTCCACCGCTGTCAGTATCCACCGACTGATAGTCGGTGACCCAAATATCGGTTGAACCGTTGTTGATACCAATGAATGCTAGATTGCAACCTGTCGTGTTTTCAAAGTATGAATTGATTCCGTCGCCATCTGGATCCAATGTATTGAAACAGGGCTCAGTCGGATCCGTGTTGTCAAACACTTCGTCGTAATCATTGACGCCATCTCCGTCTGTGTCTGCAAGGGTCGGATTGGAGAACCATCCATAGGTCCCAAGAAGTTCCTCCCAGTTGGCAAGGCCATCCCCGTCGCTGTCTGTGTAGTCATCGTCGCAATAGGTTCGCGTTGTTCCAATGGTCCCGTCTTGGTTTGCGGCCGTATGACAAAACGAACCGTTTCGGCTTTCAATGGAAGTTGGCGTACCTGTCGGTGCAGGAGCAACACCTTGCAGCGCGTTACTGGTCAGCGACGCCGACAGGTAACCGAACGCAGTATACGTGCCCGAATTGTTGTAGTAACCGATACCACCGTTCGGATTGAAACCGCTTGCATCCGCCAAGAAGAGTTGGTTTGCAGCGCTGAAGGAAACGAAGGTTGTAACGAAATTGACCAACGAATCACACGGGTCTGTTCCGTGACTGACGTTACGTTCGTCCCCATCATTTACGCCTCCAAAGTCAGTATCTGCAACGTTCCATTCGGTGCATGAGAGATTTTCCTCCCAGTTTTGTATACCATCGTTGTCTTCGTCACCTGAATCTTCTCTTCGGGTAGGATCTGTCTCACCCGGGTCAACAACACCGTTTCCGTTGGGGTCCTCATCGCCGTCGTCAAATGCATCGTCGTCCGTGTTGTTATCTCGAGGATCCGAGGCTTGTGGAGGGTTTCCGTATGCACCGTTGATTTCCACACCGTCTGGAATGCCATCGCTGTCTGTATCCGAACTGGTCGGGTCGGTCAACAGGGTTAGTGCTTCGTATGAATCGTTTAATCCATCGTTGTCGGTATCGCTGTCTTGCGGATTTGTGGAAGTGATGCCGTCAACCTCTGCAGTGAGGGTAGCACAAGCACCAGGTCCAATGCCCTGAACAGGGTCACAAGGAGAGACTGTTTCGGTAGGAACGCCATCAGGGCCCTGTCGGAAACAAGGAACGCCACCGCAGTTGGTAGTCCAGGCAGGATTCACATATTCCATGAGGTTGATCAAGCCGTCACCGTCAGGGTCTCCGTTCGCGCCATCTGCATTGGAAGGACTCGTTGCATTGAGTCCGTTCGCAGCTTCCCAACCATCTGGCATTCCATCGCCGTCGGTGTCCCAACCATTCGGGTCTTCGTCAGCAATGCCATCACCGTCATCGTCGTCCGATGAACAATCTGCGTCACCATCGTTGTCGGAGTCCGAGCCATCAACCTGTCCGTCCTTATCGTCATCAAATCCGTTGGCACAGACATTGCCTACTGGATCCTCATCGCACAGGATGGTGTTTCCTTGACCGTCTGAACCTGTATCTCCGCAATTTGGTTGATTGAATTGCATGGAATCTTCTTCATTCCAGTCATTCACAGGTATGGTTCCGTTCCACCATACGCCGTTATCGAGAAGACCAGTTGTTGCGGGATTGTCCCAATTTGTTGGTTGCAAATAGGAATATTCCTGAAGATTCGACATACCATCACCGTCTGGATCGCCAACGGCACCATCGCCACCTGTTGCGGAGAGAGGATCAAGCCCGTACTTCCATTCCCAACCGTCAGGCAACCCGTCGTTGTCTGAATCCCAATCTGTTGCAGCTGTATTGATGAGGTACTCAAGACCGTAAGTCAGGCCATCGCCGTCCAAATCTGATGCGGCGCTCACCTCTTCGGTGACGAAATCGACTGCGGTCATCGTCGAAAGAACCATGAGTGCGACCAAAAAGATGGACTGCGCCACAGTTCTGCGCTGCGAACGGACCAGTTTGGTTGTCGCAGAGGGACCAGTCTTCAGCGTGTCCGCTTCAATCATAGGCTATGGTCGTCACAATAGCACATAAGGGAAATGGTGCATTGTTCATACAAACTACGATTCATCTTCAATGGATTCGATGTCAATCAACTCCAGTTCAATGTCGTCAAATTCGTCATCTGATTGATCCTCATCGTCCATATCAGCAACGACAAGTTCGTCGTCTTCGTTCGATTCCATTGCGGTTGGTTCAACCATGGCTGCGAACATCTGAGCCTTGACCTTGTTTTGGCCACGGCGGTAAAGCCCGAACCCTGCGAGAACAAGAACGGAGAAGAACAAGACAATTGTGGTTGACTCAGGGTCTTCTATTTCGCTTAGAATCGAATTCAGGATACCCGAATTCTCTGTCTTGAACTGGAAAGATGGTTTCTGTATGTAACACACACTCGCTGTACACTCTTGATAGTTGGTCGGCGTGACGGTGAGTTCAAACTCAACGATTTGACCGTTTTTCACCTTATCAGGAGCCGTAATTTGCATTGTGAAATCATCCGATGAAAATGCGTCGAGGGTGAAGGAGATGATTTCCCCGTCGTCGAGAGTTGCGTCCCAACTGTCAGGGGCTTTCACGGACACGACAACATCGACCTCGACGTTGTTGAGGTTATCGATTCGGTAATCGATTTCGATTGTTTGACCTGCTCCAAGCAAAGAGGTTTGCGATTTTTGCTCGACGACGAGATTACCGGGTATCACTTCTTCATCCACCTCGATCGTGAGAGGGAGATCAAAGTATCGAGGTTCTTCTTCACCATCGGATTCTTCTGCAACCTGAAGGTAAACGACGTGCAGTCCCGCTTCAACTTGCTGACGAATGGTGACCTGAACTTCGATATCGAAATATTGACCACCCGTCAAAGGAGCAACCAGTGCAATGTTTCCTTCAATGTCGGTAATTTCGTAGAGCCAAGTTGCATAACCCGGGTCGTTATCGATGTTCCGTTGCAAAGCAGCAGGATTTTTGATGACCCAATTTGTTGTTCCAGCATCGTCTGAGGAATCGGTAATGCGAACGTTGTAGGTTACGGTCGAACCCGGTGAAACAGGACCGATTTGTCCCAGGGTACCTCCGTCGGAATCGGAAATAACCTCTCCAACAATTCCAAACGTACGGTGAACGGTCCAGGAAACAGGCGTTGAGAGCACTTCCTCGACGCTGTTATCGGAGGTGACGCTCAAACGAATTAATCCAATGTCGACGGCATCGCGCTCAAATGGAGGATAGACCTCAACTTTGAGGACCAGCTTTTCGCCTTGTTCGATCACAGGCGTTAACGAATCAATACCTTGTTCTGTAAGTTCGGTCCCGGTTCCATTGATGAGGAATTTCAAACTCCATGCGACCGGAATTTCCTGTATTCGAATACGATAGCTGTCGTCGTCAAAACCAACGTTGCTAATGCTGAGATAAAAATCTCCTACTTTGTCATAGTCGATGTAGTGGGAGAGATTTTCATTGTACAAATCTGGACGATCTGATGCGAAAATCTGTTTTTGTTGTTCAACGTCTTCGTAAACATCGATTTGCGGCGGTCCAAACTGATTCACCTTTTCGACGTCAATTGCCAAAGAAACTAATCGGACTTGTGAACCGCTGTCAGCACCTGTGGTGGAGTAAGCGTAGGCTTCAACCACAATCTGGTAGGAATTGGAAAGTGAACTGAGATCTTCTGGTGCTTGGAGAGTTAGAAGCGGACGAGCTGTCGAACCACCTCCGTTGAGCGTGTAACCTCCTGGATTGTCCCAGTTTGGATCGGACCAGCCAGACGGAAGGGATTGTTGCAATTCCATCTCAACCCGTAGGTCAGAGGTTACGGAACCGGTGTGCAGAACGGACAATTCAATCGACGAGGTTTGGCCCGGGGCTACCAACAATTTCGGAATTTGGTTGGTCGGAAAATCGAGGTATATATCGTATTCAAGGAAAGTAATACCCTCGGGGTGAAGATATTCGATAACGTGCCCTTGGACATCGGTTATCAGCAGGCGAAGTGGATACTCTCCGTGTTCAATTCCTGATTCATAGGTAAAGGTAAAGTTACCAACTAAACCATCGTTGTCCAGCCTAAGTTCGTTGTTTCCAAACTCCTTTTCAAACACAGCTGAGGCCTCATTGGGTGTGTAAAGAACCAACTCTACAGAATCGATATCATCGCGGCCAAAGGCATCTCGGACATCGACAGTGAATTGCATTTCTCGCTTGTCTGAACGGTGCGTTGGCGACCATTCCGTTACCTCGGTTTCGCTCCACCCATCGCCAACCTCGTGCACCTTGACTTCAGAACCATCAAGTGCGTTGGCGCGGAATTCCATTCGCGAATATCCGTTCCCTACTTCGCCTCCGTATGCGAGAGTGACTTCGCACGATGATCCAAACCCACCGCCACCTTCGCAGTCAGCAGTGGCTTCAATATCGATTTTGATTTGTTCACCGTTTGCAACATCGTATCCGTCGGAAGAGACATCGAGATTGATTTGGTAAGAAACCCACGCACAACCGCTGCTAAAGAATCCGCCACATGGATTCTCCAGGGTCTCTGTAAATTGGTCGATGAGCGCAGAACCTGCATAGAGTTTGAAATTGACATCCGCTGTTGATTGATTGTTCGAACTTTCGAACTTCATGTAAGCAAAGACTCGAACTTGGTCGGATGATTTGCCCTCGATTGTAAGGTCTGAAATCAATTCATCCGTATCAAACACAACACCAGAACCAAGCAAAGATGTCTCATCATAACTTCCAGATGGTTCGACCGTCGTAAGTGAAGTGTCGCCATCTAAGTACAATTCATAATCCTCAAGCACACCCCCTACCGGTTGGACATTTGTTTCTTCCTCGAGTATCTCTGCGGGGTTATTCAAAGGAAGTACCGCAAGAAATAGCGTAATCAGAACCGCATGCACAAAGCGACTGGAAGACGTGGTCATGACATCCCTCAAGTCATGCCAAGCGAGCAGGTGTTAAACGGTTTTGCATGAAATGTTCAGACAACTGTGATTCCACACCAATGAAAATGGTATCGAGGGAGGGATTTGAACCCTCGAACCCATCTGGGACCGGATCTTAAGCCCGGCGCCTTTGACCACCTCAGCCACCTCGATGGTTTGTGGACAATGAACCCGTATGAAATCCTTACGAAGAGTTGAGAGCCCATCCACCATCAACAAACAACTCTTGTCCTGTCAGGTAAGGTGAGTTTGCAAAGAAGTACACTGCGTTGGAAACGTCTTCGACATCACCGGACCTCTTGAGTGGAATGGATTGAATGATTTTACTGAAGTGTTCGTGTTCCCAGTCTGCAGATAGAATCGCACCCGGTGCGACACAATTCACACGAACCTCTGGTGCGTACTCACCTGCGAGATTGAGCATTAATTGTCGAAGCCCCGCTTTGCTTGAAGTGTAATGGGACAGTTGATCCCAAGCCTTTCCAGCCGATGTGTCTGTCAAAGCAACGATGGAACCGTTTACGGAGCTTAGCAAACCGATGAGACCTTGGGATAACTGAAGCGGCGCTTCGATGTGAAGTCGATTGAGGAATCGCATGGTTTCNNTGGACAAATCTTCGATCGGTTTTTGGCTATAGACCGAGGCATTGTGTACGAGAACATCAAGCCCATTNCGTTGTTTGACAAAGGGATGTTGGATGATGGCTTCAATCATCCCTCGGGTCTGATTTTCATCCGTTAAGTCAGCCTGTAGAAGGTCGGCCTGGGCACCACTTTCGATCAACTCTGATTTCAGAGATTCACCCGCCTCGACAGAGTTTGATACGTGGATGAGAACAGAGTAGCCCTCACTCGCAAATTTCCTTATGATGGAGGCACCAATGCGACGGCCNCTTCCTGTGACGAAACATACCTTGGCTGACATGAAATTACNATCGCATTCTTACACATATATGCTCGTATNCTTGCAAAACGCCCAATGGCTTGTCTGCTTACCTTTTTCATGTTCCCTCCTGTGGGTCGNTGCAAGGGGGGCGGCAGTTGGCAAGAAATCTGAAAATGGCGAGCCAAAAAACGGCACAGAAAAGGCTTCCCTCTTGGTTTCGAACAAAACTCCCATCGGGCGCTCAGCAAGCCGTATTCAACGATACAATGGATGCCGTAAAAGACAACCAACTCCACACCGTTTGTCAAGAAGCAAAATGTCCCAACATCCATGACTGTTGGTCCAGTGGAGATGCAACCTTCATGATTGCAGGTAAAGAGTGCACGCGTGGTTGTCGTTTTTGCGCAGTAGGTACACGGAAAACGCCGCCACCGCTTGATGTTGATGAACCAAGCCACCTCGCTGATGCCGTTGATTCCATGAATCTTCGACACGCCGTCATTACAGTTGTCAACAGAGACGATTTGGANGATTCCGCAGCAGACCATTACAAACAATGCCTTGCTGCAGTGGCAGAGCGCTGTCCAGAGGTTAGTTTGGAACTGCTGTGCTCAGATCTTGCTGGTGATTTGGATGACCTGGCACATCTGCTTGAGGACAGCCCTTTGTTGGTTTTCGCCCACAACGTCGAATGTGTCCCCCGCCTCGACCCAATTGTCCGCGATCCACGAGCTTCCTTCGAGCAATCGCTCTCAATCCTGCGAGAAGCGAAGCGATTGCGCCCAGATATACTAACAAAATCCTCGCTTATGGTAGGCGTTGGTGAGACGGACGATGAAATCCTCGAAGCAATGCAACTGCTCAGAGGTGTTGGGGTCGATTTGTTGACCATCGGTCAATATCTTGCTCCATCAAAACATCATCTCGCTGTCGATCGTTTNCCCGAACCAGAACTCTACGATATTTGGGCTCAAAAGGCAATTGAAATGGGCTTTTCAGGCGTTGCCAGCGGCCCGTNGGTCCGTTCCTCGTACAAGGCAGGTCTTCTAACGAGAAAAACCCTTGATGAAAGCAACACAGAGGAAATGCCCGGNGCTTATGTGTTGGTTCAGCCCAAACCAATGAACCAACATGCCTTAATGCCGAGTCATGGTGAGGTGGAACAATGACGGAGAGATTAACGGCTACTACAGCCCCATACACCATCGGCATACCTCCGTTCCGACCAGGTGAAGAAGCTGACTTTGGTGGTGCATTCAAGGAACAACCCGGCGATTTGTGGCGGCCGGACCCTGTTGCATGCACTTCTGATGACACCACTCCGCACGCCCGTGGTCTTTTGCGGGTTTTGAACGACAAAGGTGAAGCAAAGGGTGAATGGGATCCTAAACTTGAATCCAGCGAATTGATTCAAGGTCTTGAATACATGATGAAACTTCGAATTTTCGATGACCGTATGATCAAAATGCAACGAACAGGGAAGCTTTCTTTCTACATGCGATCATTTGGAGAAGAAGCAGTTGCGATTGCCCAAACAATGGCTCTCGAAACTCAGGACTGGGTCTTCCCATCGTACCGGCAACCAGGCGCCCAGTTTGTACGTGAACGCGACATGGTCAGTATGATATGCCACTGCATTGGTAACACAGAAGACAACGTTCGTGGGCGGCAGATGCCTGTCCATTACACCTACAAGGAAGGTCGATTCATTTCGATTTCGTCGCCGGTTGGAACGCAATTCTCTCAGGCCGTTGGCGTTGCCATGGCGAGTGCTTACCAGCAGAAAGATGAGGTTTGCATATCGTGGCTTGGCGATGGAACCTCTGCGCAAGGTGACTACCATTACGCACTTAATTTTGCATCAACCTTCAAGCCGCCCGTGATCCTCAACGTTGTCAACAACCAATGGGCCATCTCCACGCACGCCAACCTCGCCACAGGAGGAAGGACATTTGCAGAACGGGGACTTGCATACGATATCCCATCGTTCCGTGTCGACGGAAACGACTTCCTTGCCCTGTACAGCATAACGAAGTGGGCTCGCGAACGAGCAAGTGCCGGGTTGGGACCGACTCACATCGAGGTCTACACCTATCGCGCTGGAGCACACTCCTCTTCCGATGACCCCTCCGCTTATCGGCCAAACGATGAAGCCGCGTGCTGGCCGGGAGGCGACCCAATTCAACGCCTGAAGGAACATCTCATGCTCATCGGCGAGTGGGATGAAGAGAAGCATGAAGCATTGGCTCAGAAAATCGATGACGAAGTCATGACTGCGTACAAAGAAGCCTGTGAATTTGGAGACCTAGCATCGGGTCCTTATCCGCCCGCATCAACAATTTTTACTGAAGTTTACGAAAGTGTTCCATGGCATATTCAAGAACAGCGAGAGGAACTNGGGAAGTGATATCATGGTCGACATGAACATGATTAAATCACTCAATTCTGCGCTCTCCATNGCCCTGAAGGAAGACCCGAATGTGGTGATTTTCGGAGAAGATGTGGGTTACTTCGGTGGCGTTTTCCGAGTCACTGAAGGGCTGCAGAAAGAATACGGCCCACACCGCGTATTTGATTCCCCGCTTGCAGAAGGAGGCATCGCTGCTATCGCCATGGGCATGGGCCTCAATGGGCTTCGACCGGTTGCAGAGATTCAATTCGCAGACTACATCTTCCCAGCATACGACCAGATCGTGAACGAAATTGCCAAACTTCGTCATCGCTCTGGCGGTGAGTTTTCATCACCTGTAACGATTCGAACGCCGGCAGGTGGAGGAATNAAAGGTGGACATCACCATTCACAATCACCCGAGGCTCAATTTACGCATACGCCTGGTCTCAAAGTCGTTTACTGTTCAACTCCGTACAACGCAAAGGGCTTGTTGCTTTCCTCCATTGAGAGCAATGACCCCGTCATTTTCTTTGAGCCAAAGCGATGTTANCGTGGACCTTTCTACGGNGANCCTCATGACGTACCAACATGGAACGGTCATCCGGATGCAGATGTTCCCGAGGATTACTACACGGTACCTCTNGAACAAGCAAGAATCGTTCGAGAGGGTTCAGCATGCACCGTTATCGCTTACGGTACGATGGTTCACGTCGCTGAACAGGCCATCAAAAATTCAGAAATCGATTGTGAATTGATCGACTTGCAGACACTTGTTCCTTGGGACAGGGATACAGTTGTCAACTCCGTAAAGAAAACCGGTCGGTGTGTGATTGTCCATGAAGCACCGAAAACAAGTGGNTTCGGTGCAGAAATGAGTGCGTCGGTTCAAGAGCGCTGCTTCTATCACCTCGAAGCTCCAATTCAACGTGTCACAGGATGGGACACACCGTTCCCCCATACAACGGAATGGGATTACATGCCAAGTCCTCAGCGAATCGCTGAAGCAATTAAGAAAACACAGGAGGAATAAACATGGGAACATTTGCATTCAAATTACCAGATATCGGAGAAGGCGTCGTCGAAGGTGAAGTTGTCGAGTGGATGGTTGCAGTCGGTGACGTTGTCAAAGAAGATGACCCAATTCTCTCGGTGATGACCGATAAGGCAACGGTTGAGATCCCTGCACCTTGTGATGGGACCGTCACGAAAATCATTGGTGATGCTGGCGACATTCTTCCTGTTGGAGTCGTGTGCATTGAATTCGAAGTCGATGGAGATGGAAATGCATCAGCAAGTGAAGCAGAAGCTGAACCTGCAGTTGAGGAAAAACCTGAACCTGTTGCTGAACCTGAACCCGCTCCAGAACCAGCGGCTCCGTCTGAACCTGTTCCTGCACCTGTTGCTGTAGCAGGGCCNGCAGTTGAGCGTGCCCCTGGCACCAAACCACTCGCAAGTCCAGCAGTTCGACAACGCGCTCGAGCCGCAGGTGTCGATCTCTACCACGTAGCAGGATCTGGGCCAGCAGGACGAATTTCTCACGCAGACCTTGATGTTCACCTCAGTGGAGGGGCAACTCGCGCTTCAGCATCGATGCCGATGGGAAGCACTGCGAAGGTAGCCAAAACCGGCACTGAAGAAATCAAGGTCATTGGACTGCGGCGTAAGATTGCAGACTCAATGATGGCGTCTTACAGCACAATTCCTCACTTCTCCTACTTTGAGGAGGTTGATGTTACGGAACTCGAATCGCTCCGACAACATCTCAATGCCACTCGACCAGAAGGAGCGCCGAAACTTACCTATCTGCCATTTATCATGCTTGCACTCGTCAAAGGACTTGGCCAACGGCCGGAATGCAACGCTCTGTTCGATGACGAAGCTGGTGTTGTTACTCGCCACGAAGCAATTCATTTGGGAATTGCTACACAAACCGACCGTGGTCTCTACGTGCCGGTTGTAAAACACGTCGAGGCCATGGACGTCTGGACNGCTGCGGCTGAAATGGGACGCGTTACNCAAGCGACTCGTGAAGGCAAGGCCGGTGTNGACGAACTTTCTGGTTCCACATTCACCATAACGAGTCTTGGCCGAATGGGTGGTCTAGGTGCAACCCCGATCATCAACAAGCCAGAAGTNGGAATTCTTGGCGTTCACAATGCAAAAGACCGGGCCGTCGTTGTCGATGGACGTGTTGAAGTCCGTCGAATNATGAACCTCTCGTCTTCATGGGACCATCGCGTTGTAGATGGGCACGATGGTGCAAGTCTGGTTCAACTCCTCAAATCGATGCTGGAGCACCCAGCAACCATCTTCATGTGAGGTAATGAAATGAAAACTCGAAATTGCAAAGTATTGGTTATTGGCGCTGGACCAGGAGGCTATGTCGCCGCTATTCGAGCTGGTCAACTTGGAATGGACACCGTTATCGTTGAAGGTCAACGTGCTGGTGGCACATGCTTGATTCGCGGGTGCATTCCCTCCAAAGCATTGATTCATGCTGCTCACACGTTTCACAAACTTGCAGGNCATGCCAAGAAGGGCGGGCACATGGGCATCAGTATTCCAGGGCCTGCCGAACTCAAAATGGAAGGCACCATCGCTTGGAAGGACGCAATCGTTGATCGACTCAACAAAGGTGTTGAGGCTCTTCTAAAAAATGCGGGCGTGGAACTTGTTCATGGTTGGGCAGAATTCCAAGATGCGAAGACCGTNAAGATTGGTAAGGGCAAAGATGCATTGCTTATTCAAGCAGAAAATGTCATCCTCGCAAATGGTTCGATTCCCGTCGAACTCCCGTTTATGAAATACGGCGAACATGTTCTTTCATCAAAGGAAGCGCTCTCCTTGCAGGAATTACCAAAACGCATCGCTGTCGTTGGAGGTGGCTACATTGGGCTCGAACTTGGCATTACCTACCGAATGCTCGGAAGCGAGGTGACAATCATCGAGGCGATGGATTCGATTCTNCCGATTTTCGACAAAGAACTACGTCGNCCGTTGGAGATTGCNATTAAGAAACAAAAAATTTCCGTCAACACAAACGTCTTTGCAAAAGGCATTGAAGAGAACAAAGACGGTAGCATTGATCTCCTCTTCACGCCAAAGGATGCAAAGGAAGGAACAGAACCAGAACGGCTCACCGTGGATAAGGTCCTTGTCACCGTCGGACGACGGCCGATGAGCGCTGCACTCGCACCGACCGGCGTNGCTCTCGATGAGCGCGGNTTCGTAAAGGTCAACAACAAATGTGAGACCAACATGAAAGGCGTTTATGCAATCGGGGACGTTTGTGATTTGGGCGAAATGCTCGCTCACGTCGCATCGTTCCAGGGTGAAATGGTNGCTGAGATTCTTGCAGGTGAAGACCGAGTTTACGAACCTGCGGCTGTTCCTGCAATCGTCTTCACCGAACCGGAGNTTGTTGCCGTAGGTCTTTCTCCCGATGAAGCAAAAGCAGCAGGCCATCCAATTATCACGGGCAANTTCCCACTTGCAGCAAATGGACGTGCACTTACTCAAGAAGCAGAAAAAACCGCTGGTTTCGTCCGCGTAACAGCACGCGAAGATGATCATCGAATCCTTGGTATTCAAGCGGTTGGAACCCATATCAGTGAACTTGTTGGAGAATGGACGCTGGCGATAGAAATGGGAGCACTTCTCGAAGATATTGCTCAAACAATACACGCTCACCCAACCATGACAGAGATGACCCACGAGGGTGTACTCGCTACGCTTGGTCATGCNATTCACTCGATGTGAACTNTGTTTTTACCAAACATCAACTGAATGACGGAAACTCATCTGAATAGAATCGTTAACAAACTGTTGTATAGTCATGTTTTATGTGTGAACCAAGGAGGATATGAGTATGTCTGACTTATTGGTGAAACTTGAGGCACTTGCNATGGGCATGCCTTCTGATCCCAAACACATGGACAAAGAGAAAATGGGAGGTAAAATTTGCCTGCTCTCCCTCAAATTTGATTCGAGCAACATCGATGTNGCTAAGCGCCTTACAACCGAAGGAATGCGTTTGTCCGAGCGAGTTTCATTTATCCAAAACCTGAGTAAATACGTCAATGCTGAAGTGTTCGAATTTTCAACATGCAACCGAGTACTCTATGCAGGTTTCGATATCGACCCGGAGACGCTTGCTTCAGGTATTTCAAAAATGACCGATCTAGAAGACATCCCATTTCAAGCAATGACCGGATCNGAAGCTTGGAGGCATCTTGTAAAAATTTGCTGTGGATTGGATTCCTTCATCGTCGGAGAACTGCAGGTCATGTCCCAACTCCGTTCATCGATAAACATCCACAGAGAGAACAATCTCATTCAAACATTCAACCTCGCTTTCTTTGAACACGTAATTTCAGCCACTCGCATCATACGCAAGGAGCTTGGTTACACAAGTTCCACCGAATCGATGCTCAATCTAGCCACTGCCTCCCTTGAAGCCATCTTGTCCGAAAAAGGTGATGTCTCGTCAGTCGTTTTGGGTTTTGGAGAAATGGGCGTCAAGGCTGTTGAAACACTACAAGATCTAGGCCAAACCAACATCGTTGTCGTTTCTAGAAACCCAAAAGAATCTGCGAACCGGAATCAAGGCTTGGCAGAGCGTTGCAAGATGATATCCTACTCCGACTTCAGTGCCAAAATCGAAGCGGACATCGTCATCTCAACCATGCGCTGCTCTTCACCCGAATACACCGAAACCAACCCCTTACCCATCATTGGGGAGACTACAATCCTCGACTTCTCATGGCCCCCGTCCATTGAACAAAATGGTATCTCGAAAGAACAAACCTTGCTTGGAATGGAACACTGGATTCAAGTTGCTCGGAACATTGATCCGACAGAATANAAAATTCTCATGGGCAAAGGAGACGAACTCATTGAAAACATTCAGAATCGTTACATGGAAGCGCTGACAAACAAAAATGAAGGACGATTCCGAGCCTTTATTTACGGACAAATGGAGGAATTGTCTGCATCTTGGGAGACCTCCTCATCCACCCTCGAAAGGGAAATACCGCAACTCGGAGCATTTGCTCGGGAAATAGCAACGTGGATTTGCCAGCAAAACAGTTCCTTTTACCTTTCAGAATTGATGGACTATGTTAACAGCACAAGCCGCAGTTTAAACAGCAACCTGTTGGCAGAAGTATCACAAGATGTCGAAACATCCATTCGTGCATTAACAGCAGTCGGTTGAATCTGGAGGAGACATGCCGATTCGAATTGGAACCCGCTCATCCAACCTCGCAATGTGGCAAGCAAGGTCCGTAGCTTCGGCTCTCAATGAGGCTGGAGTTGCGACGGAAATCATTCAATTCAAGTCCATGGGTGACCGAAGTTTGGGAGGGAATTTGTCCTCAACTGTGGGCCAATTTATCCATCTCATCGATGAACAATTGATGAATGGTCAAGTCGATATCGCCGTTCACTCAAGCAAAGATGTCCCTATTGATTCCAGCGAATTGATCAGCAACTTGGCTTACATGAAACGTGGTGCAACCGCTGACCTCATCTTGTTCAAACGTAAGAAAGGAGAGCCATCGTTGTACGATGTATTGGATGGTGAGGCAGCCACATCTTTGAGCGATGTACTCGATAAAATCGAGAAGGGCTCAACCTTTGGAACGGTCTCGGGACGACGTCAATCTCTTCTCCTAAGCCAGCGCCCGGATCTCATACCACTCTCAGTTCGTGGACACGTCGAAACGAGGATTGAGCGTCTAATTGAAGGACGCGTTGATGCCTTAGTTTTGGCAGAGACCGGCATTCAACGACTACGAACAACCGGCGTCCTCGATGGGCGGAAGGACCTTCTCACAGCTTATCGAATACGATCCGATGAGTGGCCAACCGCTCCCGGACAAGGCGCAGTTTGCATCCACTGTAAGGCAGATCGTTACCAGGAACTAAGCAATTTAAGGACAATCCTCAACCATGGACCCACTGAATCGGACGTGATTCGAGAGCGAACCATCCTCGATATGGCAGGAGGGGGTTGTTTGTATCCTGCTGGAATCGAAGTACACGGTGACGACCTCACGGTACGCATTTCCCCACAAAACTGGAGAGTAACGTTTTGCGAGGGGCGAGAATATCCTATTTTTTCCTACAATGGTGCCTACGAGAATTTCGAGCTGCACCTGCCTCAAGACAAACCACCCATCACAAAGGAAACAATCAACGGGCCGAAATTCATCTCAACCCTCAACTCGGACCGCATCTCCATGGTCTTAGCGAACGAAGGCATCGAAATGACCAACATCTCNGTCATCGATCTTCAACCAAATCTCGATGCATGGCCTCGAGATTTCCTGAAGCAGTACAAATCAAAACGGGAATGGCCGTACCTCGTTCTCACCTCGCCGTTTTCGGCAAGATGCGCCATTCTTGCAGCAGAATCAAACCCTGATATTGCCAGAATCAAATGGGTTGCGATTGGAGAAGGAACCGCACGGGCATGTTTCCGACGTGGCGTTACGGTTGCAATATGTGCGAAGGCAAGGAATTCCAAGGAATTTTTGGACTATATTTGTTCAAACATCGATACAAAAACGCAGTTGCTGATCCCTCGCTCCAGCGTTGCTCCAACTGAATTTGTGCTCCAACTCTCGGATGCTGGCTATGATGTGGTTGATTGGGTTGGGTATGAAAACAAGCCAAAAAACGTTGAGTCAACACCTGTCGCAAACGATGACGTACTCGTGATTTCTTCTTCTTCTTCGGCCATATCTTGGGCGGAAAACGGCCTTAAGACTCCAAATGAGATTATTTGTATGGGGAACAACACCGCAGACACAATCCTGTCGCTGGAACACTTCAAAAATTGCAATGTTTCTGTCCTCGAGGGTCCAACAACAGAATATCTAACCAAATGGTGGAATCAGAACAGGAGGGGCAGAGATGAAGACGAGACCAAGAATAAATCGTTGGACTGAAGCTCGTAGAGAACTCCTGTTTGGCGACTTCTCATTGAAGTCGCTGGTTCAACCGCACTTTGTCGTTCAAGGTTCACGCATTGACAACCCTGTTCATGGAATGGAGGGCATTCACCAACAGTCGGTTGATGTGTTGATCGAAACGATTCGCAAGGATGCGGATCATGGTATTCATGCTGTCATGTTGTTCGGTGTTGTCGATCACTCGGAAAAGGATGAACAGGCGACGAAAGCATCCGATTCAACCTCGCACTTGCACCAAGCAATCAAACAAATCAAGGATGCATTTGGAGACTCAATCGTCATCATGACGGATGTTTGCTTGTGTACGGCTACCGATCATGGTCACTGCGGTTTGGTCGAACATGGTCATATTGTTAACGATGCATCGGTTGAACGATTGTGCGAGATTGCAGTCTCACACGCTGAAGCGGGTGCAGACTTTGTCTGTGCCTCGGACATGATGGATGGACGAGTTTCAGCGATTCGCCATGCCCTCGAGAAAGCAAACCATACCAGTACTGGGGTTCTTTCGTACTCTGTCAAATACGCTTCCTCATTCTACGGACCGTTTCGTCATGCTGCTGACTCAAGTCCGGAATTTGGCGACCGTTCCACACACCAAATGGACATCAACTCAGGGTACGGTGAAGCCGTTCTCGAAGCAAAACTGGACGAGTCTGAAGGTGCTGATATCATTATGGTCAAGCCAGGCTTGCCTTACCTTGATGTTCTGCGTCAAGTCGCTGATTCAGTTCACAGGCCGGTTGCTGTTTACAACGTCAGTGGAGAGTACGCTATGGTCATGAACAGTGCAAAAGACCCCGAATCTCGAAAAAATATGGTCTGTGAAATAATGACATCATTCAAGAGAGCGGGTGCTGACGTCGTGGTAACCTACCACGCACGCGAGATCGCACAAAACGCTTGGATGCTGTGAGATGAGAACATGGATCGAACGAAATCTGACAACATGCACAGTGTCGCAATCGAACATCTTGTCGGAGGCGTGAATTCGCCTGTCCGAGCGTTCAAATCTGTTCACGGGAACCCAATCTACTTCGATAAGGCGTCTGGCGCCCACGTCACAGACATTGATGGNAACGTTCTTGTTGATTTTGTCCAATCATGGGGACCTTTGATTCATGGNCATTCGCATCCAGAAATAATTGGGGCNGTCCACGAAAAGATGCTCAATGGAACCTCATTTGGTGCACCNCACCTCGGCGAAATCGAATTAGCAAAAAAGGTCAAAAATCGATTTAAACACATGGACAAGGTCCGATTCGTTTCATCTGGAACNGAAGCTGTGATGAGTGCTGTTCGCCTCGCACGTGGCTACACGGGTCGTGACCTNTTGGTCAAGTTTGAGGGGTGCTATCACGGGCACGTCGACTCACTGATGGTCTCNTCAGGTAGCGGTCTTGCAACCTTTGGAATTGCTAGCAGTCCGGGNATTCCAAACGACACNGTTGCCACAACACTGATCTGTCCNCTNGATGACATCGAGGCTGTGGAATTTTTNTTCCGAGAACACGGTGACGANATNGCAGCAATCATCATCGAACCGCTCCCAGCAAACAATGGCCTTCTCATCCAGCGCAGTGAGTTCCTTTCTCGACTCCGCTCTCTTTGCGATGATCACGATTCATTGCTGATTTTTGATGAAGTTATCAGTGGATTTCGATTCAAGCACGGAAGTTATTCCGATATTTGTGGCGTAACCCCGGACATTACTGCTCTTGGCAAGGTTATCGGAGGCGGTCTCCCTGTTGGAGCATACGGTGCNCGAGATGAAATCATGCAAAAGTTGTCACCACTNGGACCCGTTTACCAAGCGGGTACGCTCTCTGGAAACCCGCTTGCCATGGCTGCNGGTGCAAAGACACTTGANCTTCTCGATGAGCAAGCATATGATTACTTGGAAGANCTTGGNGCNTTCATGGAGGAACGNGTNGGTTCCGTTTTGGAGAAGCACGGCTNTCCAATGCGATTGGTCCGTATGGAAAGCTTGTTTTGGTTTTCACCGGGTGATGCAGACCCAGCAATNCGTGCNGANCANATCCCAAAAGACGCNGGANCATTGTATGCCGATGTACATCGTGAGTTGCTTGACCGTGGCTACATGCTTGCACCATCAGCATACGAGATTGGGTTCCTGTCAACNTCACACGATGAATCGCACATNCTCGGATTTGTCGAAGCCCTCGATGACTCCCTNTCAAANTTGGATTGGTCATGATGAATGGCAAGCAACGAATTGTTTCGGCTCTCAATCTGGAACCAGTNGANCGCACGCCTGTNTGGTTNATGCGCCAAGCTGGCCGCCATCTTCCAGAGTACAGAGCNCTTGCGGCTGAACATTCCTTCTGGGAACGATGCATGGACNTNGATCTTTGCACAACCATTACCATGCANCCAATTCATCGCTACAAAACGATTGATGCTGCCATCATTTTTAGCGACATNCTCACACCTCTACCTGCCCTNGGGTACGAAGTTGAATACGGNGGNGGAATTCGAATCGACCCNTTCACGTTCGAAGACGTTGATGATTGGTCAAAATTTTCTGCTCGCANACATGCACCNTGGGCAGCAGACGGTTTGCGAGCCATTGGGGAAGAGAACGCTGAGATTGCACGCTTAGGGTTTGTNGGCTGTCCNTGGACCACTTCGATGTACCTCATGGCAGGCGGAACAGGNGACAAGGAATTCCATTCGACTCGAGCCAAGGTNTACTCAAACCCAGAAGAGGCGATGNGGGTCTTGTTTTCAGTTGCAGATGCTGTTGGAGATTTGCTNGCAGACCANGTTAATCATGGCGGTGCAGATGCAGTGCAGATGTTCGATACATGGGCNGGACTTCTNTCNGACAGCGATTATCGCACNTANGCAAAACCTGCAACGGAGCGNGCAATCGAAGTGTTTCGAAGCAAAGCANATCGTCATGTCCCNTTGATTCACTACGCCAAAGGTAGTGCNCATTTGCATCATGAGATTCGAACNCTCGATGTCNATGCAATCTCGTTGGATTGGAGAGATGATTTGCANGCAAANCGAANNCAATACGGNAGTNAATTTGCTTTNCAAGGCAACCTNGATCCNTCNAGNATGCACGGNTCNCCNGAAGCGGCGCAGGNGGCTGCAAANAGAGTCNTNANTGACGCTGGAGANNAGCCNGGTCACATCTTCAATCTCGGGCACGGNTTCTCTCCTGGTGCACGAGTCGAATGTGTTGAAGCTGTTCTTCGTACAATTACAGGTGATTGANTTGCGCGAACAAATGGTCGAGATGGTTCATCTCTTGCAAGACCGTATTTGCGAGGCAATCTCAGACATTGATGAGACCAATTATCGGGAAGATGANTGGACTCGAGAAGAGGGGGGCGGTGGCCGAAGCCGGGTTTTCTCAGAGGGCAANGTCTTCGAAAAAGCCGGCGTCAATGTNAGCGTTGTTTATGGAACGCTGCGTCCAGAAGCTGCTGAAAAAATGGGCGGNGGNCATCAACTTGATGGAAAGGACTTGGATTTTTTTGCCACNGGNATCAGNCTCGTTCTCCATCCAAACAATCCAATGGCCCCTACAGTTCACGCCAATTATCGNTANTTTGAGCGTGGCNCNGGAGAAATTGANGGAAGTTGGTGGTTTGGCGGTGGAGCCGATTTGACNCCTTCTTATCTCTTTGAGGAGGATGCAATTCATTTTCACAAGGTCCACAAAGANGCATGCGATCGTCATTCNATAGCAGACTACNNGCATTTCAAGGAATGGTGTGATTCCTANTTCCATATTCCACATCGCAACGANGGTCGTGGNGTTGGTGGAATCTTCTTCGACGATATGCACGGTTCAACNAAATTGGAATGCTTNGAATTTGTAGAGGATTGTGCAAACCAATTTCTNGCTGCATATCTACCAATCCTCGAACGGCGGAAAGATTTGCCTTACACATCNAATCAAAAGGCATGGCAGCAAATNCGACGTGGGCGTTATGTCGAATTCAANCTCGTTTACGATCGTGGGACAAAGTTTGGACTAACTACNAACGGCNGNATTGAGAGCATCCTNATGTCCTTGCCATTGACNGCAAGNTGGGAATANTGCCATGANGTNGAGGTTGGTACTGAAGAAGAACGATTGCTCAAAGTCCTTCAAGAACCCGTTAACTGGCTNGGTGTGTGATTCATTGTTCACCGTTGAGGATTGGGTCCGTTACGGNGACGAACTCCGACGGCCCCTNCTNNTTGCNCCAAAANTATCGCAATCAACCAANCTGTGCATCGTCGGAGGTGGNCTTTCTGGCCTGTCGATTGCGTACCGAATCGCAACCAAAAGNCCGGANATTGANNTCGAGATATTGGAGCGAACAGAGCGATGCGGTGGAACGNTTGAGACATGGTCTGAAGGNGAGTGGTTGTGNGATGTNGCAGTNAATGCAGCAAGACCNCATCCNTCGTTTTGGCGACTTGNGAAAGACCTCGGGCTTGNGNATGTTTTTTCTGAATCCAATCCANAAGCGACCTCNCGTTGGNTGNTTCTGAACAANAAAAAGTCNNGACTTTCNCTTNTGACNGCNCTCAAAATGGGNCCNCTTCGATTGCTTCGTTCAGTNCGNTCGTCAAGAAGTGGNGGCAANTCCATTGCTGAAATCATTCCANACCAGTCTGTTGCTGATGCNATGACACTTGGAATTGTNAACGATGTCTCNCNCAATGTTGACGCTGATTTTCTGATGCCTTCAATGACAAGATTCGGTGAAAATCCNCCNATNAAATGGTCGAAAATCAAGAAAATGATGAAACAATCATACCCACTNTTTGCNCCCCGAAAAGGTTCGATTGCATCATTCGAGGGNGGTATGCAAACACTNATTGANGCACTNGTCGCTCAACTNNGTCNACTTAGGAATGTANAAATCCACTATCAGCAGGAGATCGATAATCCTGAGCAAGTTGCTCGTGAACAAAATCTACCAATTCACTCAATCATTTGGTGTGCACCTCTTGACAGGACAGCAGAGGATCAAACTGAATTGGATGTTTACGCCGTTGGTTATGCTTCAAAGGACATTACCACTGTTCCAATTGGTTATGGGACTCTTATTCCAGATGATGAAATTCCGGTGAGTGGAATTCTTCATGAAAGCGATGTTCATACGACCTCAAGAGCACCTGCAAACCACAGATTGTTCAGAATAATGGCACCACGAAGTCGAGGGGGAGATGAAGCTGCAGTTCGCGGCAGTCTCAAACAGATTCTGTCTGGCAAAGAGCCTATTTTATTCAAAAAGATTGGACAACGTAGTATACCAAGTTACAATCCAGGATATATGTCAACGTTTGATGATAATCACCGCAGTTTTACACGAGCGGGTTGGTTCTTCAGTGGCGTTTCAGTAACACACGTCGTTGCAGAAGCAGAGCGAATCGCTGACAAGTTCTAAGCGACGTTTAGGTGGAGCCGTTTTTTCACCAGCGATTCAAGGCCATCGATCCACAAATCATTGTCGTTCAAACATTTCACAACAATGAGTTCTTCTCCACCCATTTCGATGAAATCTTCGCGAAGTTCAATGTCAAGTTCCTCAAGAGTTTCAAGACCGTCTGCCAAGAAAGCAGGAGCGACAACCACGATGTTCTTGATTCCGCGTTTTACCAATTCCTCGACTTTGCTCGTGGTCGCAGGCTCAAGCCACTTTACTGGCCCAAGTCTGCTTTGGTAACTCATCGACCACTGATCGTTTGTCAAACCCAGTTTTTCAACCACTGCTTGAGTGGTTTCACTGCAATGTCGGCCATAGCACAAGGCGTTAGCATCGCAAGCAATTTCACAACAGTTCGCCACCTTTTGACAATGCTTTTTTGATGAATCAATTCGCTTGACGTGCGAAATTGGCAAGCCGTGATATGAGAAGAGTAGGTGTGTATCAGCACCCAAGTGTGGGCGTATCGACTCAGCCAATGGAACAATGAACTCATCCTCTGTTTCAAAGTGCCCAAATTCGACAATGTCTGGAGTCCAGCCCATTTCGTTGAGGTGCTTGTAAGCATGTTTTACCGACGACTCAGTCGTTGCTTGTGCATAGTGCGGGAACAACGGAGCTAGCAGCAGGCGGGTTACGCCTTGATTTCGAAGGCTCTCAAGTGCTGAACGGATACTTGGGTTCCCGTATCGCATACCAACGATGCACGGAGAGTCCTCCATTCGAATCTGTAGCTTGTCACAAATTCGCTGTGTGTAGACGCGAAGCGGTGACCCTCCATCCATCCAGATGCTGTCATATCGTGGTGCAATCTTTTTTGGTCTGGTGCGAAGAATAATCCCGCGAACGAGTAGATGACGTAGAGGAGCAGGGATATCAATGACGTCGGGATCGAGAAGAAACTCTCTGAGATAGGTCTTCACAGAGTCAACAGTTGGCTCATCAGGTGTCCCCACATTCATGAGTAGAATACCATCACGGCTCATGGGTTAAACTCCGCTCTTCTCAATGTAAAGTTATGTTTGTGGAGACGAAATTCAAGGAACTCCAATCAGACTAGTCATTCAAGAGGATTAAGCGACGTTGATTTCACTCGACTCGTAGATGAGCTTGTTGCTCGCTGCGTCGAGGATCTTGACCTGAACGGTACATGCTG
>NZVG01000059.1 GCA_002698145.1 Methanobacteriota archaeon | reverse complement strand
TTGGTGAAGGTCCTGGGTAATTGCTTCCCTGGTCACGGTAGTGATATTCTCCAATTTGGACGGGTTCTTTTGCGGTGTCTTGAATGGTGTTGTTTTCAATTTCGACCTCGGACTGCCCGTAGACCCAAAATCCGTTGTAACCCGTGATTGGACCAACGGTGTTGCGATGTGCGAGAACGGTTGAATCACGGATACCAAATCCTGAACCGTCCGATGCGCCAGAAATCGTGTTTGAGGTTGCAGACACAATGGCACCATCGTAGGCTGTAATCCCAGCACCTTCGCCTGTTGTGATTACATTGTTATCAAGGTACAATGTGTGTGCGTAGTCACCGGTTGATTTGTAGGAGTTGGTGTCAATAGCGTTGCAGAGAACATCGATCGTACTGTTCCCCATTGATCCAGANGATCCTTTGAAGAAAACTCCGTATGCGTTGTCCTTGATGTCGAGTGAATCCATAGAAACGTAGGATGATTCCGCATANATCAACACACGACCGCCTCCTTGGTTACCGCACTGGGCTTGGGTGTTCCCCGTGAATGTTGAACCTGTGATGGTAAGAGCAGAGAGGATACCTGCCCCTGCGTCATAGGCACGAACTGCTGCCGCATCATAGCCACGACCGTCGTCACCGATTGTGAAGGTTGAATCACGGATGGTCGGTGCGGCAAAGTCGAGCGCAATGATGTTTGACGTATTGATGTTGGAGAACGCTAAGTTATCGAGCGTCGTCGAAGCACCATCAAAGATCAGCGTGCCGTATTGGACAGTCTGCAACGATTGGACATAAATTGGGTAGCCGTACGCATTGTTGAAGGAAACATACGACATTCCGGTTGATGCTTGGTTAATGGTGTTGCGAACAATGATTCCAGAACCACATGCAGCGTCAGAGTTTGTCGCCAGGTTGTTCCCTTGTTGGTAACAACGTCCTGCTACNCTGTAATCNGAAGGAGTTGCCCACTCAAACCGGATTTGAGAGGATGAGCTTCCTTGTGAAGCACCGCATGCGGCAGAACCCGCACATATTGCACCCTCGACATCAATGAAGACACCCGCAGGTATGTTGATGGTAGTACCTGCGTTGATCACCAACTTCGCACCTTCGGCAACCGTCACGTCACCGGTTAATGTGTGNGTTCCGCTCCAGGTCTCGGTTGTAACAATCGTTCCCGATTTGGTTTCGTTTACTGCACTCGCAGTAGGTACTGTAATCAAACCAATCATCAGGGATGTAAGTAACAACCCTACGAGACCTACACTTTTTCCGGCATTTGCAATTTGCATGTTCATTCCTCTGTTTCACGGGATTACCTGAACGAATATAATACTGCGCCCCAATTGACATTCTTTAGAATATCAATTCAACATAATAATATCAATAAATCCGTAAGAAGAGTATCATTTTNATGAGATAATATCAATGNATGTTGAATCCATTTCTAGCAATTNGTGTCNACTGCAACCTCATCAAGCCATGCTTTTGCTTTCAGTTGGCCGTACCCGTCGGTCGAATCATGTTCCATATTCGTGCTCATGGAGTCAGCCAGAGCTCGCTTCACCAATTCAATGCAAGATGTCGTAGAACCCTCATTTGGTTTAAGTTCAGGATGAGCATCTAAAATCAACGATAACGCTCCGGCGACGAACACCGTTGCATCTGAGGTTCCACTCGAAGTGTACCATTGATCGTTTTCACCGGTTGACAAAATATCGACGCCAGGAGCGGTGAGTTCTGGTTTTTGATGCGGGTATGTTCTTGGATTGCCATCAGAATCNACAGGTCCACCCTCTGAGGATTTCTCCCATGTGTCACCGTTCTTGTCAGATGCGCCTACGGTAATCACNAGGTTGACATTTCCTGGTGCGCTAACGAAGCCATCATCACCACCTCCGCCGTCGTTACCTGCAGCGGCAACAACGAAAATCCCCGCATCGATCGCCTGACGGGTGGCTGAAACAGCAGGACCTTCACGTGATGCAGATTGATCTTGTACACCACCNAGTGAGAGGGAAATNATNTCNGCNTCNAANTCGAAAATACACCACCGTATNGCNTCNGCAACNCNTGTTTCTGAACCNGTNTTGTTNTCACCATCCGCACTGAGGGCGGCTGCCATTCCNAGTGTTACATTNGGAGCGATACCTGTTTGAACATNGGTTGATAGCAACAGCCCGGCCATNAGGGTGCCGTGTGAAATCGAACCGTAGTCCACAGGTTCTATTGAATTGCCAACGAAATCTTTGAACTCAACCTTGGCATTGCGAAGCGAGGTGTGTGTCAGCGAGACGCCGGTATCAACCATGCAGACTCGAACATCCTCACCGGAGAGGCCGTCGGACTGCAATTCACGGATTTCAGATTCTTCAAAGGCCCACTCAGAAGTGGGGGGTGGTAATTGCAACAGCAAAAGGTTCGACTGCCAGAGAAGNAGAATNATACCCAAGAAGAGNGCCACNANNACNCCNGACGCAAGNGAAAANATGCGCCTTGGCTGGTATGGAAGTGCANNCGGGACAATCGGTGCCCATCCAGTCACTTCAGCACGCCATTGACTCTCATGTCCACTGGTCGATGGATCAATTGCAGAGAGTATCTTTGGCTCCCCAGGCTCGGGAAGCAGGTCAACTCCACGTAGTTCCTCCATGCCCCTCCCAACAAAATGGGTGGTTCTTCTGTATCAAGTCTTGTCTGAACATGAATCAGAATCGACTGCCTGAGCCTCGAGCTCGGGAAGACGCCTTGAATCCAAAGTACAAGATGATGAAGATCAATGCAATGATGACAACNATGACNATAGGGTTGGATGTCTCTTCAGANCCCTGTACGAGATACTCAATNCTGAAATCGTNNTTAACATTGTTGGTTGTGAAATTATCATCATCCNCANGAATTTCTGCACGGACNTCGTATCGTGTGATACCTTGACTCGCCTTCGGCAGGACAAATTCGAAGTCTGTTGAGCCCTCTGCAGGAACACTGAGTGTCATGTTCATCTCAGACATTCCACTGCTATCGAGATAAATGGTCACTTGTTGTNCAGGCCGTAGACCGCTGTTCTCAATGACGATAACAACAGTGTTTGGATCGACGTCTGCAAATCCATTGCTTCGAGATTTGGAAAGGTCTTGATTCCAGTTCAACACGCTGCGAGCGGATTCTACGACAATCTCAACATCTTCCTCTGTCACACCATCTTCGCTTGTGATTCGAACAGTAACTGTGACCTGTCCATCATCGAAACCAGGTGCTCCGGTTACAGAGAACGCGAGGTCTCTCAAGTTGTCCTTTGCGATGGTCGTAACACCGTTCATTGGACTGACCGTCCAACCATCTGGGAGGTTGTCAAGCACTTCGTATGTAAAGGAATCATCACCGTTACCATTGTTGTTGATGGTCATCGATGCTGTCGTAGTGCCACCAGGAGCAACTCCAACCGTCGATGAAACATCGGTCGTATTGAAACCATAGGTTTGTGGGACTCCAACATTGATGGAAACTTCCGTCATATCTCCGCTGTCAGCAGAGAACCGAATGTTGATGTCATGTCCGTTTTCAAGCCACCATGCAGTTTCGACCGATGGTAGCACGATTCGTGCAGTTAGTCTTTCCTCAAGGGTTGCGTTTTCTGCAACATCACCAATTCCGAGTTGAACATTGTATGTACTGACCCAGTCAGTGCCGTTGTAGAATTCAACGCTCCAGTCGTCTTGGTCAGGCGATACTGTAACAGTGCCTGTGACTTCAAACGGATCTGAAATCTCGGTTCCACCGTAGGCTGCAAGAACATCGAATTCAATAGCGGTGTAGTTCGCATCATCGCTGGTGTTCACAACAGCAAGCAAATCACGGTTCTCGTCTCCGAGTACTGTGGCACCCACAACTGCGTCGACAGTGAGTGTGAGGTCACTGTTCGTCTTACGGTTGTAGGATAGCAAGACCGCTGTTCGACCTTCATCGCCGTTGTCAATCGATACACCAGCAGTGTAATTCATTGGATGGTCGCGTTGGACTGTTGAGAATTCTGAATTGAAGGTTGCAGACTCAGCAGGAAGGAGAACTTCGAGTGTTCCATCGGATTCAAGTGGTAGAGCCCAAACTCTTCCATCGCCTAGGTCAACCTCAACATCAACAACATCGCTTANAGGTGAGGACTCATCCTCCGTACCAGCATTGAAGGTTTGCAGATTGAACGAAGTGAATTCGGTTGAAAGATCGACCCATCCACCCTTGCTCATGATAAGATCGATGTTACCACCGTCTTGTACCTCAGCCTCAAGTAGACCAATTGCAACACCTCCGCCATTGAAAGGTGCATCATTTTGATAGACGACAACAACCCATTCTCCTGGTTCAACGACCGCTGTGAACGAGAGTGTCTCATCCGAGAGTGTACCCACAACATCGACTGAATCCTGTTGATTCTCTGAAGTTCCGTAAAGCGTGATGGACGCACCATCGAGTCGAGATGCGTCGAGCACATCGGTAATCGAACCGGTTACGGTTACCTCGGCCGCCGACATCTCAATGTCCTGAGAGACTGGCGCATTGTCTACAATGTACGTCCCGGTATTGTTGTCATCGTAGGTTGCAACACCAAATCCATCTTTGGCAACGGTTACTGTGTAGTTCTCAAGGATTGGAACATAGATTCGCCATACACCTGAGGCATCTGTTGTAACGACCGTGTCGATGCTNCCACCTTGAATGGTAACGTTAGCACCTTCAACCCCTTCGTTTGCATCAGCAATGTCGTTCTCGTCGGTATCCCAGTAGGCTTTGCCACCAATTTCAACTTCCAATGCCGCATAAACGACACCAAGCGATGTGTTCGCATCGATCAAAACGGGCGAGTCAGAGGTGTCAAGCGTCCAATAGCGCTGTGCTGCGGACTCATTCATGAACAAGCTCCAGGTTCCTGGCATCAACAACTGCGTCGAATTTCCATCGACATCCGTTGGGTTCATTGTAATGTTACCAAATCCGTCGTGACTAACAAGAACAACGTCCTTACCAACGAGGTTGGATTCCGTTCCAGTTTCCTTCAGCGTAAGAGAGACCTCAATGGCCTCTACGAGACTGAGGGACAAATCTGTACGGACACTCGAATCGGNACCAATCGTTATTGGCATTCGCAATGACTCAGTTACACCTTCACCGTTGAGAAGTGGTGAGACAATAACGATGTAATCACCACTCTGAACGTACGCAGCAAAGGTTCCGTTTTCACCAACACTAATCGGTACGTAATCAGAACCGTCGGGTGTTGACAATAAGAAGTTGTCAAGCATTGCTGAACCATTTGACCAAGCGATGGTTCCGTTCATTCGCCACGCGTCGACAATTGGGACAAGAACAGCCTCTTCAGGACCGGTCAATCCGACCGGTATAATGTCAAGTACACCGCTGATTTCGAGGCTTGCATCAGAAGCATTCGCATCTGAGGCATCCAAGTTGTTTGTCGAAATCGCATAGATTCCGGGGCTGAGGACAACCTCAACAATACCATCTTCGGTGTAATCGTCTGAGGTGATGTTCACCTGTTGACCGACTTCTGAAACCGGTATCAATTGGATATCTGGACGAATCGCTGTTCCATTTTCGAACACACCATCTCCGAGGTCGGTAAACACATTGAGCGTAACCGTACTGTTCGCTGGATTTGTAATCAATTCTACGGGCTCTGGGTTCGAACCGTCTTGAGTGCTCACCATGTAATCTGTGACGGAGTTGGCATTGTATTCAGCGGAAGGGATGGTAAATGCCCACGTTCCGTTGAGTAAGACGAAGTTGAATTTACCAGATTCGTCGGTCTCTGTTTTCCACACGACACCATCTTCACCGGTTGCATGAATTTCGACAGGTTCGTAGTTTGGTATATCCTGGTTCCAATTGGTCTCATTGTCGAAGAGATGGACNTTCCCGATTACAGCAACAGTTGGTTCTAAGACAAGCGTATCAAGCTCGGTCATTCCCTCTGTGACTGTCACAATCAATCCAGCAGCATAATTCTCAAAGGAACTCTGAGCGTTTANATTGAATGTCATTCCAGCNGGCAGTCGCTGACTGAACTCTCCTGATTGATCAGTAACCGCTGTGAACTCAAATTCGCTGTTGTGGAAGACAACNGGTACCGAAGTNGCGTCNGTGTAGAGTTTTTCATCGTCTGGGAAGGCTAGCCATTCCTCGTAGNTTAATCCAGCAGTGTTCGGGGTCTCGATGGAACCATTGACCCAAACGGATGTTGAGTAGGTAAAGTCGAAATTCATGTCAGAATCCTCNACCGTCACTTCCTCGATGAGGATGTATTCNTCATCGCTGTTGTCGCTNATGGACCATTCTCCAATNGGGAGTTCAACCATGACNACACCGTTTTCATCCGATNCGACGTCAATCGGTAAGAGGCCAAGTGGATCTGTGAAGTTGACTACTCGCCCGGCGACATCGAACCCTTCAGGGCCGTTGAGTTGGATGGTAAGGTCGTACATCTGCGGGACGCCGATGTCAAACGTGAAATTCATTGGCTCGTCGAAGACCTGCATGGTCTGGTTGACTTCAAAGAATCCGTCTTCGTCGATGTCGACTCGAACGTAGTACTCACCTGCTGTGATTGGACCGTAGGTAACGTTCCCTTCCTCATCGGACGTGAGCAGAATCATCTCGTCTTCTCCTAGAACAACATCAACCAATTGGACGATCTGATTTGGAACCGAATCCCCAGACATTGTTGTTAGTTGATCAGCGAAAAGCGAGGCTGGTACAGTCATTTCGAGATCGAAAGATGGTTCAATACCAACATCAACCGGGTCGGGTAAGAGGATCTCACGACCGTTTGGCATGACGGCAATCATGTTGTAGACACCTGGAACCAAACCGGTTTGATAAAAGGAACCTGGGCTTACAATTTCACCGCTGAAGGTCCCCGGTCCAATGAATAGACCAGTACCGTTGAGCGTTCCTACACCTTCGAAGATACCAGTACCCTCAAAGGTCTCACCATCAAGTTCTTTGGTCAAGGTACTGATTCCATCGGAGGTCAAACGACCGTTTGCCAATACTTCACCATCCAAAAGATACGTCGAGAAGTCCGTTCCGTTCGAGATTAAACAGAGTGTTGCATTCTCAGGCATGGTTGAGTTCGTATCGCATTCGGTCGAGGAGTTGTCGTGTTGGATCCACGTCGCCTCAATGGTTCCTTTGCCAATCCATGTTCCATTGCCTGCAAAGACACGAGTGTCGGATATCTCACGTGTGAAATTACCTGTGAAATCGTAGGCAAGGGCAACACCTTCGCTTGTGAAGGTTCCGTTATCGGAGAAGGTGACTTCACCCGTTCCTTGCAAGACACGTGTTTCATCGGTGTCAAAGGAACCGTTGGTGGTTGTCAGCGTGTAGTTCTCAGTCATCGCCCAGATGTTTCTGAGGATGAAATCGGTCTCCACGAGTGGCTCACCATCGAAATCTCCGAAGCCTGACCAGCTGACCGTCCCTGAGACACCCGTACTCTGTACGTGAATGTCCATATCCGCCGTTGCTGGGGCAGTTGGATTGCGATCTGCTTGTGCGCCGGTGACGTTGATGGTGGTTTCACCGAGCCAAGTCATGTTGGCGACTTTACCAAGAATAGCTGTTATTGGGTAAATCTGACGGTCATCGTTCGAATCGGTCAAAATATCTCCAAATTGGCTGACATATTCACCGGTTTGAATGTCCTGAATGGCGAAGGTATCGTCAAAAATACCTGCGAATGCAGAAACTCGAATTCGTCCAGCAGGAGCGAGGAAATTCCAGTCGCCGTTTTCATCAGCGTCCGTCATGCCGATTGGAATCCAGTAGGTGTCGTCGTCGTCATCAGAAACGCCCTCGCCTGAGAAGGCATCACGTTCGATAAGAATGCGCGCATTCGGCAACCCCATTCCATCGTCTTCGGTCATGACCGTTCCAGAGATTTCCGCACCGGAGTAGTACTTCATGATCTTGACTTCATCGTTGGCGATAATGTCAACACCGCCTCCGCCTCTGGATTGATACATCTGTACTTCCTCAGGATTGTACCAGTTGGCGATAACGAAGTGGTTCATCATCGCTCCAGGAAGCGGATGCGCCTGCTGCAAGAAACCGGTTCCTCGATCGTTCCACATCACCTGTTGCTTAGGCTGTGGGTTGGTTGAACCCGCATCAGCACCAAGGGTCGATGCACCGTATCCGACATACGAACGTGCCAGCATGGTGTCAAAGAACTCAGGAAGGTGATCCACACGAATATCCTGAACGGTAAGTGGTTCGATTTCTGCGCCTGATTGCTGGTCCAAGACGTCCTTCAGCATAGCCTCATCAACGGCTTCTCGATCCATTTCACGGACGGGTTGGTCGCCACGCTTGGTCTCGTAAACTTCGTTGGTGAAGGTGCTGTAGTCTTGGCCCGAGAGGATGGTCGGTGCACCAAAGATTCCCAATGGCCGACCACCGTTGTAAGCGGCTTCAGAATTGTAACGTCCTGCACGTGGGTAGAGTTTGTCATCGACTGCAAAGTATCGGATTTCGTGATCGCGCTCAATGGTCTCACCAGGTGCTCCATTGTAATCTTGAACTTTGTAAATGTCTTCAAGTTCGATAATCGCATGATACATATCGATAACCTCATTGTCCGAAAAGCCGTTGCTAAGAAGTTGAACGAGGAGTGCGATTTGAGCATTCGAGCGATGGATTCCTGTGGAAACTGAATCATACTCGTCGACCAAATCCGCAGTGTACCAATAATCTCCAAAGGTGTAATGAGTTACTTCGAATGTTTCTGTGGCACTGACATCTGCGCTGTTCCTGAACGAGCTGTTGGCCGCTCCTTCCGTTACGTAATCTCCGTTGAAACAGATATCTTCGCTTGGGTTTTCACAAGGAATCATTTCGCCCTCATCCCAAACTCTGTAATACAAACCGCCGGATTCATCAGGAATTCCGTTTGCGTCGAGTTGATATCCACGACTCATGAATGTGTCACCTTTGTTCTTGAAGACCTCAAACGAGTGCGCAACAACAAACTCCGACATGATATCTCTGTCTCTGTTTTCGAGATTCATGATGAACTCAATTTCAGTGAATTGTGCATCGTCGTTCATGTGGTTTTGGAGCGTTCTTTCAAACGCTGGAGTGAATGCTTTTTCTCCTGTGTTTGCAATGCTGTATGAAACGTCTGCAAACGCAAGTTGTCGAATAAACATAGCCACCAAATCGGTTTGACTACGTGCTAAAAGCATGTTACCTGAAGCAGGAATTCCACTTTGGAAGTTATCGGAAACGGACGGATGCTCACCTGTGTTCAGTGCTTGGAATCCATAGTCCCACCAAGAAACAAAGGCTGGCTTGTCACTGAACTTCATTTCGCAAACACTCCCGTTCCATATTCCGTTTTCTTCATCGCACCCAGATTTGTCTGTAACGCCATCGTGATACTTGTCTTGTTCGGCTAACCATTCATGGGCAGCATTCCAGTTTTGGCCGTTAAATGCGCTTCCAAACGATCCCATGTAGGCACGTCCATTGAATGCCTCATAGTCGCGACTGTCAAGGATGGAGACTCCGAGTCCATCCCATCGCATGATGTCAGGGACTGTGTTGTAAATCGATTCGTCCAAGTCGGCTTCAGCAGGTGAGTTGCTTGGAATTGCAGAATCGAGACCGTACGTTAGTTGCTGGCCTGAGAGCATGATGAGAACGAGAACAACTGCGGAAAACGAAGGTGTTCGCCAAACAGCACGGCGTGCTCCAGCGATTCGATCTGAAGGAGTCCGAATTCCTGCACGTCGCCAACTTCGCACCAGTTTGTCCCATTCAGCCCACTTCCAGAAGCCGACAATACCTGCGGCTCCCATTACTGCGACGACAGGGGTGGCGTTGAAGAGGAAACGTGCTGCTGTCCAGGACATGTAGGAAGCAGTGAATATCCAAACCGCGAAGACCAATGAAATCTGACTGCGTTGACTAAACGTTCTCCACAACGATGTGAGGCCTACGACAAGTGCGAACACAAAGACAATCGGACCGAAACTTGCGAACATGTATCCACGGTCTGGTGCATTTGCTTCAGCGACAGTGCCGAAGATCTTGGTCTTGGTGAAGTATCCACTTCCTGTGAACAAAACGTCCCACGCATTGCTGATGTTTGCCAGCTTCAGAACGTAGAGTGAAGCGAGGAAGACGGTTGCTCCCACGACAAGTGTTCCAAGAACGAGCAACCAAGGCTTGTCACGGAATCCAGTTGTAATGAGCATGATGACAACGGTGAACAAGAGGATGAAAAGGAACGGCTGAAGGCCGGTTCCGTCCAGTACCAAATTCAGTTGTGGGTGCGCATAGAACGGCAGCGCAATCAAGAAATTGGTCAACAACATTGTCAAGAACAACGTGCTCAAGATGGTTGAGTCACGACGTCGGAACATGTTGATTGCTACTTGAGCAGCGTAAGCAAGGAACAAGATTGCAGGCCCAACGACGAATCCTTTCCAGCCCAGACTGGCCGTAGCGAATGCTACACCTGCAAGGACTGCATTGGACATGGCGTACTTTCGTTGCTCCGCAACCGCCCCCATTGCTCGAAGCAGATCAAGTGGTCGAATCGAAGTGTTTCGAACCAAGCGTTCTGAACCGGCATACTTGACGGCACGCAAGTAGAACATGAATCCGAGAACAATGAAAAGCATAACGAATGAATCGTGGTCTGCAAGTCCCCAAGTTGAGTGTGTTACGTGAGCGGGCATGAACGCAATGAGCCAGGCAGCGATAACACCAGCCGCCTTTCCAAAGTGGTCTCGAGCGATTGAAGCAACCGGCAAAATGGTCAGAGCACCGTAAACAGCAGGCAAAGCGAGCATGCTCCACCAAACTGCGTCATCACCGAGGAACGGTTGAAGAATCATAGCACCGATGGCCAGGCTCCAAGAGAACAAAGGCGGACGTGGGTTGATACCGCCGACTGGATAGAATCGATCCGCATCGACGATGAGGTGAGCATTTTGTGCTAGAATGTAATCCACAACTCGCTTCATGTACCAAGGGTCAGAACCACCGGTCATGTCGAAGCCGTCTGTGCCCATAGAGTGCATAGATGGCACAGCATACCATTGAATTCGGATGACAAATCCAACAAGGAATGCTACGACCGTCAAGAGACTTGCCCAGTGAGCGTTCCAAAACTGGCGCGCTCCACTTGGACGGTGCTCCTCGCGGTTTGACCAACCGCCATATTTCTCGTGATTTCCAATCAGCGATATTGCAACACCCAAGAAAAACGTAATTGCGAGCCAGATGAGAGGAGCCCACGATTCAGCGAATGTTTCGTTCGTCCAGAACCCTTGTTCGTACCAAGAGCCGATGAGGTATAGGCCCCACAATGACGAGAGAGTCATAGCGCGGGTAAACCAGCGCTCAGCGACCATGCCTGATACGATGATGGCGACAATCCCTGTCAAGAGTGCGGAGTAGTAACCGACGAAACCGTTGGCCTCAATGTCAGCAATTCCTCCTAGACGGAGGCGATCTGCAACCGATCCTTGATCAAAATGCCAGATTGTTGCCAAGTGGGCAGCAGCCCAAACGAACAAAGCGATTTGCAACGGAAGCGCCTTCCGGTTCCAGCCACCTTCAACAGTGCTGAAGGAGAACCATCCCTTATCGCCCGCAGGGCTGAGGAAGCCACGTCCAGCGACCGCCACCAGAAGTCCAAGGATAGGGAAAACGGTGAACCATGTGAAAAACACGAAACCGAGAGCCGTTTCTTGGAATGTGGAAACGTCGTACTTCTGATTGCCTGTGAATACGTATTCGAACGGTAGATACGCCTCCGGCAGGTATGTTGCTGGCTCATCGTCAACCGCAGGTACAAATCCGTCATAGTATGCTGCGCTCGTTATGTCAAATGCTGCGTGCACACCGATACCAGCAAACACAAGCATGGTCATCCACTCGTAACGTTCTCGAGTGTCAAGAAGATATCCGCCGAAAAGGACGATGAAGAACGTGAAACCAACGAAACCATCGGTTTGTGCTTCAGCAACTCCAGAACCAACAAGAGCGAGGATAAACACGATGAGGGAGATTTGTGTTTGGTTGATCGACTCTGGGATGGTTCCTAGTTCACGGAGGATGCGTGGAGTGACAGCCAGAAGACCGGCTACACCTGTGACGATGAATGGCGTCATCGTATCGCTATTCAATTCAACATCGATGGACATGAGTCCGTCGACGTAGTTTGCTAGTATTGCAATCAG
The DNA here is from genome assembly GCA_002698145.1 of Methanobacteriota archaeon. GTDB lineage: Archaea > Thermoplasmatota > Poseidoniia > Poseidoniales > Poseidoniaceae > MGIIa-L2. Next base: position 5,075 of record NZVG01000059.1, on the reverse strand, counting down.
CACTGCTAGAGGGGCAATAAGCCAACTCAAGACAGGGCGTTGCGAGGTCGTTGATACCTTTTCCATATTTTTCCCTCATAGGATTGCTCGACAGCAGCATGGCTGGAGCATTTTGGCCACTTTCGACCCTCTTTTAACCATGACGATGAAGAGTAGGAGAAAATCGAGGGACGGCATTGAATTCTAAGGTTACAATGCACGATATCCAATGTCCGTCCTGTGATGCGAGCCTTCAAGGGTGATGTTCGCAAGTCTCTGGTAGGATAAATCACGTGCTTTATCCAGGGAATCTGCGATTGAAGTCACTGCCAATACTCTCCCCCCTGACGAGATGAGATTGCCTTTTGCATCATGGGTTGTACCTGCATGGCTAATCCATGTTGCTGCTGTATCTTGAGACGAATCTGCACCGAGAATGTTACGGCCCTTGATGGCCGACTGCGGGTAACCCTCCGATGCAAGAACAACGGTGAGCGCATGCTGTTCTTTGAAAGAAACATCCATCGTCGCCAAAGTGTCGTTGGCAGCACCAAACAGGAGCTCACCAACGTCTCCTTCGATGAGAGGTAGTGTCACTTGGCACTCTGGGTCACCAAATCGTACATTGAACTCAACAACGTACGGATCGCCTTTTGCATCGATCATGAGGCCAACGTACAAGACACCTCGATAAGGAACATGCATGGAAGACAAATGGGTAAACATCGGATGAACGATTCGTTGCAAGACCTTCTCATGAATACTTTCTGTAATGACGGGAGCTGGACAATAAGCACCCATGCCACCGGTATTCGGGCCAGTATCACCATCATAGGCTCGCTTGTGATCTTGGCTTGCTGGCAGACAAACGTATCCGGATTTGTCCATCACTACCAGCATGCTGGCTTCTTCTCCTGGTAGAAATCGCTCCAACAAAACATGACCATCGGATTGGATAGATTTGTCGATAAATTCCAATGCTTCTTGGCGATTTGAGGTAACGACGACGCCTTTGCCTCCTGCAAGCACGTCGCGCTTGATCACCCATGGTTCGTGTGAGCGCGCGTCGAGGCAAGCGTCCACGTCGGTTGTCGCATCCATGACATCGTATTCAGCAGTTGGAACGCCTGCGGCATCCATCGCTTTCTTTGCAAACAGTTTCGATCCTTCCAACTCAGCATGAAGACGTTGAGGTCCAAAACATGGAATGTTGACTGCAATGAGTCGATCAGCCAGCCCATCGCACAATGGGGCTTCAGGGCCAACAACCACGAAGTCAATCTCGTGGTCACCTGCCAACGCCAACAAACCCTCAATGTTTGACGCGGCAACATCGTGGTTTGTGCCGTAGTGCAACGTCCCCGCATTACCGGGTGCAATGTGAATTTCATCGATTGAAGATGACGCAGAGAGTGCTCGACACAAGGCATGTTCACGCCCGCCACCTCCAACCACGAGTACTCGTCGACCCATACGATGCCGTGTTGTGTTGGGCTGATAATTCAACCGCTTCAGCCGCAAGATGACAACAGTCTTCATGTGCTTGATAGGACAAGAGACGCATATGAGCGAAGTTGCTGAAGCAACGGATATGGGTGTTCTTCTTCTTGCATTGATGACATTATGGCTGTATCTTCCGGGTTTTATAGCCAATACGTTCGCAATGATGTGGGGGAAGTGGCTCCCCAAAACGGGTTACGGTCCATGGCCGATTGATGGAGGGCGAACCCTGAAAGACGGAAATCGAATGCTCGGTGATGGGAAAACATGGAACGGCTTGATTGGAGGCTCGCTTACGGCGGGCTTGCTTTGCATGCTTCAAGTCGCAATTGTCGGGACAACGTTTGACGAAGCATCTGTCTTTGTTTCTCCATTAACAGGTTCCGATGGTACGTGGTTTTCCATTGGAGGACCATGGTTCACTGCCTACGTCCTCGGAACATTCCTTGGATTTGCGTGCTTGGTTGGCGACATGACAGGTTCGTTTTTCAAGCGACGACGTGGATTAAAGCGAGAGGGTGAAGTTTCGTCGAAAGCCCCTCTTCTGGACACCCTACCGTTCGCAATTATGGTCTTTCTCTGGGGTCAACTTTTCCTCGGATCCTCGCTGCTCGCATCCTCAGAATTGCTGCTGCCCATGGCGATCATTGTTGGTATAACTCCAATCTTACATCGTTCATTCAACCTTATTGGCTACGCTATTGGCTGGAAAGACGTACCGTACTAAACAGAGAAGGATTGATGTCTCTCTTTGCTCTGGGGACACCATGCGAAGTGCTTCATTTCTGGCAATACTCATGTTGATTTCGATTACTCTGGCTTCACCTGTACTGGCTTCACCTCCATCGCAAGGCGATACCGTAACCGTTAGTGATTCAGTAACTTGGACAGACGGAACGTTTGATGGAGAAATCATCATTCAGAACGGAGGAGAGTTGCAGTGGACGGGGGATGTTGATGTTAAAGAAGGCTCGAAAATTATCGTCGAAGAGGGCGGTATCCTTGAATTGGATTCAGCAAACCTCGTGGGTGAAAACGCTGCGTCGACGCTTTTGGTTTACGATGCTACAGAAATCGAAATTGATGCGGAAATTGCAGACACATCTGCAACGATGACATTGTACTTCAACATCGATGTTCCGGAGAGCGCTCATCTTAATCTAACGGTCGACGAAACAACAACCAACGATATTACTGGGACGAGCAAATCCTTCACCGTCGACTTGTCACAAACCGTGAACATTGTTGTCGATCACTTCTACCCTTTGCATTTGGGAATAACACACGTTGAACTGTTTCATTCCAATGCAGAACTTATGACAATCCCAGCTGATGAATTGACCCAGCAAGGTGGAAACATTGTATGGAATGAAGCGTCATTTTCAATCGAAAATTATGGAACGCTTGTCGTTAAGGATTCAACCATAACGAGCGCAAACATCACATGTGTCGGAGGGTGCTCAATTGAAGATTCAAATCTGCATGGAAGCGGGCCAATCCATGTTGTGGATGGTACACATCTCGATTTCCTTGAATCAACCATGCTTGGCTCTCGCACCGATGAAGACATCGTTCTGCACGACCAAGCCAGCATCGATTACACAAACTCAACCGGAACCGGGGGCTACACAGATGCGTGGATTCGTTTGCTCTCGAAGCGAGATCTTGTTGTTAACGCACCGACCGCGACCGTGGTTGCCACAGGAATTGGATACGGTGCGACCACCATCAATACCATCATCAACGGTGATCCGACGGACTCGAGTACTTGGACTGTGAACATCGGAACAAGTGAACAGAAGCGCATTGTTGAATGGCTTGACGGAAATGGAGTCTACGGACAAGAATCTGGTTCTGTGAAAATCACCGTCGAGACAAATTGGGGCAACTTTGTTGCAGACGCTGCAGCGCCACAAACCACGAGCGCAAACATCAATGTCGTTTATCCTGAGCTAAGCATCGATAAGGTCGAGCCTGAAGCAGTCACGGCCGAAACGGGAAGAAGTCACGGTGTTATGGTGACCATATCCAATACAGGTACAATCGCTGTCGACCCGAACGTGCGCTGCTTTGTTGATGACGTTGAAGCAGATACGACAGCGAACACTGCGAATTGGGCAGTCGAACCCGGTGAAACCAAGGATGTCCCAATCACGTGGTACCACTACTCGGATGAAGCCGTTCAACTCAACTGCAATTTCCTATATCCAGACGTACTTGAACCAGTGAGCAACCTCATCGCATCCGATGCAGGTACAACCAGTGGGGAGGTCTCTTGGACAACGGCAGAGGAGGCCGCTGAGTTACCAATTCTGCTCTATGCTGGTATCATCCTTGCCGTGGTCGTATTTGCTGCTGTAATTGCTGTACGTGCTCGTCAAGAGATTTCAAAGCAAGATGTTGTAATTGATGCTGCAGAGGAAGGAGAAATCAAGCAATGGGTTGATGCCGACGGAAATCGGATCATTGGGTAAAATGTCTGTGGAACAAACCTTTCAACACGCATTCATGTCCCACGGACCTTCTTTGTTTTGATCGAAATCCAGTTCCCATCCTACATCGTTTTGCACAACGACCAACTCTTCACCTGAGGAAAGTGTGTTTGTTATGGTTACCTGGAACATGTAACATCCATCATCGCCGTAAAAGGTTTCCAAATCAAGATACTCAGTACCAACCTGATCGGTCGCTGGACCGGGCATTGCGAACCATCCATTCACGCTGACCGAATCACCATCACACGACGTTGCGGTTGTACCTGTCACCTCGATGTAGGGGAACCCTGCGGTTGCGGATGGGCACCCTTGGGAACTTGACTGCCCGTAGACAACAGTGTTTCCTTGTTTAATGACGAGTTCAAGTGTGTAGTCCCCTTCGACCCAGATACCGTTTGCATCCGTGTGACCTCCACCGTCCAGGTGTTCGTGGCTTGTAGGTAGCAAACCAGCCATCATTTCAACAACGATGCCATCAATTTCTGTTGTGGTTTGCTGATTCGATGTTTCAGTGACGGTAACGGGCATGATTTTGACACCCGAATCCAGTACTTCTCTGGTCATAAATTCAGGATTAATCTCTGCTGTTTGGGTTGAATCACCACTCGTAACTGTAATGAGATATTCAATCACCGGCGTAGTTGGACAACTGCTAGAGGTACATTGCCAAGCGTTGCCAACAAATATTTCAGAAATTGGTACAGTAAATCGAGCAGATTCAGAGGAGAGTTCCTTCGATTCCGACCATTTTTCGACGCCATCGGCGGTGATTACTGCATCAACTGCGTCTGCCGATCCAATGACACGGAAAGAAATCTCATCCGAGTCTTCTCTCAAATCAAGGTCGCTTATTCCGAATGAGCCACCATCTGGCATGAACATGGATACTCCGTATGGTCCAGCTGCAAGGAGGACTGCAAGAACTGCTGCGCCGCTCATTCGTATGTAGTCAACACCACGTTCCGACATGGTTTGGCCAGCGTAAAGCGCCCCTATTCCGATTACGAGGACGGTAAGAACGACAATCAGACCCCAAGACCCGCCTTGCAAAGAGAGAAGCCCACCAACAACGATGACTGCCCATCCAATCGAGGTTAGGAT
>NZVG01000058.1 GCA_002698145.1 Methanobacteriota archaeon | reverse complement strand
CATTGCTTTAGTAGGAGAATCTGGAAGTGGCAAATCTACTATTGCCGATTTATTGGCTCGTTTTTACGATATCGAAGAGGGAGAAATTACTATTGACGGGGTCAATATTAAAGACTTTAAACTTTCTGATTTGAGAAGACTAATGGGGATTGTTTCTCAAGATTCTATACTGTTCAATGACAGTGTATTTAATAACATCACTTTAGGCCACGAAAACGCTAATATGGACGATGTTATTGCTGCTGCCAAAGCCGCCAATGCTCACGATTTTGTGATGGAGATGGCTGAAGGCTATGAGAGTAATGTTGGTGAGGGAGGTAGTAAATTGTCTGGCGGACAAAAGCAACGTCTAAGTATTGCCAGAGCTATTTATAAAAACCCTCCAATACTCATACTAGATGAGGCTACCTCATCACTAGACACCCAGTCTGAAAAATTGGTACAAGAAGCCTTGGGGCAACTCATGAAAAACAGAACCTCTTTAGTCATTGCCCACCGACTTTCTACCATTCAAAATGCCGATAATATATTGGTGATGAAAGAAGGGGAAATTGTTGAGCAAGGAAGCAACCAAGAGCTTATCCAAAAGGAAGGGCTTTACAAGCGTTTGCAAGACTATCAAAACTTGTCTTAATTTTTTCGCTTTTCTTATTATCTTTGAAGTTATTAACTATTTAAGAGAAATGATACGATTATTTTTTATCCTTTGCCTAGGTGTCAGCATCGCTTTTGCTGACAATGGCGACACGACTACAGTTCAAGTCCATGATAATGTCGATATGACTTGGTATGGTCATTATAAAAAATGGGGTGAATTCCCAACAGAGGGTTCATTCCGAAAAGTGTTAATGCACTTCGATATGGGTTGTGCCTCAACAGGATGTAGCGGCTGGGATTATGACGTACATATCCTTCTTAGAAATAGAACTAATAAACTAGACTCTAACCTTGTTTTAGCTCCTAGCTATAGCTTAGATGGTTCTAGTCCAGACACTATACAATTCAGCTACAGCCCCACTTATGTAAGTGCTTGGGACAGTATTAGTGGAGATACGGCTATCGCCAATGATACGCTAGTATTAGTGTTGTATCAAGATGCTAATGATCCTTTTTTAGCAACTGACACTACATACGTCTATGCTGCCAACTACTACAACATGACTTATGATAGTGCTGGAGTAGTTATAGATTCCGTTTGGGTAGCTGCCGATAACACTTTGTATTTAAGCAATACTGACACCTACAATGTATTTGAAATTATAGAAGATTTTGAACTAGGTAGAGCAATTACTCCTTATGGCACCTACATGAACCCTGCCAATGGCAGTTATGGTACTAATGGATACGATGAAAATTGGAAACACCGTTTCACCTTCGATGTGACGGACTTTCAACACCTACTCAAAGATTCTGTTGAAATCGATGCTTTTTATTCGGGTTGGAGTAGTGGTTTTAGTGTCACGCTCAACTTTGAATTCATTAATGGAACACCTCCAAGAATGCCTATAAGTTTAATCAACGTATATAAAAATGGAGCAGCAAGCTATGGCTACACTAATTCAGCCAATTTTGAAAGCCAACAAATGCCTGAAGTCAAAGTTGCTACTTCTCAATATGCCTCTANCTTTAAATTACAATTCGTGCCATCAGGTCACGGAGGAGCAGGCGAATTTACTCCTAACGTCAGTTATACTGCTAAAGTAAATAGTTCGGTAGTAGGTGGAGAAACCATCTGGAAAGACGATTGTGGTTTCAATGCTATTTGGCCACAAGGTGGTACTTGGATTTTTAACCGCGCAAATTGGTGCCCAGGTGAAGCTGTACCCATCTACAACCACGAGATAACACCTTATGTCACGGCAGGTGATTCCACTCTAGTGGATATTAACTTTAGCAGCTACAACCCTAACGGAGATGCTTCATACTCTTGTGCCGTTCATTTCTTCCAATACAAAGAACCCAACTTCGAATTAGATGCTGAAGTCATAGATATTATTAGCCCTTCCTTAAAGGACCAATACTCTAGGTTAAACCCTATTTGTTATAATCCTGTCATAAAAATTAGGAATTCTGGCACTCAAGAATTAACCTCATTGACTATTGAATATGGTCTTAAGGGTGGTACTATGCAAACACAACAATGGACGGGCAACCTCAAATTCATGCAAGAAGAACAAGTTACCCTTGGTGAAATGATTGACGATGGCAGCCAAAATACCTTTGAGGTAACAGTATCTAATCCAAATGGAACTACTGATATGCATAGCGATAACGACTTCATGTCATCAGATTTTGAGGACGTTCCTGTTTACAAAAATCAATTTTTGGTGCGTTTGAAGACGAATAACTATGGCAGTCAAAATTCATGGAAAATAGAAAATAGCCAAAATGAAATTATATACTCAAAAGACAATTTTTTAAGTAATACATTATACGCTGATACTATAATTTTAGGAAATGGTTGTTTCAAATTTACTTTTGAGGATAGCGGTGGGGATGGTTTGGACTTTTGGTATTGGGACAATATTGGTGAGCCTGATGGATCTGGGTTTATTAATTTTATGTATTTCGATACTATTTCAGTATTTAAAACCTTCCACAAAGATTTTGGCTCTCGAATTGTGCATTCTTTTAGAGTACAAAACGCTACTTCTATAGAGGAACAATCTTTGGATAAATTTGAAGTATATCCTACGCAAACCAACGGACTAGTGCATATAAAATTAACGGCAAGTAATAAGGAGAAAAACTTACAACTGTTCGATGTTAAAGGTCAATTACTTTTACAAAAACAATGGTTTGAGGCAGAAACCAATATTGACTTAAGCAACTTTTCCGACGGTATTTACTTCATCAAATTAAAAAATGACAACTCTTTGCAAACAGAAAAAATTATATTTAACAGTTATTAAAATTATCCTTAGTCTTTTTTAATATTTTTGTTTCGATGAGTAATCCTTCCTATTGCAATAGTTTAGTAGAGTATTCCCGTTTTCGCACCAGAGAAGTGTTGGTGGGAAAAGTAGGTGTTGGTGGAGATAACCCTATTCGTGTACAATCCATGACTACTACAGATACGATGGATACTCAGGCCACTGTAGAACAAAGTATACGGATGATAGATGCAGGCTGTGAAATTGTACGTATCACCGCACCGAGCAGGAAAGATGCCGAAAACCTACAAAACATAAAAGATGAATTGAGGGCGAGAGGCTACGATACCCCCTTGGTCGCCGATATTCACTTCACGCCCAATGCTGCCGAAATAGCTGCACGTATAGTAGAAAAAGTAAGGGTAAACCCAGGCAACTATGCCGATAAGAAAAAGTTTGAAGAGATAGAATATACCGACGATACCTACCAACAAGAATTGGAACGTATTAAAGAACGCTTTGTACCCTTAGTACGTATCTGCAAAGAAGAAGGTACTGCCATGCGAATAGGCACCAATCACGGCTCGTTATCTGATAGAATCCTCAGTCGTTATGGCGACACCCCTCTTGGTATGGTAGAATCTGCCTTAGAGTTTTTGCGTATTTGTATAGAAGAAGATTTTCATAATATCATCTTGTCTATGAAAGCCAGTAACACCCAAGTGATGGTTCAAGCCTATCGTTTGCTTATTCAGAAGATGAAAAAAGACGGTATGAATTACCCTTTGCACTTGGGAGTAACAGAAGCTGGAGAAGGCGAAGACGGACGTATAAAATCTGCCGTAGGCATAGGAACACTCTTAGAGGATGGTATAGGCGATACTGTTAGGGTATCCCTCACTGAAGAACCTGAACACGAAATTCCAGTAGCTCGTGATTTGGTGGACCGTTACCAAGCTAGAATAAATCATGAAGCTATAGCTGAAATAGAGCAAAACCCCATTGATAGCTACAACTACCAAAGAAGAAAAAGTAGCTCAGTACTTAATATTGGAGAAAAGCAAGTTCCTATTGTGATGGCAGACTTTTCTTTGAAAAAAAATATTTCACCGGCTAGTTTCTTTGCTTTGGGTTATCGTTATTCGGTTCCCACAGACAAGTGGAACATTGGCGATATGGCATGCGACTTCGTCTTTTTAGGAAGTGAAGAAATTGACTTTGACATACCAGGGACATTAGGTATCATTTACCATCACGATATTTGGCTGAAGCATAAAGATAAGGAAAGAGTCTATCCCTTTCTGACCATTAAGAACTACCTTAAAGGCGGTGACTTTTCTGAGCGGATGAATGTGGTTTACGCCTGTTTGGAAGAGCTCAATACCGAACTTATTAGCCGACTCAAAGCAGATTCGACTGTCGTATTACTTATTGATACTTGGAATGCCCACGGTATGGCAGAGCAAAGGCGTTTATTTATGGAGTTGATGAATGCCGATTGTCAAGTCCCCGTCATCATTGGTCGTGCTTACGGAGGACTTTCTGAAGAAAAATTACAACTGCAAAGTGCCACCGATATGGGAGCTCTATTGTTGGACGGTCTAGGCGATGGTATCTTTATTTCTGCCGAAAATTGTGGTAGCGACCAAAACATCAATCAAACCGCTTTTGGCATACTACAAGCCACACGAACCCGTATCTCAAAAACCGAATACATTTCTTGCCCTTCCTGTGGACGTACTCTATTCGACCTACAAGAAACAACAGCCAAGATTAGAGCCAAGACCAACCACCTCAAAGGGGTGAAAATTGGTATTATGGGCTGTATTGTTAACGGACCGGGAGAGATGGCAGATGCCGACTACGGATATGTAGGCACAGGAGTAGGAAAAATAACGCTCTACAAAGAAAGAGAAGTGGTACAACGCAACATTCCAGAAGAACAAGCCGTAGATGCCCTAATAGACCTCATTAAATCTCATGGCGATTGGGTAGAGGCAAAGAGTAATTAAAATTTTATAATTTTATTTCAGAAAAGTGTTTAGCCCCACAAAGGTGTAGGATAAACGCCCTTTTTAATTTGTTCGGCAATAGCGACCACTGCCATAGGTTTGTCTTCTTTGTAAGTTACTCCAAACCAAGTGTCGGTAGTAGGAATAACCTTAACCACCATAGTCCCATCATTAATTTTATCTGTAACAATATTCGGAATGTAGTACTCTGCCTTAGGGTCTTGAGCATTGGCCTTCATAAAGGCATGAAGTCCTTGTTCTATCTCAGCAAAAATCGAAGGGTGAAAACCCCAATAATTCATAGATACACTGGCTTTAGGGTTAAGCTCTGCGCCACCATCTTCGCCAACATTGTATTCTACTTTACCGTCCACTTTGGCAATCTTAGTACGCTCAATGACTTCTATAAGGTGACCACTTTCATTGACTTCGCAAACTCCCCTATTCACTGTACCGTGCTCCGATAGGGTGTTGTCCAAAACATAGCCCAACATAGACATGACAGAAGGCGAACAGTCGTTTTGTAAAAAGTTCACCATTATCTTAAAGGAGTTGTTACCGTAATAATCATCGGCATTAATCACCGCAAAAGGCTCATTAATAAATTCTTGAGCCACCAAAACAGCGTGAGAAGTGCCCCACGGTTTTTGTCTTTCTACCAAATCTACCCCCTCTAATTCTACTTGCACAGGCTGATAGGCATAGGCTATGTCTATCTTATCCTCAAACTTAGAAAAACGAGAGCGAAAAGCTTCATCAAACTCTTGGCGAATGACAAAAACTATCTTGCCAAAACCCGACTGAATAGCGTCATAAATAGAGTATTCTATAATGGGTTCTTCATTGGGTCCTATACCATCGATTTGTTTGAGTCCACCGTAACGGCTACCCATTCCTGCTGCTAGAATTAAAAGTGTTGGTTTCATTGATTTACTAATGTAAATTTCGCCACAAAAGTAGGTAAATACATTGGTAAATTGACTAGATATTCAATTTAATTCTACTAAAACTGACACAATTTCTATCCGTCTTTCACGAGCAGCTTTTATGTTATACACCGAGTTCCTTCTGTCCTTAGGATTGTCACTCACACCTATACTAACTTGTGTTTCCCCTAAAGGTAATTCGCTAATCTGTAAGTGCCCGTTTTGAAGGTAAGCTAAGAGTGCCCCATCATTGTATTGCATAAGGAAGTTTTCTACGCTAGAAATACGGCGTTTTGCCAATAGGTTGTTGTAGTCGGAAGCCGTTAAGGGGGAGGTATAGCCTTTGAGCTTTATCTCGACTTTAGCCTCTAAAAACAATGCTTCTTCTAACTGCTTGGCAAATTGTAGCAATTGCTTATGACCTTCATATACGGTTTGTTCGAAGAAATCACGCATCTGACGTTCTGTAGTATTTCTGGCTCTCCCTGACATTACCGAAGAAAAACGCTTGACATATTCCTCTTTTTGTGCCATAAAAGAATTGTAGGCATCGGTATAAGTTAGAGTAGTGACACTATCCCTCGTCTTGGGGTTAGGCTCATCGTTATGAAAATACAAACTCAAAGGTAAGTTCAATTGCATGGCGGTGGCTAAGCTATCTACCTCAACACAAACACACTCTACTGTTTTTACAAAACTGTAAATATCGTTGCAACAGCTTTCTTGGCTAATGGTCTGCGAGCCTAACCTATTGGAGGATAAAAAGCCCAGATGAAAACTGTCTATCAAAGCAACATAATACAAATCGTTGGCACTGCTATTGAGGGGTTGTCCTACATTTTGTACTAAACCCCATTGCTCATTCCATACCGATTTGAAAATATCAAAGCCTCCTATACCGGGGTGAAAGTCTGAACTGAAATACAAGACCTTTTCTACCGAATGATAAAAGGGAGTCACTTCTTTGCCAGTAGTATTGATGCCGTTTCCTAGATTTTGAGCTTGTCCTGTCATAGGGACAAACCAAATGTCTAAATCGCCAAATCCACCCACCCTATTGGAAGCTATAAACAAGCCTTCTACCCCATTCCACAAAGCCCATTGCGGATGGGTGTTGTTGCTGTAAGGTACATTAAAGCGTTGGTCCATAAGTTGAGGCACAGACCACAATCCATTGCGGTACTGACTGCTATAAATCTTACAGACCATATCGCCTTTCTGATTTTTACACTTGGTAAAATAGGCCTCCTGACCCAAAGGACTTAAGGTAATGTTGGCAATGTGGTAGCTTTGATCATTGAATAACTTGTACAAATCAGCAGCGGCCCCATCTATGGAATACATCAATTGAGAACGGTGACCGATATGTAACTCCTCAGCCAAACCGTCATCAGCTACCATAGAAGAAAAATATAAGCTGGTATCGCCCAAAGGAAAAGGTGCAAAATCGGAATAGCTGGAGTTAATATGCTCACCCATAACTTGGACTTGAATATCTTCACGCTCTTTCATAGTCAATGCCATCTGAGCCCCTTTCCATTCCATCATAGCCTTTCTATACCAATAATCTGAAGGGTGTAAACTTTCATCTAAAAATTGTTTTAAATAGCTGGAGCCTTTCTCGTACTGAGCAAGGTTTTTGTGCAAAACGCCTAACCACAATAAGGTGTTGGGATAAAGGGATACTTGCTTACTTTCAAGGACTTTTTCATAAGCCATAATCCCTTTACTATACTGATTGGTTTGTCGGTAACTTTCTGCCAAAGGATACCAATCGCTAAAAGATGTACTGTCCTTTTGGAGTGAGAGTTCGTAGAAATAAACGGCTGAAAAGTAATCTTGTGTGTTGTAATAAAAATCAGCTTCGGCATCAATTTCTCCTTTTTTCTGAGCGAAAGAAAAGCTAGTCAATAAGACTAAAGAATATGTTAGAATATATTTTTTCATAAGAATGCGGGGCAGGTTTTGTACTTGGGCTTGGATAATACTTTGGACTGTATAATGTGAGCAAATGACAATTCCCAAGCACCCAAATAATTGCTAGCTGGAACTAAGTCGGAGGTGTTCCAATCGTAGCTAAATGCCAACTGTGATTGCTCAAACTGTATGCCAATTAAAGAAGTTAAAGCATCTCCAAAACGGTAATAGCTAGCTAGCTCAAGGACTGTATATTTGTAGTAGTATTCGCTGATATCAAAACTAATCTGTGAGCCTAACATAAACTGCATTTGGTTTTGTTGGGTTGTATAATAAATTGATGGGCTAAACTGCCATTTTTCATTCAAATCGTAATCTAAACTGCTAGAAAACTGATGGCGAACAGCTAACTTGTCTTTCGATGATATAAAAGAACGGTTTGGACTATTGATGTGAAACAAAGCGTAGTCGACGTTCAATTCACTAGAAATAAAACTGAAAGTTCTATTGATGCCCATTCCTATGTCCATGTAATTCTTAGTTTCTGTACTGATGAATTCGCCATCATCGATAAATATCAAATCGGAGTAGTCAATACGACGTTGTGCAAAGCCCAACTGAACCCCCAATTGCCAGTTTTCTAAAGAACGAGAAAGGGAAAGGTTAAATTGTGTAAGTGATAAGCGAGAACTCCCCGATTGGTCACGAAGAAACTGAAGCCCTAAACCCCAATTTTCTATGGGCATATCCAAGCCTACCGAAGTTGTGCTGAATGGAACACTTACACTCGACCATTGCTCACGCTGATGGGCTGTAATACGATAGTCTCCATCGAAGTCAGCTGCCAAAGCAGGATTGCTAAACAAAGGGTTATTGTACCATTGGCTAAAATGTACATCTTGCGCCATTAAAGTAGTGCCTGTACAAAGAAATATGAAGACTATTTTCTTCATCGTATCAAGCTAATATTACCTTTTTTGAAAAAGGACTTTTGCCCTCCTATACAGACTATATTGAGGTGGTAATCGAAGACAGAAGAAGGTTGTAACTCTCCTTTAAAATAACCGTCCCAAGGCTCTTTTTTATCTTGAGTGTAAAAGACTTTCTGCCCCCATCGGTTGAATATATTGAGCTCAAAATCTTGAACAATATTCAATTCATCTTTGATTCGAAATTTTTCATTCAACAAATCGCCATTTGGAGTAAAAGCATTTGGAATAAGGATATTGTCTTCGCTACAACATGCTTCACCCAAGGCAACATCTATTGTTCCTGTTTCACTGCACCCAAATTGCCTAACTTCCATATAGTATGTGCCAACAGTAGAAACTACTAAAGTATCTTGCTCCACAGCTGAAGAACTTCCCAAAGCTGTTGTCCATATAATTTGTGCTGAATCGCTGGTTTCTACCCTCAAGACAATGGGCAAACCGCATATTTCTGAGTTTGCAGAATAATCCAAAGGCACTTTCCTAACTGCTACATACTGACTGAGTGTATCGAAGCAATTATCGGACTGACCTATGAAATAATAAAACATAGAATCTGTAGGCGAGGCATAAGTGATAGATTCTGAAGGATTAGCTATAGCAACATTGGGCGACCATTGATATGTAAATCCGTCCATTTCAGTTCCTTGTAAAAGTACGCTATCGCCTTCACAGATAAATAAGCTATCCAATTCTTGGTATTTATTGTTGTCTATGCTAATATTCTTGATGATGCTATCCACCAAATTGCAAGAGGTGGGGTCGTTAGTAACGAGTAAAACTTCATAGTTTCCTACTGCCGAAAAGGTATGAGTGGGTGTCATTTCGGTAGAAGTTGTGCCATCTCCAAAATCCCAATAGTAGGAGTTGTTTTCTCCTAAACTCAGATTTTCAAAAACTACTGTCCAATCGCAAGTCAATTCTGGAGCGTTGAAGTTAGCAACAGTCAAAGGGAAATCTGGATCAAACTTAAAGACTGCATTATTACAACTCGCCCCATTGGTGTTGGATACGGCATTATCTGTGGTAGGAAAATCCGAAAAACCTCCACAACCTGCACAAACGGACTGATAAACGATGCCTTTTTTATCAAAACGACTGGTTCCACCATCTACGTGTTCGGCAGCTTGATCTCCTCCAAAGAAGGAAGCGAAAGATAGGGTGTTAGCATCGTCCTCAAAAATAATGAGGTAGAAATCACTACCATCAGTTTCATCTTGAAAAGCATCAAAAGTAGTCACCAAATCGAAAGTACTACCACCAGGTCCCAAATGTATAGAATCGTTTGTGGTACCTCCCCAACCCGAACAATAAATCCTATTACAAGCATCGACCAAAAAAGCTGTTGGAGAAATGTCTATCCCTCCACTTCCAGAACCAAAAACAGTAGAAAAATCTAAGGTGTTAAGTTCTGAATTTAGCTTACTTACAAACTGCCCACTGTTAGGCTGAGAAAATACTGCATTAAATATCAAGGTGTTGTCAGGAGCTAAACTTTGTCCAAACAAATACACTTGATCCAACTTATCCAATTCTATAAAATAGGACTGATCGTATTGGTCAGAACCGTAATAGGTAGAGCTCAAAAGTGTCTGGCCATCTTTAGAAAAATGAGATACAAAAGCATCTACTGAACCTCCTAAATAATCTGGTGCATAAGCCCCATTGGTGGTCGCTAAATTATCAGACGATGTGCCTCCACAAGCGTACAAATCGTTATTGGAATCAAAGGCTAATGAATACAAGGCATCGTCACTACTACCACCAAAATATGAACTCCATTGAATGGCACTTAAAT
>NZVG01000057.1 GCA_002698145.1 Methanobacteriota archaeon | reverse complement strand
ATTATCGCAGCCATGATTATCGCAAATGACTTCTCTACAGAAACTGCTGCTGATTATGTCCTCCTCCCTATTCTTCTAGGGTTCATTGGATACGCTGCTTCTATTATCGGTGTTTTCTCAATGTCATTCCTCAAGAACGGAAATGATCCTGCTGCGGCTCTTCGAAACACGACCTTCATCGCTGCAGTTCTCTTCTGGGCAGGTGGCTATCTTGCCATCCAACAGGGCCTCATTGAGGTGACGTATGGAGTCATGCACTCTGTCGTACTGGGCAGCGTTGTCGGAATCCTGATTGGTCTCGTCACAGAATACTACACAGGTATTGAGCCCGTATTCGGAATCAAAACAAAGGCCATCCCCCACATCGGTGAAATGTCCAAGACCGGACCAGCAACCAACGCAATTGCTGGTCTCTCCGTCGGAATGATGTCCACGTTTGTTCCGGTCGTTCTTATCGCACTTGGTATCCTTGGAGCCAATGAATTTGGTGGAGAAACATATGGTCTCTACTGCATAGCTATGGCTGCTATGGGTATGCTTGCTACTGTCGGTGTCACGATGACTGTCGACGCCTATGGACCAGTAGCCGACAATGCAGGCGGTATCGCAGAGATGAGCGGACTTGGAGACGATGTCCGTGCCATTACGGATGAACTCGACTCTATTGGAAACACAACTGCTGCAGTAGGCAAAGGATTCGCAATTGGATCTGCCGCTTTAACAGCCCTCGCGCTCTTTGCTGCATACACCACTGCAGTCGAAGGAGTAAATCTCGACTTGACCGACCCAATGGTCGTCATTGGTCTTCTCATCGGCGGTGGACTACCGTTCGTGGTCGCTGCAATGACCATGACTTCGGTCGGAAAAGCTGCTGGTGACATGGTCGTTGAAATCCGTCGACAGTTCAAGGAAATTCCAGGACTCCTCGAAGGAAAAGAAGGCGTGAAGCCAGACTCTCAAACCTGTGTTGATATCTCAACCAAGGCTGCTCTCCGTGAGATGGTTGGGCCGGGTGTTGTTGCAGTCATCGCCCCGGTTATTATCGGATTCGGACTTGGTACCGCTGCTCTGGGTGGAATGCTTGCTGGTTCCCTCGTTACAGGGGTTCTGATGGCGCTCTTCATGGCCAACGCCGGTGGAGCTTGGGACAACGCAAAGAAAGCGATTGAACAAAATCATATTCCAGGCGCCAAGAAGGGCGATGATGCTCACGATGCGGCTGTTATCGGTGACACCATTGGTGACCCGTTCAAGGATACCTCGGGCCCATCACTCAACATTCTGATCAAGTTGATGTCCATCGTTGCTGTCGTGCTTGCTGGAACCGGAGAACTCACTTCTGGTGGACTGCTTGATTCACTGTTCTGATTTGGACGTTCAAGCGTTAGCCTCTTGAACAGGGGTCGACAGGCCAAATCATGCATGCGATGCATCGTAGCCTCTTTTTGGTTGCATTGTTGCTCTGCATGAGCCTTGCAGGCTGTACGACCAACGACGCTTCGTCGGACTCAAGCAACGGCATGACGGAGGACGAAAAGCTCCTTCCTGAGTGGACAGTTGGACAAAACTGGCTCTATACCTTCATCACNCCTCAGTTTGGAGANGACAGNGCTCGGCTNGTCGTCGCTGAGATTGACAATNCCTCNGGCGAGTACGTTCTNGGAATATCGTCGGAACGTGAAGCTCAGCGGCATGCCGTTATCAATCACAATCCGTTTCTTGGTCGAATGACCATTGATGCCCTTGCAGTCTATGAAAACGGTGAGCCACAGGAAGTTTTCTCGTTCCCTTGGATGGTTGGTGATTCTTGGTCGTTTACCCTCTTGGGTCAGGAGTGGGACGCATCGACAATCTCGCTTAACAATGGGAATGCTCGAGTCGAAGCTGACTCTTCAGAAGGGCACGAATTGTCCTACACATTTAGCGGCAGCAACGGGTTTCTCGAACGTCTTGTTTGGCGGGACAGTGAGGGCACGATTCAACTTCGGATGGATCTAAACATTGCCCGTCCTGCCTACGATGGTGACGTCTTCTTTTATCGAGCAAGAGACCTCATCGATCGTATGTACGAAGAAAACGATCAAGAAATCTATGATTCGTTCCTTGATTCAGGTCATCCTACCGAAGGAGACTGGGACACATTGGTTTGGTACCTTGATGTTGAAATCGCCTCGGGTGGAGGCTCAGGTTCTCTGACGATGAAGGATCATGCTGGTGCTTCTCCTCTCACTCGCGCATGGGGCTCAGGAGCCACAGAGAAGGGTGCAATAGGAACGATTCCTTCAAACTCAGGGGATTATTCTCTGACGGTAACAGTACGAGGCCCTTCATCCTACATACACCTCAAAGTCGCTGGAGCACTTNTGTTCCAATGGACACTTTGAGGTGATTGAGATGCCGACTCTTATCATGATGCATGGTATGACCGGAACAGCTGAAATGATGCGTCCATTTGCTGAGAAAATCTTACCTGAGGGCTGGACTTTGTTGGTTCCAGATGCCCGGTTTAACCACCCCCGTCGTGGGAAGACATGGTGGCGATATGAGGATGAGAACCCTGATGTGACGCGAAGACTGCAGCTTTCTCGTAAAGAACTCATGGATGTTGATTCGTCCCTGTCGCAACTGGAAAAACTCATTGCAGAAGAGGCACCNATGGGGCCTCTCATCGTCGGTGGTTTTTCTCAAGGCGGAGCAATGGCGCAAGAAATGTTGCAACTTCCTCTCGCACATCGAATTGCAGGAATTGTGGCGTTAGGAACCCGACTGGTTCGCCCAATGGAACTCCGCCTTCGACTTGAAGAACTCGATGAAAAGCGAATGTTTTGGATGCATGGTGTTCGAGATGTACGTGTTCCAATCGAAGACGGATGGGCTGTTGCCCACTTGTTTGAGGCTGCTGGTTGGAGCGTTGAGTTGGTTGAGCACGAAAAGGGACATATGATTCCGACAGAGCATCACGATGTGCTCAAAGATTGGCTCAACGACCTCATTCATTGAGCGGATATTTACTCAATTCATCAAATCCGCCGATGAAGATTCGNTCTTCGCCACGTACGTCGAAGATGACAGGAACGGTGCGATGCATCGTCGCCTGAACCACTTCGTCTCTCAGTTCGGGAGGGTGCTTCTCAAACGAGATTTCCACGAATGGGAGATTTTTCCGCGTTAACAATCGCATAGCAGCCGTGCAATAGCCGCAGAAACGACCGGTAAAAACAAGAAAATTTCCCTTGTGTTGTTCGAGCATTTCAGTGAACATATCGATTCTTCAGCAACGACCTATTTCAATACATGGTCGTCCAACGTAAACCAACGATTGAAATATGTTTGATTAAACCGGAGTTCATGGATTCCTATGTGTTGGTTCTCGCAGCATCCTCCGGGAAAAACCTCGATCTTGCACATCGGTTCTCTGAAGCATTTGTTGCAAAGGGCATGGGTGCACAGGTTGTTGATTTAACGACCCTTGAATGGCCGGTCTACACNCCTGAACTTGACGGAGATTCCAAGCGAGAGCCAGATACATCGTCCCTCTCTGAATTGATNGCTAACTCCGATGCACTCGTGGTTTGCGCCCCAGAATACAACGGTGTCATGCCTCCTGCATTGAACAACACCATTGCATGGCTATCCGTTCAGAGCGATGATTTCAGACGCCTGTTCAACAACCGAACAGTTCTCCTTGCCACGCACAGTGGCGGTGGAGGAACGCATTGCCTCATGGCNATGCGCCACCAATTCGCTCACCTTGGTAGCAACGTTATCGGTCGAACAATGAACGTAAACAAGTCCAAACCATTCTCTCAAACAACCATGGACGACCTTATTCAACGGGTCATCGGGCGATAAACAGAATCANCTGAAAGACCGGCTCAACCCATCGGATGGCCAACGGTTATGAATAAGAGGCGACACGGCTGGTCATTGGCTCGTGTGGTGTAGCCAGGTCCATCATCGCGGGTTTTCATCCCGCTGACCCGGGTTCGAATCCCGGCACGAGCATCTTGTTTCAAACGTAGCGCAGTACAGCGTTTATCTGCATCAAAAAAACCCGCTTATTCGAGTGGGATATTGTCATTCATTTGCTAGGGTGTACCTTGAAATGTTGACTTCTTTGCGTTAAACCACCAAACGGCAAGCCCGAGAATGGCAAGCAAAACCACAGCCATAATAATTTCATGATCGAGCAACCATGATACAGCATCCATCGCAGCCTCGCCGTAGAGGTAAATCATCAGCGCTTCCAATCCAAATCGAAGTCCTCTTCCAAAAATCCCAGCCAAAATGAACGGTCGCAACTTCATATCGCTTGCACCTGCAATCCATCCAAATACCTTGTATGGCAAAGGTGAAACTGCAGCAATGAACATCCCCCATGTCCCATAACGATGGAAAAGGTACTCCAGACGTTCCCTGTGCTGCGGTTTCCCAAATCGGTCGAGAAGTTTTGTCCCATATCGCTTTCCGAGAGCATGCCCGACAACNGCTCCAAGAACAGAAGCAAATGTGACAATGAACCACAACCATAGCAACATCGTCACACTGTTTCGTTCATCGTACGCCATCGGCAAAAACATCAAATCGGGCGGTATCGGCTGGATAATCGCTTCCGTGAAGGACAACAATGCGAGCGCAAATGGTCCGAATAGATTGAAGAAATCGAGAATGAGGTCTTCTCCAATCATGGATGAAGGTGCTGATTCGTCTTCTTGAGCCTATGGGTAATCGACGTCTTCTTTACCAGCATTCGTCACCGTTTGCTTGTGGCCGTNCTCGATACCTCTGCTCTGCTGAACTGGCCAATTGAGCGCTGTCGCGGTCAAATCGTATCAACACTTCAACAGACCGAATTGGCGAGTGTTGATGAACAACGATGGTTGCTCATCGAGACGTTGGAGATGGATTGGCGTACTGCAAGCCCAGACCAACGTGAGAAGGTTCACGATATAGCATCGAAAACCGGAGANCTACCAAGGCTTTCCGATGTGGACATTGACCTGCTTGCTTTGGCCTTGGCGAGCCAAAGCAAGTTGGTTACCGATGATTACCGTATGAAGAATGTAGCGAGAGAAGCAGGAATTCACGTCGAGGGTGTTCTTACAACGGGAGGGAAGAAACAATGGAAATGGATCCTTCGCTGCATTGGATGCCGTCGAACAGAAGAGGTATCCAACNATGCACACCGTTCAAAAAAAGACGATGTAAAAGTATGCGATCGGTGCGGTTCTCCGATGAAACTCAAGCGTGCCTGAGTTACTCTTCATCTGCAAGCGATTCCAAGGCTGCGACTTTCTTTTCGAGTTCGTCAACCGCCATTCCGCTTGGGTCGATACCAACTGCTTTCGCTCGATCCATCAAAACTTGGTCGGATGTCTTGCCGCCGGCTTCTAAATCGGCAATCGTTGCTGCTGTCGTTGCCTCTGAGAGGCCTTTCTGGAACTCCCCTTTGGAACGGCCTAGGGCGTTCGCCATCTTTGGAAGTCGTTCAGCGCCAAAGAGAATAAAGAAGATTCCTAGAAGGATGATGATTTCGAGCGGTCCAGGACTAAAGGCCATGCAGTTCCCCATATGTCCCTAACCGTTGAGGCTTTCAAGGCTTGCCATCGCTCGACAAGGATTGAACCGATTCAACCACCGGAAACTGGAGGAAGAAGCGCAACCTCATCACCACGTTGGCAGTGAACATCCAAAGGACATCTTTCCCCATTCAATGCAACGGCTAAGCCCTGACCAAGCCAATGGCCCATCTCCAGTTCGAGGATAATTTCTTCAATGCTGAGGTTCTCTCGCCATTCAACCTTTGAGGTTCGTGAACCAATGGCATCTGCGATTGGCCCGAATGCGATGACACGCACGTATCCTTCGGACATGGACATAGGTCGATGCGGTAGTTTATCAATACGCAGCCGTATGGTTCCTTATGGCGTTCGCACTGCAAGCTGAAGGGCTGTGGAAATTGTACGAGTCTGGCGAGTCGGTTATCCATGCAGTACAGGATGTTTCACTCTCGATCGAGCAGGGTTCGATGGTTGCCATCATGGGCCCATCAGGGTGTGGGAAAACCACGTTGCTCAACGTCTTATCTGGTATTGATGAACCCAATTCAGGCATGGTCCGAATCAATGACGAGAACCTGTATGGTTCAACCGACGATGAACGGACGCGTGTCCGTGGGAAGCACATGGGTTTCATTTTCCAGGAATTCAATCTTCTCCCAGTGATGACCGCATTGGAGAACGTCGAATTGCCGTTGTTGATTCAAGGTATGCCTGCCAGTGAGGCCCGCCAAGAGGCGGCTAAAGCTTTGAATGCAGTTGGGCTTGGTGATCGATTGGAACATCGTCCCGCCGAGTTATCCGGTGGACAACAACAACGCGTAGCCATTGCTCGAGCAGTTGTTCATCGCCCCACGATTGTTCTCTGCGATGAACCTACAGGCAACCTTGACGCTGACACGTCGGGTTCAATCATACGTTTACTTCGAACGTTGTGCAACGTTGGGAACACAACATTCCTGATTGTGACTCATGATGAGTCGATTGCAAAACAATGCGATGCAATCCGACAGATGTCGGATGGTCGGTTTATTGAGGAATTCACAGAGGAGGAGTAGACTTGTTCCTCGCTCTGCTCTTGGCGTTCCTGCTTTTCATTGGAGCGCTCGTAGCAGTTTACGGNTTGCGAAGAGAGTGTTCATCAAACGCACGTCTCCTCATTGTTCTAACGCCGATAGCTGATGGCCTTCTTACGTATTTCCTACTGATATGGTTCGAATATTCGAGCATGCTTTCGTTTGTGGGCGGNCTCATGTTTGGGTTTTTGAGCTTGTTCGGTATTCAGGCCCTTGTATCCTCGAGGCGATTGCTCGCTTTTCGACTGGCATGGCAGCAACTCAATCGAAAAAAGCGTCAAGCTGCGTTGCTCATGGCCGGTTTGATGATCGGATCGGCGATTGTATCATCCTCGCTTATTGTTGGTGATTCTCTCGATCAAACGGTCCGCGAAGAGGTCGACGCAGCTTGGGGCGACACAGACGTGTTCATATCTGGCTTCGATACCAATNTCGGGCAAGTTACCGAGATACCTCAATCGCTTGTTGAGGATATTCGAGGAGCCAACTTGGAGGGACTCGACTCCATTCAAGCAGGACGATTTCTTTCGACATCCGTTGTAACTTCCGACGGGAAGGCTGACCCAAGTGTCGCATGGTTTGCACTTGAACACAACGAGGGTTCGGTCATTGGCACGGCTGAAGAGGGCCTGTCCTGGTTTGATTTGGAAGAAATCAATCGGTTTTCTCCAACACCTCAAGTGGTTGTGAATCAGGTCTTTTCAGATGAACTTGAGGTCGGGGTTGGCGATGAAATTCAACTCGGCTGGTTTGTTCGTAACCAGAACGGTGTCGAGAGAATTGAAGAGAATTTTACCATTCATCAAGTAGTTGCGATGGCCGGTCAAGGGCAACTCGCTGGGACCACGTCTCCGGCTTTGTTTACTGATTTATTGAGCGCTCAAGGGTGGCAGCAATCCGAAGGAAATGTAACTTCAATTCGAATTTCTCTCGATGGGGTGGAGGAAAAGCGTTCCGCNGTAGCCCCTGTTCTTGACGAGATTGCTCAAGCGCTCAATGAAAGCATAGGTGTCAGTGAGTCTGGCNTGCAGTTGATAGCGGAAAGCAACGCTGTCACNGTTGCATCAACCAACGGGCTCGGTCGCCTCTCGCCTCGGATTGTCGAGAGTTTGGTTGAAAATAAAACATNCTTGATGCAGGAAGCGATGATGCTGGAAGTCCTTCAGGTCCCATTGGTAGGACTCGAATCATCCTCGTCAAATCTCTTGACCTTGGCCGACGGAGATCTCAATGGAGTGATGCACGAACCTGGAACACTTTGGCATTGGGGGCCAGCAGGGTTTGGTTATGAGTCAAACAACACGTCATGGGTTTGGCGAGTCCCAAGCGGTGATATCATCAACGATGTTTCCATCGATGGAGGCCTCGGTTTTGCAGCGTTTGGTGATGGCCTTGTTCTTGGCAACGCATCGGATGATGATGCAACAGATTACATCATTGAGGAGCGGGAGATGGTCGCTGTTGCATCCAATTCAACGAGTTGGTACGCAATTGAGGGTGGGGAGGCGGCTGCTCTTTGGTTTGGCAATCTTGACGATGATTCTGTAGAACATACGCCTCTATCAATCGATTTACCTTCGACAATTCTCANNTGGGATNTGATGGAGNACGAGNCGNGTCTGTACCTNCGTNTNGANGGNATTCTCAGTGAATCGTATTACAAACGAACGCCTGGTATCGACCAACCCTTTGTCGAGATTGGTTCTGAAGAATGGCCTTCAGTATCCCATTCAAGTCCGAGTGTGTGTCCAGGTTTAGGCGTTGAGTTAAATGAAACCCGAGCTTGGTGCATTGAAGAGGGTGGCCTCTTTCTGCGATCAACNTTGAATGGCGACATCNTTTCAATGCGGTTGCCCATTCTCTCCGATGCCGGTGGTTTCGGGACTCTTCCACAAATGTTCTTTGCTTTCGATGGTGATGCATCAACACTGCTCGTTGAGCAAGGGGATCTTCGAATCGGGCAACGTCTCGAACCTCTTTCGACACCTGAAAACGCNAACATGACAGCCTCTGGTCTTTTTCAGTATGCATTCGGTTCGGATGAGTCGCTGAATTTGACAATCAATGGATCCTTCCTTGACGATGATCGTCTTTCATCCCTTTCAGATCTGGACCCTGTGATACTCGGATTGNTCAACATGTCCGATGCTGAGTTCCTTGCTGCTGCTGAGGAAAACGAGCGATCGATGTTGGTTTTCAGCAATGTTTCCACTGAGGAGCAAGGTATGCTTGAGTCCCACCTCGATTTGCTTGTTGGAATCGATGACCTTTCTCTTTCTGTCCAGGCTGTCAAACTTGATGCTCTCGAACAGGCAGAAGCATCTTCTGGTGTCTTGACAGCGATGTTCCTGGTGTTTGGATCGTTCACCATCGCAGCGGGTATTCTCCTCGTTGTGACGATCATTACCATGTTGATCGATGTTCGTCAAAAAGAGTACGCCACCGTTCGCGCTCTTGGGATGACGAGAGCGGATTTACGGTACATTGCAATGATTGAGGGTTCCATAGCAGCATTGATCGGTTGTGCATTAGGTTCGATNCTTGGAGTTGGCTTGGCTTGGCTGATCGGCATCGGTTTTTCCAGTGTTTTTGCGAGTGCTGGAGCTGATGTTTTCTCGTTCCATGTTGACTCTTCCTCGTTGCTTGCTGGATGGTTCTGGGGTTTTCACATCGCATTGTTGACGATGTTCGGCTCCTCACTGTGGTCCTCAAAAATGATNATTGTTCATGCCTTNAAAAATGTACCACAACGCGTACCAAAACACGTTCCTTGGGCCCTCTATCTTTTCGTCATAGGCGCTCTGGGGCTCATGCTTCTTAGTGGTGGATTTTTCGTGATTGGTAGTGGTGCTCTCGCCCACAGTGTTTGGATTGTGNTGGGATGTTCAGTGGTGTTGTTCCTCTGCCCTATCCTGTTTTGGATTGTACCTGTGTTGCGTACGAAGCGTGCACCCGATGGATCATTACCGACCTTCCGCGAGGCACCTCGAAGAACGATTGGTCTCATTGGCGTGTTCCTCCTCATATGGACTGCATTACCNTCAAGTCTGGATCCTGTACGTGCTGATTTGACACCAAATGAATTTTCATTTATCATCATTGGATTGGTTCAGGTACTCGCAGGGGTTCTTGTGCTCTCGTCGTTGGCTCCCTTGATGATTCGAGGTCTTCTCCGACTCGCATCCTTCCGCAGTGGACCAGTTGTTCCGNTCGCTCTTTCCTACCCTCTCCACAAACCTTTGCGGACGGCTGTAGTCATGGGTATGTTTTCGATAACCGTTTTCTCAGTGGTCGTTTTGAGTGGCTACACCCTTCAATTTGAAAATTATTCGAGTACATTTGTCGAGGAATCTGAAGGAGAATTCGAGCTAATGTTGTCCGCAGCACGATCTCGTCCACTGCAGCTTGAGGGCCCTATATCTGAATGGGAACTCGAACACGCAGATGCGGACCGTATTGACGCTGTGGGGCGGGTTTATCGCACTCAGGCATTTATCGAAAATGAAGAAGCAGAGCGTTCCCCCTACATACTCCGAGGCGTTGATGGAGGGTTCGCCGGTCACGGAGGGCTCCCTCTCCATATTTGGGACGCTTCGCTTGGTGATTCCTCTGAGGAGGCCTGGTCAACAATGTTAGAGCGTGGGGACGTTGTTTTTGTCGATGCATCGTTCGGCTTAGAATCTTCAATCGACGGAGCGAGTGTTGGCGTGTTCTCAGTTTTGGTTGGCGAGAACATTACAATCATCGATGCACAACAACCGAGCCATCGTCGGGAAATGGTTGTTGGGGGCATCCTCGAACAATCTTCGTATCTGTTTTCAGCAGGCGTTTGGATGCCGTCTGAGCCAGTAATCGAGCAGTACGATGGTTCTCTTACCCGAGTCTANGTTTCCGTTTCAGAGAATAGTCGGGCCTCTNANGATTTTGAATCCGACGAAGTGCGCTATTTCTCNGCTGCAGGCAAGTCAGCTTCTGAAAGAGAGGCAGCGACAGAATTAGCCGAGAACCTGCGTCTTGATTTGGAAAAGGAGGGCGTTGATGTATCCTTGATTGCAGAAGACGTTGCGCTCATACAAGCACTTGTGCTCTCCATTCTTGCACTGTTCGAGGGATATCTCGCAATTGGACTCATCATAGGAATTGCAGGTATTGGTGTTGTAACCTACCGTTCGGTGTCCGAACGCCGAAAACACATCGGGATGTTGCGTGCTCTTGGTTTTACGAAAGGAATGGTGATGCGTGTTCACCTCATTGAGATCGGTTGGATTTCGCTGCTGGGTATACTCAATGGAGTCGTTGTAGCACTCATGTTTCATGTTGGCTTGCACTCTGCTGTTTGGGAGGAAGAGGGAGCTGTTCTCGTCCTCCCTTGGGCAACGGTGTTGTGGGTCGTTCTGGGTGGAGCGGTATTGGTTTACCTTGCGACATACTCTCCCGTGAGGGCTGCATCGAAGATCGAACCNTCAGAGGCATTACGCTCAGCAAACTGAGCCGTGCGATGTCTAGCCGTACAATGTTTTGACCGTATTTTATTTTTATATGAGATTTCTATTATATTCCCACCCATAGTATATATACGTCGTTTCTCGTAGGGCGAGTTACCGCCCATATTGGAGGATATGACATGAGAAAAATTACCCCTGTAATGCTCGTGCTGTTGTTGGTTGCTAGCCTAATGGCGAACATTGACATCACACAATTAGAAACAAACGAAGTAATTGAGGACACAGGCGCCCGAAACGGCGCTGATGCTGAACTCGTTGCTATTACTTCACCGAAAGAAACCCAGTGCAACCCGACGTGCCGCAATGAAATCTTCGTTGGTCAAGAAACGACCTTCGAAGTCTTCATCCAAAACTCTGGTGACCAGNCNATCACAGAACTCGGTTACAAAGCCGCAGTTTGGATTGCTGACGGAAATGGAAATCCGATNATGCTTGCNAAGGACGCCTCAGGTGCCGATCTTGAATTCGACAACCCTGATGTCATCTGCGATGATGCAAGCGTTTGTGATGACCAATCCCTCGCTGCCGGCGCAGTTCTGAAGGGTGGCAAAACTGCAATCCAATACGGAGGCGGCGACGCAACCTGGACTCCTGCCGCTGGTATTTACGTCATCCAAATCGAAACCTACTCTGACCAAGATGTCGACCCGGGCAACGACGTTCAACAAGTCTATGTGGAAGTCGTTGACTACCTCGATATCGAANTCGACATCGAGTGGGATGATGGATCTGTCGTCGCAACTGGCGAAGGTGCCAAAGCGTTTACCGTTAGCGTCATGCTCAACGGCTCCTCAGATTTCATCACGCACAACCTCACCATGGAAATCGANGTCTCGGGCGATGTTGACTCAGCATCAGGNCAAGACATNGCTGATCTCAAGTCTGCGACGCTCGGCTCCCTTGTTCACTCTGTGAACGTCGGTACCGACCAAGTTGTCNTCGTTTACCAAAACGAGNCCGANCCAACCGACAACATCACCGAGATTCGAACAATCATGTCCGACAACATCAACAACGGAGTCTGGACCTACACNGGTTCAGTTCTGCCAGACACCAGCGGCACAGATGCTGCTTACAGTGTCGATGTTGCCATCGGCGGTTATTCGCTATACGGACAATTTGAATCGTGCATCGAGACCGTCTTTGTAAACGAAACCGATGCGGAGGGCAACGATGTACAAACAGAAGAAAGTTATGCGAATTTCTGTGAAGAATCGTTCACAAAAGACGACATNACAAACAACAACGCCGATGAAATCAACGGTGCGCTCTCGACATTCCATGACATCCGCATCTCCATGCTGACCGTCAACCAAGGATACAACAGCGATGGTACAGGAATCGCTACCTTCACCGTTGGCGCAGGGGAACCAGGCGACCTCTCTGTCGGCACATCGTACATCGATGCTGCTGTTGAGCACCGTGGCTCTTCTGTAACCGAATTGTACGACTGGAACGTTACCTTCACCATTACCAACCTCGACACAAGCGAAGTCATCACAGAGACTGTTAACTCCTGTCTCCAAGGTGTTGAACCATCCTACAACTACGCCAAACTCGGAACAGGGCCAGAGGCGTTCGATCAAGGACACGCATGTACAATGGTCGAGTTCGATGTAGGGACCTACACCATCGAAGCAGAATTGGTTATGGAAAGTAAGATTACCGACCAGAAGCCTAGCAACAACCTCGTCTCGATGGAGAAGGAAGTTCGAAACAACCTCCCAGTTATCTCTTCTCTTGACCTCGTCACGCAAGGCGACCTTATGCTCGGTATGGAAAACATGCTCGAGTTCGAAGTATCCGTCTTTGACGCAGATGACGTGAACGGTGAAGGACTCACCTATTCGTGGGCTGGAGGTGCAGAAAGCATCCCTCTCGCCGGATGCGGTGGAACTGGCGGTGTTGGCCGAACATGCACAACACCGGTGATTCAAGACTTCGTTACAACCTTCCCGGTTGTCGTAACCATTACCGACGCTCATGGCGGTGAAGTAAGCGAAGAAATCATCATCGAAATCTGGAACGACGGTGTCGCTACAGACNCGACCGANAACGGTATCACNATGAANTACGCATTGACCTANTTCAGCAAAGCTCCATTCTCCATCACTGTGACGGACGGGGCAGATGGTGAATGTTCAGGCATCACCTTGCCGGANGGCGNAGGTGGCGAGCTCTCTGGTCAGTACAGTCCAGTTGCGGTCGTTGATTACATGCCGGTTACAACCTATGCTGCAAACGATGTCCTTGAACACAGCATTGACATGATTTTCGACTCAGGACTCGGTGCATCCTCTCTCTGGTTTACAACAAACTGTGAGAGCCCAATCCTAACTCAACTCTTGGCGGATGGTGCAACCAACAGCGAGGATGACTCAACGAAATCTGTCCTCTCTGCACCATTGAGCGGCGGTGTTTTGCCAGCAGGAAAGTTCCTGCTCATCGATGCACCTCTTCAAGCAAAGGATCCACCAAGTGCCTCAATCAGTGGTTTCAGCGCTGCTGCAGGAATGGGTGGAGACATTACAATGAACTGGGGTCTAACCGGAACACCACTTCCGGGCGACACAATTTCAGTTAGCATCACAGATGCGAGTGGAAACACCTTCGAAGTTGACTTGGACAGAACTGTCGCTACCTACACCTACAGTGGTTCCTCAACCACACACGGTGAGTCCTATGACATCGAAGTTGCAGTTTGCAACAGCGATGGGCTATGCAGCACTCCAATAGGCACTGCAACCGTTGTTGCGGACAAGGAAGTCGAGGGCGGATCTGCCACATCGGTCACCGTGACCGAAGCTGGCGACAAGTGGACCTTGGCATGGAGCATGGACGGAAGCGGTGATGACATTCATCATTGGATGGTCTGTCACAGCCGAAGTTCGTTCACTGCTGTCGAAATGCCTACAAGCAGTTGTGTCTCAACAAACAGCGTTGACGTGATGACCGCAGACGTCATGATTCCAACAACAGGAACAGGTACTGTGTACTTCGCAGTTGCCCCAGTTGACAACGTCGGAAACATAGGCTACGAATCCTCTTCCGGTGATGCAGGTGCTGATGCACCCTTCGCCAATGAGGTCGACGCAGGCGAAATTACCGACGACAACACGGACGGTGACGACACCTCAAGCGGTGAGCTACCAGGCTGGACCTGGGGAGCCATCGGTGGCGTGGTCGTGGTAGCGTTCATCGCTGGAGCCTTTATCCTCTCACGAGGCGGTGGCGACGGCGAAGACAAAGACTGGGATTACTGATCCCGCAACGACAATCCTGTCGTAATCTGTGCGTTGTGCACGCACAGGAGCCGCCAGGGGGGGCGTTCAGGCGCCCTCTCTGGCCTTTTTTTATTTTCATGCTCATTTCATCCGTTGATCTGTCTCACTCAAAACCGAAGCTCAAGTATTTCAGATTGTCAGTTTATACAAAATTTTGAATAAAAATAAATGTTCATTTTACAAATTGTTTGTACTATTGAGATAGAAAACTTCCTTTCAGTATAACGTTTCTTTTCGTCAATGAAAATCTCAATTCAAAGAAATTGTACCCCAACTCCTATAAGTGGTGGAGAACGTGGTAGCACTTGCATACAGTCCGTATGGGGTGAATGACTATGTTGGGAAACAAGAATAAGAAAACGAAAACCGCAATGGGTGGAATCGGAATTGCCGTTCTGCTATGTGCTTTGATGGCATTTATGCCAATGACAAGCCTGGTAGACAACACTGCAACCGATACTGTCAGTAACGCAGAGATCGTCTCAGAAGTAGACGATTTCTTCAAACTGCCAGCGACCATCGAACAAACAACCTATGAGTATGATGCCGCTCAAGAGCTCTTGGGCATGAGGCAGATGAACACAAAGGGATACCTCACTGAGGACGGCAATATTGCACAGCTCACAAGCGATGAGCCAATGCATTACCTTGCCGACAGTGGAGCCTTTGAGGACATCAACCTCAACATCATGGCAACGCCAGAAGGCTGGGAAGTGAAAGAGAACATCTTCACAACCACATTCGGTGCTGAAGTTGCCAGTGGTGTCAGCATCCAACCAAACCAATTTGTCGATCCAATCGTCACCGGTTTGAACCCAATGCTCGTTACCATCGATATCACGGGAACTGCACCAATGCCTTACCAAGTTGCTCCAGCGACAGGTGATGTAGAAGTCGGTGGAAACGTGATTCGTTACCCTCTCGCTGAAGGCTTTGCTCTTGACTACTCAGTCGACACATCGCAAGTCAAGCAAAACCTCCTCATCCAAGAACGCCCAGTTCTCGAAGACATCGCAGAGTACTTTGGAATGACGGAAACCATCCGCCTACCAATGGGCTACGGCCTCTATCTCGATGGTGTTGCGCTCGGTGAAGAAATCACCTCAACACAAGGTGAACTCGAGATTCGAAACATCGAAAACGGTGAACTTTTGGCCACCATTCCTGAGCCAGTCGTTCTTGAAGACGGTGGACTTGAACCATACATCGGAACCTACTTTATCCAAGTTTACGGTCCTATGGTCCTGCTCACCACTGCTGTTGACTCAGACTGGTTGCTGTCTGAAGACCGAGCATACCCGCTCGCTCTTGACCCAACCATCAAGGTAACAAGCGGCAACCGTGGATACTGTTACGTCTACTACGGATACTGCTACAACAGCACATACGGTTACCTTTACCGATACTATGGGTCGTACTACTACCTCCCATGGCACAGGTATGCTTTCACAAGCGCATCCGCCCTACCAAGCGGCGCAACTGTCGAAGAGGTCAACTGGAAGCAGTACGTCAACTACGCTTACGGAAGCTCTTCCAGTACGAGCATCACAGCACGAGTCCTCGAGGCTTGTGGTACCGATGCACGCTACAACTACGGAATCACCTCCGCATCCTGTTCGGGATCGATTTCTGCGAATCTTTTGTCTGGATCGAACTCAAACGTCAATGAGCGAAAGTTGATTTCGTCACTTGGTAACTCTGCATCCGCCGGAACCTATTCCCAGGGAACTGGCTGGAAGACCGCAGAAATTTGTGACAACAACAATGCCGCTGGAACTGCTTGTACCTCGACCACAGGACCTCACAATTACATCCTCAACGCTCAATCGAACTCCGGAACTATCGGAATGGGTGCTGATATGACATCAAGCATCTACATCTACACACGCTCGTACAACAGCGGTGGTTCCAACAGTTACCTCGAGGTTATCTACTCTGGTGGATCGGATACGGACGCCCCAACTTCTAGTCACGTCCCGTACAGCGGTCTCACTTCCTACGTTGAAGGAGAGCGCACATTCTTCACCAAGTTGACAGACCTTTCAGGAATCGATACGACATCCACCAACGGAGTCAAAATGTTCTACAGCATCAACAATGGAACATGGACCTCGGTTAGTGCTACCACAATACAGTCCTGCACCTCGACATCGACAGAGTGTCGATTCAAGGCTACCACGCCTGACTTGAGTGCCGGTGACTACGTCGAATACTACTGGAAGTTCCAAGACTTGAACTCTGGAAGCAACGGTGCGAACGTCGGATATGACCCAGCGCCTTCTTCCGGTAGCACAACGCCTCAAGGCAACGCACACTGGTTCTTTGTCGACGATGTCGCAAACGCAGGAACTGCAAAGAAGTTCACCGTCCTTCAGACGGATGTTCACTCTGGAAGTTACTACAGTCCGCAAGGTTATCACGACCGGCAAATGACCTACTACGACCACAGTGATGAGTACCTCTTCGAGTGGGATGTATCCAACTGTGGAACAGGTAGTTACTCCTGCTTCTACGCGTCGTCCTACTACTTCTACTCTCAGTGGAAGCTACAATGGACAACAACGCCAAGTGCAAACTACAACGGATTCGGTGGAACGCAATCTGGATTGAATGACCTCCACCAAGGCGACGGTGGTTTCCTTG
>NZVG01000056.1 GCA_002698145.1 Methanobacteriota archaeon | reverse complement strand
CGAATCATTGCCATGTCTGCGGTTGTCATCATTGTTGGAACCTTGATCGAGGAGTCTTCAGCGTCTGGAGCCATGTCAGCCTCTTCTTGGTTGGATGGCGTCCACTGGTGTGCACCTGCAGGACTCTTTGTTAGCGTCCACGTATCTTCGTACTTGAAGAGCATGTCAAAGTAACCGTTGTCCCAAGTGATTGGATCAGTGGTCCAAGCACCCTCGATACCGCTTGTGATGGCGTCTCGGCCAAGGCCTGAGCCAAAGTCACTAATCCAGCCGAGCCCTTGCTCTTCCATTGGAGCGCCTTCAGGCTCGGGTCCTTTGTGATCTTCTGGGCCTGCACCGTGAGCCTTACCAAAGGTGTGACCACCTGCAGTCAGTGCCACGGTTTCTTCGTCGTTCATGGCCATGCGGCTGAACGTTTCTCGAATGTCCTGAGCGCTAAGAAGTGGGTCTGGGTTTGCGTTGGGTCCTTGTGGGTTGACGTAGATGAGACCCATTTGCACTGCAGCGAGTGGGTTCTCGAGGTCTTGGCGTGTATCACCGTATCGATTGTCTCCAAGCCACTCGTCTTCGCTACCCCAGTAGATGTCGTCTTCAGGGTGCCAGATGTCAGGGCGTCCACCGCCAAAGCCGAGAACTGGTCCGCCCATGGATTCAATAGCGATTTGTCCGGTTAGAATCAGCAAGTCCGCCCAACTGATTGCGTTTCCATACTTCTGCTTGATTGGCCACAGCAAACGTCGAGCTTTGTCGAGGTTGCCGTTGTCTGGCCAGCTGTTGAGGGGTGCAAATCGTTGTGCTCCGGTTCCACCACCGCCACGGCCATCGCCTGTTCGGTAGGTTCCGGCGGCGTGCCATGTCATTCGGATAAAGAATGGACCATAGTGGCCATAATCCGCAGGCCACCAATCTTGACTGTCGGTCATCAAGGCGTGGAGATCCTTCTTGAGGCCTTCATAATCGAGACCTTTGAATGCTTCAGCATAATCGAAATCTGGCCCCATTGGATTCGATTTCTGGTCGTGCTGATGGAGGATGTTCAGGTTGAGGTTTTTTGGCCACCAATCTTGGTTTGAACGCATATCTGAGGTTGAATGTGTCATTCCGCCACCGTGCATGACTGGGCATTTCCCTTCGCTCTTGCTTTGCTTCATGACCCGACCAATGACGTAGAGTATTTAATTCTGATTTTCAAATAAACTGAATAAAAATATCATATCGACTTTTCAACAATTAATCGACCTCCAAACAAGAACGATTTAGGAGACGAAAACGTGTTCATCGCTCATGCCGAGCAACAACTTCCAACAGGTTCATTCGTCCGATTCGATAGATACCAACCGGTGTTGTCAGCAGAGCAGCAAACAGAACAAAGCCAATGATCTGTGAAAAGACTGCGTAATTGATGACCACGGGAATATGGAAGACCCAGGTGGAGGATACGCTTGCAATCCCTTGGTAGAAACCAACGCTTGCCAATGCACCAGCAAAGCCACCAACAAGGCCGATGAACATGTGTTCTACGGTAAGGATGATCGCGAGCCGAGTGCGACTTGCCCCAAGAACACGAAGCGTAGCCAATTCAGCATCGCGTTCACTGAGATTGATGAGAAGCGTGTTAAAGAGAATGGCAATTGCCATTAACGCTCCCAAGACATAGATGGACTGCATTATGGCCTTTTGTTGATCGATGAGTTCCTCAAAGGTTGCAACCATTGTCTCTTTCTCAACGATTGAAATCGTCGAAAAACGGATGTCTTCAATGTCTGCGCCTGGTGTTGTGACGAGCAAGGCCCCGTTTGCTTCTTTGCCGACAATGGGTTGAACATCAATTCGATGCATGTAGATTGAACGACTTAGTTCCCTGGCGATTCCGACAATTTCAATATCGTGTTGTTCTCCTTCAAAATCGATTGTAATGACATCTCCGATAGCATAACCTTCGAGCTCCGATGAGCCTTCATCGAGGATGCCTTGTACTGGGGATTGACCAGAGTCAGGAAGATTTCCTTCCAAGAGGTTCAATCTGTGCAATGCATCGTCTTGTTCAGAGAGTACATCGTTTCCTTTGAGATCAATCGCTTTGGTTGTACCAGCAATGCTTGCTTGGGCTACCAACGTTAGCTCAAATGCGGAGGTGTTGTCTTCAGCCCAGGATGTGATGTTTTCAAGACCTGAAGGAAATGCACTTATCTGATATTCCCAATTCTCTTGGTCATCGGTTGCTTCAGAGAAAGCGTCAGTGAACCCTGACATGAACATCATGTTGCCTCCAAGAATAACCATGGCGAGAGACAATGCAAGCAATGTTGCAAGCAATCGGGCGGGTTTCCTGAAGGTTGACCGCAACCCTAGCCCGATGCCCGGTGGTAGCGATGATGTAATTTTGGTGAGGATGCGATTCGGTCTTTTCTCAGAGCCTTGTCCAAGAATGTCAAGCGGTTGCAATCGAGCAGCCCTCCAAGCCGGCCGTATACCAAACAGGAATGTAATGAAAAGTGCAGAAAGGGAAATGGTAGCAATGATGTCAGTGTAATGGTGCGTGCTTACGACAGGAATGCCGAGGAATGAGAAGTAGTATGCTGTAAATGCGCTCGAGCCATACGAGGAAATTCCCAGTAGGATACCAAGTAAAACACCAGGTAGTCCGAGAGCAATTGGCACCAAGAGGTAACCCAGCATGACATCCCCTGTTGACGCTCCGATTGTGCGCAATACGGCAATCTCTCGCGATTGGGTTCGAATTAACCGATCGAGTGATACGGCGATGACAAGACCACTAATGAACAGAAGTATACCGAGGATAAATGGAATGGATTTTGATAGTGAGTCTTTGTCAAGTCGAAGCAATTCAGCACTGAGTTGGCCACGATCGAGGACGTAACCGTCGACCTCGGATTCATTCATGGCTTGTTCGAGTGTGTCCTTGGTTTGCTGGAGTTCGAGCCCTTCAATTTCTTCAGTATTGCTTAAGTCAAATTCAGGTGTTCCGGGTAAATCGATGTTGAGGGTGTTTCGTGACAGAGCATCGTTACCGGACGTTTCTGCGAGAACCTCTGCATCCATGTATGCGATGACATAGCTTGATTCTTGTGGTAGAATCGAGTCTGGGTTTGCGTAGAACAATTCCAATGGGCTGTTTGCAAAACCGATGACTGTGAAGGTCCGAACACCGCCTTCCCCAACGATGATGTCGATTGAATCGCCTAGCTCCATGTTTATCTCATCGTTTAGTGCAAAATGAGCATCGACAACAATCTCCCCTGCAGAGGGTGTTACAGAACCTTCAACAGCCCACAGTGTGTTGACTTGACCCTGTTCAATCCCGTAGAATTTTGATGCAATCCAATCGACATCTGTTTTCGATTGTCCTGTCAACACGAGACTCGACTCACACCCATCGTGTTGGATTGAAGAACAAGCACTTGTGAGATTGTCCTTGTGCTCAACTTGGTAACTGGTTGCCATCAAATCTGCGAAGTTGGTTTCAGCATAGAAATCGTCGTAGACACGATCTGCATTTCGTGAATGCTCGGAGAATACAATTCCAGCGTATACAGAGATTGTAATGAGAAGAATCACAGTCAAAATACGAAGTTTCGTGCGCATTAAACTACGCGATAAACGACGTAAAAGTAGTGTGTTCAAACCCTTCACTCCAGCATCGATTGAGCCATGTCTTTGATTTTGCTTCCAATCTTTTTGACACCGTCGACTGTGTTATCGACGACGGATTCGGCCGTGTGCTTTGCAGTCATTGCAATGCTCTTTAGGCCACCAGATTCATCTTCAACGATTTTGCCACTGTCAAGGTGTATAATGCGGGTAGCGAATCGTGTAAGGGATTGGTCATGGGTGACGAAAATGGTTGTCATCTTCTCTTTCCGACATGTTTTGATGAGTGCTTCCATGACCATTGTTGAGGTTTCGGAATCAAGGTTTCCTGTTAACTCATCACCGAGGATAATCCTCGGACTCTTTGCAAGAGCTCGAGCGATGGCAACCCGTTGACGTTGGCCCCCGGACATCTGCGAGGGGAATCGATTTTCCAAGCCGTTGAGTCCAACAGCGTCCAGCAAACCGAGGGCTTTCTTTTTGTCCCGGGTTCCCGCAAGGTCTTGAACGAGGAGGACGTTTTCGAGCGCAGTTAAGTCTGCTAGAAGATTGAAAAATTGGAAAATATAACCCACGTTTTCACGTCGAAATGTGGTCATGTTTTCGATGTGACCGAGCGGTACAGCATCGCCACTGAATTCGTACGTGCCGTTTGTAGGGATGTCAAGCGCTGCGATGGTGTTGAGGAGTGTTGTTTTTCCAGAACCCGACGGTCCAAGAAGCGCAACAATTTCACCTTCCTCAATGGAGACAGAGATGTCGTCAAGGGCTTTGACAAGCGTTTCACCTTCACCGTAATGACGACTCAGATTGCTCAGTTGGATGATGGGCATGGTCTCGCCTTCGAACCGACTGATTTAGATTTTCTTAGGGGACTCCTAAACATTTTGCCAATCGTTTCCATTCCACCACAATGTCGAACCATCACTCATTCTTCGCCACGTGTGTCCGTTCTCATCGGTCCATTGGTTCTCAACGGTAGGGGCTGCGGCGATTTGTTGAGATGACTGAGCATCTTGTGTCGGATACAAGGGTTGCGCCACATCAGCATTTCCAATTTCAGGTAAGGGTGCCGCTTCCTTCTGAAGGTCTTGATTGGATCCTCTGCGTCGCATGAAGAGCACGCCACCAACACCAGCAAGAACGACGAGAACACCGATGACAATGATCAATTGCATTCTTGCAGCGTCTTTTTCTTCCTGAGCCCTCTGTTCGTTGTCACCTACGCCATCTCCATCACTGTCCATGGTTTCGCTTGCATCATCTGGAAATGCATCTGTCTTGTCTCCAACACCATCGCCATCGGAGTCCACACTCTCGAGTGGGTTGTTTGGGAAGGCGTCGGAATTATCTCCGACCCCATCGTTGTCTGAGTCGCTGGATTCCGTCGCGTCCAGTGGAAAGACGTCCTCACCGTCGAGAACACCATCATCATCCGAATCAGGATCCAAGCGATCGGTTCCCATTGATGACTCATCAAGATCGTAGAGGCCATCTGCATCATCATCCGCATCAGCATTATCGCCAACACCATCACCATCAGTGTCCATCGTTTCAGACGCATCCAGAGGCATTGCATCCTCGAAGTCGTTGACATCATCATCGTCTGTGTCAGCATCGTATGGGTCGGTGCCGAGCAAAGCTTCCTCTGTATCCAACAGGCCGTCATTGTCGTCGTCGGTATCGGCATTGTCACCAATCATATCGGCATCAAAATCGCTGGATTCCGTGGCATCATTCGGGAAGACGTCGGCATTGTCTCCTACCATATCGCCGTCACTGTCCATCGTTTCGGCAGGATCGTTCGGGAATGCGTCAGCGTTGTCGCCAACATTGTCCCCATCCGAATCCATCGTCTCAGAAGCATCGTTCGGGAATGCGTCAGCATTGTCACCAACGCCATCAAGGTCAGAGTCTGCAGTCTCTGATGCATCGTTCGGGAACGCATCTGCATTGTCACCAACTCCGTCGCTGTCCGAATCCATCGTTTCCGTCGCATCATTGGGGAAAGCATCCGCATTGTCACCGACACTGTCACCGTCCGAATCTGCTGTTTCCGACGCATCGTTCGGGAACGCATCTGCATTGTCACCGACACCATCGAGGTCGGAGTCTACAGTTTCAGTTGGGTCATTGGGAAAAGCATCTGCATTGTCGCCAACACCATCTCCGTCTGAATCCGCCCATTCATTGGCGTCATCTGGGAATGCGTCTGGATTGTTGCCTGAGGCGTTGTCACCGTAGCCATCTCCGTCGCTGTCAGTGGTTTGCGTGTTATCATCGTCGAAGGCATCAGCGTTGTCGCCAACACCGTCGTTATCGGTATCCGCCCACTCATTTTCATCGTTCGGGAAGGCATCTGATTGATCTCCATACCCATCTCCATCAGCGTCATAATCGATAATTTCGACCGAGTTGGATGATGTCACCTTAGCACCAAAATCTGTTCCGTCACTCGGCAGAATCGTCATCGTCCAAATGTCACCGATTGAGGTTGCACTTTGGCTAAGGAGGTTGATGTCGTTGAATTGCGAAACCTCCGTTCCATCCTTCAACCAGCGAATCTCGGTTCCAGAATCGGCATCTCCATCGGCATCATTGAAATCATAATTGCTAAACAGATCCATGTCGTAATATGCTTGTGTAATGGCTGGAGCAGGACCAGGTACGTCACTGATGTAGACGTTGGTGGCCGATGGAGCAGTGTTTGAAGGACCTGCTTCAGGGATTGTAAGGGATGAGGTTGTCCAAGCATCACCTGAGTTTCCATTGTTGCCGTTGGCGCTCATGACAGCAAGATCGACAGCAACGTTCCCGCTTCCAGAGGTTGGAGCAGTCCAGTCAAAAGACCACGAACGATAGGAATTTGTGGTGTGCGTAACGGATTGTCCAGAACTATCCACTTTGACGGACATTATCCCTACAGCGGGGGCCGAGAGTGTACCTTTGTCGACAACGACGTTGAATCCTCCGTTGCTTCCAGAGACACCGCCTGAGACAGAAATTTGGATGTTGTATGTCTGCCCTCCTGTGTAGGTTGATGGGAAGTTTTCGCTGAGCGTTGGCGTACTGCCGCTGTAGTGGCAGGTACACCCACTCCCTGCTCGATTGTGCACCCCGCTCGAGTTGCTCTCGATGGATGGCAGAGTAAGCACCATGAAGGCGATTATGAGAACTGCAAAACTTCGTGCGATGACGTTCATGTTGTCTCGTTGTTCAATGTTCATATAAGCAAAGTGGTGCAATGTTTTGAAGAAAATATGCACAAATCGCAAGATTGGCATTTGTAAAAAGCCGCGTCGCGATTAAATAGGGGAGTTTGGTCGCAGGGTTGCCTACGTTCGTATGGAAGGAGTTGAGACGCAATGCCAAAGCCATGGACCTCGAAGTTGATTATCAAGCAACTGGGTGTACAAAAGTGCAATGGAAGTCTCGATGCCGCTGTCGAAAATCTGACCCTTGAGCAAGCAATGAACGTTGCTCGCGAAAAGGCGGATCTCGGCCACTTGACTGGAGCCGACCTCAAGGCACAGACCCGAGAAGTCATCGGAACCTGTGTCTCCATGAGAGTCAAGGTTGAAGGTCACTGGGCTAACGAAGCCCTCGAAATCATTAGCAAAGGAGAATGGGACGAGCGCTTTAACTGAACAAACATCACGAACCGCAGGAGAGGTGAAAGCCTCGCTGACTGCAGAGGTGAGACAATATGGAAGAAAACATCAACACCGCCATCAAGCAAGCCATCGAAAACGCCCCAGAGCGTAAGTTCGTGCAATCGATTGACATAGCCTTTACAATCAAGGACGTCGATCTCAAGAACCCAACCAATCGTATCAAGGAAGAGATTCGTCTTCCATCTGGACGTGGTCGAGAAGTCAAGATTGCGATGTTTGCTGCTGGAGAAGCAGCAACTCGTGCCCGAGAAGCTGGAATCACTGTCTTCACACCTCCAGAAATCGAGGAACTCGGTGGCAACAAAGGACGTGCCAAGAAAATTGCAAACCAATTTGACTTCTTCCTTTCCGAAGTCCCACACATGGGACTCATTGGACGCTACCTTGGTACCGTTCTTGGGCCACGAGGTAAAATGCCCCGGCCTGTACCGCCAACACTTGACCCCGGTGCCCTTGCTACAGGATTGCAAACCACTGTTGTCGTCAAGTCTGGTGACAAGATGACCTTCCACGCTGTTATCGGAACAGTCGATCAATCGCAAGAAGAACTTCTCGCAAATGCAATGGAAGTTTACAACCGTGTTATAGGGCGTCTAGAGCGTGGTGCTGGAAACATTCGTTCCCTCTTTGTCAAGACGACAATGGGGCCAGCGACCCGAGTCGAGGTGGTCATTTGATTCCAAAGGTCATGTCATGGAAGCGAGACGCTGTCAAAGATCTTCATGATATCATCAGCAGCGGTGAAACGCTCGCTGTCATCGACATTCACGGCGTTCCCGCCGACACGATGATCGGCATGCGTGATGGCCTTCGTGACAACATGGCTATCCGTGTTGCAAAGAAGCGCTTGATGCGTATTGCTTGGGAACAAGCAGGCAAAGATTTGGACGTCCTTGAGCAACTCTTCGATGGTGCAGTCCAACCTGCCGTCGTATCAACATCCAAGTTCAACTCGTTCGAAGTTTTCTCTGAACTGAAGAAGACAGAAGCTGGCCGAGCAGCAAAACCCGGTGATATCGCTCCGTCCGACATCATTGTCGAGAAGCAAGACACTGGAATGCCACCAGGCCCAATCGTTGGTGAATTGAACTCCGTTGGTATCCCTGCGAAAATCATGGGTGGTTCCGTCCACATTCAGAAGCAACACGTTGCACTGAAGGCTGGTGAAGTCTTCGAAGGCGACCTCGGTATGCTCCTTGGACAAATCGGAATCAAGCCAATTGTCACTGGACTACGACTGTGTGGTACCTACGAAGATGATGTTGTTTTCTCACCATCCACACTTGACATCGACTTCGAACAATTCGAACAAGATCTCATTGGCATGGCTGCAGGCGGTTTCAACCTCGCTTGCAACATCACATGGTTTACTTCACAAACCATGCCAACATTGCTCGCAAAGGCAAGCGGAGAAGCGCTTGCTGTTGCACTTGAGGCAGCGATTACAACCGCTGAAACCCTGCCTCATCTACTCGGACGAGCCCACCGCAGTGCCATGGGTATTGCAGGCTCGCTTGACTCCTCCGCCCTTGATGACGAATTGGCTGCAATGCTCGGTGCTGCTGCAACAGCAGCATCCGCTGCCGCCGTCGAAAGTGCGTCTGATGCCCCAGCCGAGGCAGAAGAGGAAGAAGAGGAAGAGGAAGAAGAGGGCGGCGGATTCGCCG
The DNA here is from genome assembly GCA_002698145.1 of Methanobacteriota archaeon. GTDB lineage: Archaea > Thermoplasmatota > Poseidoniia > Poseidoniales > Poseidoniaceae > MGIIa-L2. Next base: position 12,637 of record NZVG01000056.1, on the reverse strand, counting down.
GCCTCGGAGATCTCTTCGGCTGAAACAAAAACAAAACATTGAGGTGAAATGAAATGGAATACGTTTATGCTGCTATGCTACTGCACGCTGCTGAAAAAGAAATGACCGAAGACAACATCACAGCCACATTGAAGGCTGCTGGTGTAGATGTTGATGCATCCCGAGTTAAGGCACTTGTTGCTTCTCTCGCAGGTGTTGACATCGCTGAAGCAATGACCCAAGCCGTCGCTGCTCCTGCCGCTGCCGCAGCTCCTGCTGCTGGCGGTGCTGCTGACGCCCCTGCCGCTGCTGAAGAAGCAGAGGAAGAGGAAGAAGAGGAAGCTGGCGGTTTCGAAGGTCTTGGTTCGCTCTTTGGTTGAGTTCAAACCCAGAAACACATCGCTCACAATCATTGATGCCGAAGGCATCAACCGATTCCACAGCGTTGCGTGAACTCAACAATGGAGGTCATCTCGTCCTTGGATGAGATTCGCGCAGCGTAACCCCAGCATCGCATGGTTCTTGCTGCAGTGACAGGTAGGATGAACATGGTGCGACGAAACAGTCTCGATCTCGAACTGAGCGTTGCACCTGTTGATTGCATACGCTCGCTCAGGAAACTTTGCGAAGACAAAGGCTGGACGCTCGAACGAAACGAAGGCGCTCGCCTCGTCGATCGCTTCGCCATCATTATGCCGATGGCCCAATCTGCACGAACGCTCGGATTGAAGATTCTCGATGGTCCACTCATGGGTCTTGAATTGACAACATGGTCTGAAGTTCGGGGTTCTGCAGGGGCAGTGCACATCTGTTCATGGATACTTCCAGGCGGTCCACAACACCCAAAGATTCAGCACCTCATACAGCATTGGGTGGCCAACCTTCCACGATGTCCATGGCGATGGACCTTTGGAGAGAGATCAAAGATCGGATTCCTTCTTCCAACATGGAAGAAATCACGACGCTCTTTCACCTCGCTTGGATTCAATACCGACAAAAATGCATGGCCATATGTCCCTAGTACAGAATGGATGAATGTAGATGAAGAAGAATAACCGACCGAAATACATAGAGGTCTCCACCTCTTGGGGTTTGATAGGAGGAGATTCAAATGGGCTTCATGGATGACGTGAAAGAAGACCAAATATTGCAGATTCAGGTTGTCATTGTTACCTTTTTCCTCGTCGTCTTCCCTGCTTACTTTTTCATGAAAGCAGCAGCAACAGATGATGTGGCTGGAATGGGCGGTGTAGGTACCTATACTGTAACTGGTGAATTTTCATACCTCGATTTTGCTTCTGGTGAAGAATTCGTAGCAGATGGAACCCCATTAACAATTGATTTGAACACTGATTCTGTTTCAGAGGTTTCTGGGAAGAATATCGTGGGCGTCCTTGTTACAATGACGTATGCAGAGGATGAAACAGAAAACTCGCTTGATCCCTTCGGTGCCGGATGTGCAACCGGAGGTTTCAGCCAGGATACTATATCTGGAGCAGCAACTCACATGAATTATTCAAACAGCTCCGACGGACAAAACCAAGGGGGCAGTGGCTCACATGATGTTACTACAGCGTGGTATAACTCCTCAGTAATTGGCGATAAGGTCGAAGGGCTCTCCGAATCACAAATCATTGGCGAACTTGTAAAGGAAGATACTGGGATGGGAGATTATTCCATTGAAATTTCAGTTTCTGCGGAAGACGGAAGTACAGCAACGTGCAATCGTGAGGATAATGGAGAAACTGTCTCCTACACTGTCCAACTCATCGTTCTTGACTACTCAATTACGCCGTATGTTGACATTGATGACATCGATGTTTGAGTCGATCTAGTTGAGTAGTTTCTCGATGTTTATGATCGGGCTGATTCGCTCATCAATAAGTTTCAGCATTGTGTTGAGGTTCTCCTCGTTGTTTGCTTCAACACGCATGACGAGAATCGCCTCAGTGTTCGATTTCCGTGCGAGATACCATCCGGTTTGTTCACCATNTTTCGTGAATCGAACGCGCACTCCNTCAATGGTTGATGCTTCATGGTCTGANAATGCGTCCTTGATGGCTTCAACAGTTCCAATTTTGTCTTCTTCTGCACATGGAATTTTCACCTCACCCGTGGTTGGGAGGTTCGGTGCGAGACGATTCAGTTCTCCACTGAAGGTTGTATCTCTTCGAGACCAAAGTTCGAGAATCCGTGCTGCGTTGTAAAGGGAACAATCGAAACCGTACCAGCCTCGATCGTTCATGAATATGTGACCACTCATTTCTGCTGCCATCAAAGAATNTGGGTGTTCTGCAAGGACGCGCTTCATGAACGAATGTCCAGTCTTCGCCATCATTGGTCGCCCACCAGCAGAGAGAATTGCTTTCTCNACGTTCATTGAGCACTTAACATCGTAAATCAGGAGGTCTTTTCCGTCCTCACTTCCAACGACATCATCAGCAAGAAGAGCAATCAGGCGGTCAGGATACACGAAGTCGCCGTTTTCATCGACTGCTCCAATTCGGTCACCATCNCCATCAGCGCCAAGACCGAGCTCACAGCCGTTGTCGACTACCGCTTTTGCGAGGTCGATCATGTTGTATTCACGCGTTGGGTCAGCACCGTGGTTCGGTTCTGTGTTGTCCCAGTNGCAGTACAAATCGATGTGGTCTGCACCGAGCATATCGAGCAGTTTGCTCATGGCTGGACCTGGGACAGCGTTACCACAATCGACGGCAACCTTCACTGGCCGTGCAAGTGGGCCTGTTGATTCGATGATTGCCTTCAGGTATGCATCCTCATGAGGGTGGTCGATGCGTTGACCTTGACCTTCTCGGAAGTTTCCTGCAAGGAAGACATCCTTCAATTCCTGAATCTCTTCTCCAGCAAGCGGTAATGTTCCTCTGCACATTTTGAATCCGTTNTGGGTTGGCATCGGNAGGTGAGATGCAGTAACCATGACACCGCCTTCTACTGGAAGCGTCCAGCATGCNTGATAGACGCATCCAGTTGAAACNATACCCAAATCAAGGACCTGAACACCGGAATCGACGAGACCCTGAATTAGGTTCGAGGCATATCCAGGGCTTGATTCTCGAATATCNCTNCCAACTGCNAACGAATTGCACTCAAGATACGTCGCAAGGGNACGCCCNAATCGGTAGGCGAATTCATCGCTGAGTTNATCGCCGGATAATCCACGAATGTCGTAGGCTTTGAAACACGACACTGGCCATTCCGTCATGTGTTCTGGTTGTGGTCTTTGTTTTCAAGTGTGCCTATCGACGCACAACGAACGCAACCATGCCAGTAACTGTGAGTAGTGTGAGGAATTCGAGAAGATAACCCATCCACCATGATGCGAGCCCAAGGGCTGTAAACGTTGGAACCACCAATCGCAACAAAATCGGCCATGTAAGGAGGCCTGGGGGAGGTTCCTCAAGATATGGTGAGCCCGGCATGACCGATCCTCAAGATTTGATTCCCTGTACAACAATTTCAACAAGCGCTCCTTTTGGCAATGCACCTGCTTCGAACGCTGCCCGTGCTGGCGGCATGTCCATGTCAGCGACCCACGCACCGTAAACCTCGTTCATGGCTGCATAGTCTTCGATTGTGTCAAGCAATACCTGAGCAAAGCAGATGTCGTTTTTTGCGAGGCCGCCAGCTTCCAAGAGTGCATCGATTTTCGCAAGCGCACCCTCGGTTTGTGACTTGATGTCACTTCGNCCATCGATAGCGATTTGTCCGGAGAGCCAGAAATGCTGACCATGCTGGATACCAGGTGTNTAGGGAGCATACGTTACGATTCCATCAAGCGAAATTGGTTCTTTCATGGATGTGCTAATGCTTGAACGCTCATGAACATTAACCATGAGTTGCTGGAAGAACCATGCGGACATGTTGGGTTTTGGATCACCCTGCACATGTGCGTTTGCTTGCTCCTTTCATTCGAAGTGGGTCGACCTCAGATGTTCTTGTTGCGACGAATCGAAAGGAAGTGCGACAGCTGTTGGATTCATCTGAGGGGGTTTTACCGAAACGGCAACTGATTTGGGTCGAGCGACCCATCGGCAAAAAGCGATTACGGATTGCATGGAAACGCATGCGCAAGGTTCGAAACTTCCTCAACAATGCTTTGCGGACTGGAGGGAAAATTGCTCGAATCATATCCGTTGGCGCTCCATTGGAACTACGCGTTGCAAAACGATTGAAGATTCCAAAACGGTGGTATATTTCAGACACTGAAGTGAATCACCTTGCACACCGTCTGGCAGCGGGAATGGCAACAGATGTCCTCGTCCCAACGCATTGGAACTCTTCAATCGATGGGGGCTGGCTTGAGAAATTGCGAAAGAAAGGCTCCACCATACATCGCTTGGATGGATTGCATGGGATGGTTCACCTACGTCCACAACTGCGTCCAAAACAAGTCGCCGTCGTTCCGAAGATTGCCGTTCGTCGATTGGATGGAGACGGTGTTCATGATGCAGAAGAAATGCTCGAAATCCCTGAATCCATACTTGAGGGAATCGAACANACCCGAGCGGATGAGGGGAAGTATGCTGGNGATGCNTGGGAGTTTGCATCGATGATTTCAATGCATGACGGCGTTATCTCACAATCCGTGACCGTTGCAAGTGAGGCTGTCTTGATGGGCGTGCCAACTTTGCTGGTAAGCAATGCAGAACGAGGCTTTCTCGATCGTCTTGAGTCCGATGGCTTCCCATTGTTTCGCCTTCGCAGCGATGAGGGTGTCGAGGAAATTCATACCCAATTTCTCGCAGGATTGCACCTTACCGAGGCGCTCGACCTTCCCGATTGGCCCAATGCACGTCAGCAATTTGCTGAATTTATTGGTTCTGAATTGATTGATTGAGCCAACGTTCCACAATCTCTCCGTGGTCGCCTGCCAAAACAAGCCGGCCTTCAAGAATCTCTGAAATTGGCCAAAACCGAGCATCTTGAGCATCGTCTCCACCCACAGGATCACCTTGTGCTTCTACTTCGTAGACGATGCTGACGANGTGCTTCCTTGGATCTCGGGCGGGGTCTCCCATAACCATGAGCAGTTGTGGGTTGCTTCCTTGAAGTCCCGCCTCTTCCTCTAATTCGCGCAGAACAGCCTCCTCAGGGCGCTCGCCTTGATCGACAAAACCTCCGGGAAGAACCCATGAGCCAGCAGAAGGGGGAAACCTTCGCTGAACAAGGAGTATTGATTCGCCTTTGCGAACGCAAGCATCAACGGCTAGTGCAGGGTTGAGGTAGCCTTGACATTCATCGCAAAGTACCATTTCACTCACCAAATCGTCGCTTCCGCATTTGATAGGTTTGAACCGCCTTAAGGAGATCTTTTTTCTTGAATGAAGGCCAGAATACGTCTGTAAAATACAATTCAGAGTAAGCCATTTGCCATAACAGGAAATTGCTGATTCGCTCTTCACCACTTGTCCGAATGACAAGATCTGGGTCCGGCATTTCAGCGGTATAGAGGTGTTCTGAGACGGTCTGTTCAGTGATTTGTTCAAGTGTTAAGTNACCTGATTTGTGGAGGTCTGCAATGCTTTGGATTGCATGAATCAGTTCTTCTCGCGCTCCGTAAGCAAGACAGACAGTGAAAACAAAATCATTGTACTCAGCCGTCTCTGATTCAGCATAATCAATGGCATCGTTAACGTGCTTAGGAAGGAGTTCACGTCGCCCAATAATCTGTACTCGGACGTTGTTTTCATGGATTCGGGGATCATCTGCAATGGATTTGAGTCCCTCGACATAGAGTTTGAACAATGTGTCGAGCTCCTCCTGTGGACGACTCAGATTTTCTGTTGATAGCGCATAGACGGTAAACCATGGAATTCCAAGTTCGAGAACCCAATCCAATACCGTTTCAAGTCGTTGTTTTCCAATTCGGTGTCCAACATGCGTGGCCAGATTTGAGCGCCAAGCAAATCGCCGGTTGCCGTCCATAATGATAGCAAGATGCTTTGGTTGAATTTCGTGTTCAAGGACTTCGCGAAGGAGTTTTGCTTCGACCGCTTGGCCGAGGACGTCCCCCATCTTTTCGCTGATTCCCATGGCCGTCCCGACTCTTCCAAACGGTTCTCTTGTTTGATTGCATCCCTTTGCCAACAAAGACACATTGAATGGGAAGAGCCAATGTGGGTGGACCATGGAGGACGAGCCGTGGTGGCCTCAGGGCATTGCAATCTCATCCATGGAAGCGGCACTCCAATCTGGAAAACTCGAAACAAGGTGGGGAACAGTTTCTTGCTGGGACGTTGAAAAAAGCCAAGATGTTGCGTGGTGGAAACAGCCCATACAAGGGGCATGGGGAGAACTTGATTCAATCATCCCTTCTTCTATCGAGGTGATTCTCAAGGATTCAAANCGAACCTTGATGCGTCTCGATAACACCCATATTGCACTTGCCTATTCCATTCCAACCAGCAATCGTTCTTCNTCACTTCAGCAGAAATCAAATCTCAAAGNGGCTCTGAAATCGACGAACCTTCTCATCCCAATTGGAGGTTTTCTGATTGACGGAAGTGATGCATTGCTCGTTTTCAAAANTGGCGAACTCTGCGAGGCAACACCCGAATGGCTTGGGCAGACACTTGGAGAAATTCAATCCAATCTCGGCTCNTTCTCAAGTCCAAACGATGAGAAGCGATGGAATCAACGATTGAAAGATTTGGAAGATGAGTTGAAGCCAAACACGTTGTGGAGAGCTCCACATACCTCTGCAACTGTGGGCATACCATCGGTTCGTATTCACCCAGATTGGGTTGTCAATGTTGAAGGAGAACAACGCGTCTTACCACTCAATCAGAGCGTGAGTGAATTGCTCTTGTGCGGAACAGAACGACTTCCAGGACTCGCAGAATTCATTCATCTAGAGGGGCGCTTGGTAGAAGATAAAGGACTCAATTCAAATCAAATCAAGGCATTCTTTGAGCATTGGAAAGAAGAGGTTCCGAGTGCATGGTCAAGTCGGAAAGCCCTCTCAACCGTTCTCGGAGGTGCTTGGATTTGGCGCTATTACGACGTACTTGTCGTGAATGCAGAATCAGTCTTGTACGGGGATGAGGCGAGGTACGAATCCGCCCAAAAGTGGTTGAAGGATGTATCACGTTTGCAGGCACATTTGGGCGTTCTACGCGTATGGAAGAGCGGTGTTTGGGTCGGAATTGCAACCATAATTGTCGCATACTACGCATGGCAACTCGATACGTTTTCAACCGTTGAATCGGTTGGACTTGCTGCGCTCGGTGCGACCGCATCAATTGCATCAAACGTCCTTTATTGGAAGAAAGATCCACCGGCGTTTTAATCATCGCTGTTGACGTATACGTCCATCATAGAATGAGAGGTCCAATTCCTTAGCAAGCTCCATCAGGTCGATGATGAGCGCTTCTCGAGCCTTTCGTTCTGCGATTAATGAATTGACATTCCAGTACAAGTTGACTTCAATATCGATGGATTGGGCGGAAATGGTGTTGATGCTGCACCATGAGGCATCCTCCTTCGTCGTCAACTCGTGATTCTGGATGAGATTGAGTGTCTGTTGACAAAACAATTCAACGTTCTTAGGATCTGAATTGATGTCAAGATGAATCATCGATTGCCACCGTCGCCACCGTCGCTTGCCCCAGTTTTCAACTGGAATGTTGACAAGATTCGCATTTGGAATTGTGATGATGGTATCAACAGAGGTTCGAACGAGCGTAGTCCGCAGATTGATCTCAGTTACTTCTCCTTCCGATGTGCCAATAACGACCCAATCCCCGACTTTGAACGGCCGGTCGAGGAGGACAGTAATCGCACCAAAGAAGTTGGAGATAGTGTCTTTCGCAGCGAGGGCGAATGCCAATCCAGAGATTCCTAAACCGGCCAAAAGTGAAGTCAACTCAAACCCAAGCGCATCAGCAATGAAGATCGACCCTACGAATACGATGATGAATCGGAGGGCACTTTCAAGCGCAGAAATGAGCGTCTTTTCGGTGCCATCCAGATCGTCGTCTTTGTCGAGGAATTTCACGACATCATAGACGAGGCTGACGAGGCGGAATGCCCAAACCACGATTGAGATGACCAGTAAAAATTGGAGAACATCAGGGATGTATTCTGCCCAGGATGGCATCAAAATGTTCGTGTTTTCTGCTTGCTCACCTACCAATAAATCGATCATAACGAAACCGAAGGCGTACCCTGCAACGCTGCCGAGGGCCTTGTCACCTTTCTTTACCGTCTTCTGTCGAATCGAGTCGTTGCGAACGATGGCCCCAAAAAATCCATGAGAAAGATTGCTCACAATCATTCGAATAATGACAGATAGGACGAAGATGGCGCCAAGAACGACCAGTGTGGATTGGGAGAATCCAAACAATTCTCCGCTTTCATAGGTCAAATTATCATACAGGCCCATAACCTTCGGTGAAACCTTTTCTTCAAGGTTTTTTCCATCCGTAGAGAAGCGCTACCGCGAGGGGTTCAAGTGTGGGGAGTATGTGGCTCGGACGATAGCATGTCGTCCAAACGTCGTCAACGCTCAGCCTTCATCGCGATTTTCATACTGATGATGCCAATAATGCTCACATCTGTGTCATCAACAGTGGCAACTTCGTTGAACGAAAACGAGTCAGGTAACACTCCCGAGGACATATGGTCCGAGGATTACATCAACATGATTTTCCCATGGGCATCAGCAAACGACGACATTCTGCAGTTCAAACAGTACCACACTTACGAGACAATGAAAACCCGCATGATGCGTCTGGCCGAGGACAACCCTGACATCTTCGAATATCACGAAGGCATGAACGGCGGAACCAACGCTCGAGGCGAGGAAGTAACGGCCAATGCCTACGAGGGATGGGTGTACGGTCATTCCTCACCCTGGATGAAGATCACGCAAGACGTTCAGGGCGGAGACTACAACGCCTTTGTGGGCGACAACGGCAACTATCCTGACCGCCACGACGTGATGATTGTCGGCAACCATCACGCACGAGAATGGATGTCGGTTCAGGTTCCGATGCTTCAACTCGAAGTCATTGCGTTCTCCTACGAAAACATCGGATACGACAACGACGGCGACGGCCTGGTGGACGAGGACACATGGGGCGATTCCAACGGCGATGGACAACTCGACGACGACGGCGATTGCCTCGCTCTGGCCCCAGAATATCAGGATTCAAACGGCGACGGTACGGCCTGCGGACCTGGCGACCTCGGGGTGGACGAGGACTATTCGGAACAGTTCATCACCGACCTCGTCAATTCACGTGAAATCTACCTCATCCCGATGCTCAACGTGGACGGCAACATCTACGACCGCGAGGTCTTCTGCCCCGAACCCGCTTGGGAGTCCTGCCCGAGCGGTGGATGGCGCAAGAATCTCCGAGACAACACCGCCACGGGCGTCACACCCATTCCTGACCTCAACGAGCAAGTGGACGAAGACTGCGACGGCGTTGACCTCAACCGAAACTACCAGTTCGAGTGGGGCGCTCCGTTGGGTGCCACCGGCCCTCTGATTCCCGGCACATGTTCGCCGGCTGAAGGTGAACTGGACGGTTCCAACAACGACGTCTACAACGGACCGGTTGACGATCGCGACAACGACGGGGACGGTCAGATCAACGAAGACCACGTTGACGGAAAAGACGACGACGCTGACGGCGTGACCGATGAGGACTGGTGGGGTGGAAACTCCGAGCCAGAGACCAAGTTCATCCAGGACATGACCGAGATGAACGACGATGTTGGAGACGGTTCCAGTGAATTCAAAACCACCCTGACCCATCACTCTTACTCCGAACTCATTCTTTGGCCATGGGGCCACTGCACGGACTGCCAGAGCCCCGACCACAACCAGCTCGAATACCACGGGCAAAAAATGGCCGACATGACGCAGTACGCCAATCTTCAGTCGTCTTCGCTATACCCGACCTCCGGTGATTTCTGCGACTGGCACTATGGTGTTCACGGGTCGTACTGCTACACGTCCGAAATCGGCACGGCCTTCCATCAGCGACCCGAAGATATCGGTCACATCGCCGTGCGCAACCTCGGCCTCGGGTTCTACATCGCCGAAATCGCTGACAACCCACGGGAGCGCGCAAACCTCGGCCTTGGTAACGTCTCTCAACAGAATTATCTTGTAACTCCAAACAATGTAGATATTCCAGAGTCAGGAGATATTCCAATCGACATTTGTGTCTCAAACGAATTCCCATACAGTGAAGCCAACAGTGTCGTACAGTACAGAATGGTCAAACCGAGCCGCCTCCAGTCTGATTACGGCCCTCGAGAATGGTCTAGGACTCCGTGGGAGACGGTGAAGATTGAACGCATCGACAAAGCGTGTACAACTGTTGATGGAAATGGAACTGTGCTGCGCGCCGAGCTTCCTGTGTCCGAATCTTCAACAGGTACGTTGCATTACAAGGCTCAACTCACAACCTTAAGCGGTTCGCAATCATTCTATCCGGCGGATGGATCATACTACGAGCTTGGAATTGAGTACCGTTCATCCTATGGTAATCTTGCGAGTTCCTTGTTCCTCTTTGTCATCATCGCAGGCGCCGTTTGGGGTGGATTAGGGGCTTGTTTACGACTGATGCTCAACAGCGATGATCCACGAGAGGTTCATAACTGAGGCGATTGGAATGGGACAGAGCGACCAATTTTCCGGCCGACTCGGCCTCATTTTCGCTTCGATTGGTGCGGCCATTGGAACTGGAAACATCTGGCGTTTTCCCCGAATGGTCGGTGCGAACGGCGGCGGTACGTTCCTCATTCCTTGGGTCATCTTCCTCTTTGTTTGGTCCATTCCGCTGGTTATTGCTGAATTTGCGATGGGTAAGCGCTCGCGTGCAGGAACCGTTGGAACCTTTCGTATCTTTGCTGGTAAGAAATTCGCATGGATGGGACTCTGGACTGCGTGGATTTCAACTGCGATTGGATTCTATTATGCGATCGTAGCAGGATGGTGCCTCAAGTATTTCCAGCTTGGAATTTCAGGTGGACTGACGGGAGACGGTGTTGATACCACCGAAGTTTGGAACACGTTCTTGCAGAATCCTATGCAGGTTATCGCCTTCCAGTTTCTGGTTATCGCGATAACGCTCCTCGCAATTTGGAAAGGAGCAAAAGCCATCGAGAAAGTGAATGTCATTTTGATGACCTCCCTTTTCGTTCTCCTCTTTATGACGCTTGGTCTTTCGTTGTGGATGGATCTCTCGGATGGAAGCCTCGACGGAGCGTTGTTCATGTTTACAGTCGATCCTGCTATGCTTGGCGAACCTGAGGTGTGGATTAACGGATTATCCCAATCAGCGTGGTCCTGTTCAGCAGGAATGGGCATGGCCATCACCTATGCTGTCTACATGCGAAAAGATGAGGATACGGTTCTCAATGCGTTCACGATGGGTTTTGCCAACAACAGCATTTCGATCATTGCTGGTTTGGCTGTTCTCTCTGCAATCTTTGCTGTCAGTGCAGACCCTCTTGCAACCGTTACCAATGGATCCTCAGCTATCACATTCCTTGCGCTACCTGAAGTCTTCGCACAGGCCCCAGGTGGGGCAGTTGGCGCCTTTGTGATGATGGCTGGATTCTTCCTTGCGTTATCGTTTGCAGCCATCACTTCGATGATATCAACCGTTGAGTTGTGTGTCCGAAACTTTGTTGACCACGGATATGAACGACAAAGGTCGGTTCTCATCACTTCAATTGCAATCTTCTTCTTCGGTCTCCCATCCGCAATTATGTGGATCAAACTCGACTCTGCTGGAGTCGCCTTCCCCGAATTCCTCGAAGTCCAAGATCACATTTGGGGCTATGGTTTGATGTTCAGCGGATTGTTTATTGCATTCTCAATATGGAAGTACGGTTACATCAAGTGGAAGAAAGAAGTCGAGTTGGGCAAGGCTCCGCCTGGCTTTGAAGGATACCTTGGTATTGGTGTGTCCGCTTTCCGTGACGACTACATCAACACAGGTGACAACGATATCGAAGTCGGTCGATGGTGGGACTTGTGTCTTTATCTCGCATTCCCGATTTTGTTCAGCGTCCTCATGCTTTCTTACTTCGGAGACATGATTGCGAACACTGAGGACGTTTGGAACCCAGCCAATCCGAAGGGACTGGGAATCATTCTTACGTTCTGGTCCGTTGTTGCAATCGTCTTCATTTCGTTAAACAAATTCCTCAACGCTCGGCCCCTTTACCGTAACGTACCCGAGGGAGCTGAGGCGGACATCTCATTGCTTCCTGGCGGAGATGACCCACTCGTGACGGTTGTTGGTGCTGAAGCTCCAATGGCTGAACTCGTTGCCGAAGCTGTCGATTGATGGGGAGTTGTAAGCCATGGAACCACTCGTTCAGTGGTTGTTGGCAGGCTTTGTTGTATCTCTCTTGTTCATCGCGATTGCTCGATGGTTTTGGAAACGCTATGACCGTCCAAGCGAAGAAGCCATCGAATGGCAAAAGCAACAGGAAGAAAAACGCAAGGAACAGGAAGTCTGGGAATCCGTTGAAATGCAAATGCGCCGTGAAGCCGAGGAGGCTGAACAGAAAGCGGCCTTCCAACTGAAGAGGGAGGTGGCCGCAGCATCTGGAAAAGGGCCTGATGCAAGGGCAGTTGCAAAGGCGTTTGAATCGCTCGGTAGTG
>NZVG01000055.1 GCA_002698145.1 Methanobacteriota archaeon | reverse complement strand
TGCTTGGGATTCAACGAATCACTTCCGAATTGAATCCCACAATCGCTCTTTCATCGATTGACGAAACGTAAGAAGCCGAAGTTTTGGTGCATTCAAATCCACGGTTATTGAGGCACCACGATTGAAGTGAACTTCGTCCCAGCCATCAGGAACGACGTAACCTCGATGCATGTCACTGAGGATTTGAGTTGGCAGGTTGGTCCAATCTACCCAAGACCAAGGTGCTTCTTTTCGTTGGTGATGACCAAGATCTCTTGCTAACACAAAATAATTTGAGTCAATATCACCTTCGTTCACCGATGCTCGAATATTCTCTAGGGTTTGCATATCCAAGCTGTGGGAAAACCAAGCACCTTGTCCAAGCCATGTTGAAAATATCAAGCCACTGCTTTGTTGCGTCGTATCATTTTCACCTCTTCGGACATGGTACTTGCTCGGAGCATACTGATGTGTATTTGCAATCAAAAGTTCATTCATTGCTGGGTCCGTAGTGTATCGGTTTCCTGATGTTGAGTCGATGATTGCTCGCAATCTCGGAAGATTATTTTCTATGGCCGTTCCACTCAATGCAGCAGAAAAATCCTCTGCGAATGTTTCGAGCGTAGAATCCATGTAGAATCCAACACTTCCATTTGTGTCTTCGCTCACAGGATGAGAATTTACACCCATGACGGGCGTATTTTCGTCAATGTTGTGCGATATTGACGTGAGTGTTCCATCTCCACCGAGAACAATAACCAAATCACGTCCAATGAAATCAGCACGACGAACACGTTCCCTTGCTCTTAATTCGATTCGTAGTTGATGGTTTGATTTCATTTCTTCAAGAATCGATTTGAGTTGTTCTAAACTCTCATCATGAATGGATTCGAAGTTTTTCTTATACACAACAAGCACGTTGGTCATGACCTCTCCTCCGTTCCAACCCAAGATGTTGACCTTCTTGAAGAAGACCGATGATTCATAAATCTCCAAGTACAGCACAATACATGGAAGAAAAGGAAGACTTCTGGGGAGAAGTAGAATCTGCACAACAAGAACCTGTACCCTCGGTCATGATTTCAGGCGAGCCTGAATCAATGACGGTACCACAACAAATGTACGGAACACAACAACAGATGATTTTGATGCAGCAACCCTCATCAGCACCAAAAGTGATCGGGATTTTCGTCATCATATACGGCGCATTGAATGCGTTATCGGGTGTGCTTGGCCTTTTTGGTGGAGCGTTGCTCTCTGGAGTTGAAACTGAATTGGGCGGAGATGGTTCTGCATCGCTAATGCTTATCATATTCTCAGCAATCGGAATACTCTTTGGTATTGGATTCATCATTAGTGGAACTCAAATTAATCAAAGGAAGAAGATTGGAATACAAATTTCTTGGATTCTCATTGTTATCTCCATGGTTCTCGGATTGCTTCAAACAGCATTCGTTCCAGTGGATTTGGAAGGAACAGGTCTGAGTGAGAGCTTGTATTACGGAGCGCAAATCGGTGGACAGGTCGTCTGCAATGCAATTTGCGGACTTATCGTTGCCATACCGCTCATGGTCAACAACGCTATGATGGATGATTCCTCACTCTGGGGCTGAACCCTTGGGCGTTCTAAAAACCGGAACCTATGCCACCTACACGGAAGAATTGACCATCAACACCCCTGAACGCTATCAAATCGTTTGCATTACCAACGATGTTGAGCGAATCATTCAAGAGAGTGGAATCCAAGATGGATTGGTTCTCGTCAATCCAATGCATATTACAGCATCATGCTATGTGAACGACCTTGAATACGGGCTTCACCACGATATTATGTCTTGGCTCGAAAAGCTAGCACCTTTCCATGGGCAAGATGGTAAAAGTGGAGAAGAATATCGTCATCACAGGACCGGTGAAGACAACGGAGATGCCCATTTGAAACGACAACTCCTTGGTCAACAAGTCACAATGTCGGTGCAAAATGGACGCCTCCAACTCGGGACGTGGGAGCAGATTCACTACGCTGAATTTGACGGACGACGGCCGAAGCGAATCCTCGTCAAAGTCGTCGGAATCCTTGCTGAAAAGTGAGTTACAAACATAAACCACAATTAACTGCAATGTCCATGAACATCAGTGACTTAGATCTTGACCGAGGTTTTTTCCAATTTACGTTGCCATATCGTTGGCAATTTTGGATTGGCTGGGTCATTGGTATGATCATGATTATTGCAGGAATTGTTACCAACCCGGCAATATCACTTGTGGGCCTGCTCTTCGTTGGCTTGTGCTCACCGGGTTCACTCGAGGCTGATCTACACAAAGTTCGCCAAGCAGCACCGAAACCAGAAGATTTGGAAAAAGAGGCACTTGAGAAGGGCTTCTCAATCGACTCATGGTGGATGGGACGGACCTCGTACACACCCACAACGGACCCAAGCGATTGGATTCTTCCTGCACCAGGCCCCGCAACATGGAATGAGAATCAATACGTCCCACATGGAGACGGAACACCCTTGCCTGAACATCCAGTGAATGTTGGAACACCTCGTCCAGCAACAATCTCTACCTATGGCATCATGATGCTACTTTTTGTTCTCGGTCTTTGCACCGGCGCTTGGTATGCAGTAGAGAACTCAACACCTGAGGAAGACCTCACATTCCTACCATATGTTGCACTTGGAGTGGGTGCTCTTTGGTCCATAATTGGCTACTTTAGGTACAAAATGCAGCGGCAAATGGCAGATACGCCAACCAGCCTCGTTCGTTCAGTTGCCGTGGGCAATCCGGAACTTGTCGGCCAAGTACGACCATCGAAGTCAGGCGTCCTTCGAGTTGTTGTCGACGGACATCCAAACAGAATCATTCCAAATTGTGTCAACTTCCACTGGTCGTATGAAGTCAAGATACGCGAGACGACGACCGACAGCGAAGGGAAAAAGCAGACGAGGGAATACTGGAGAACCATTCGAGAGGACAGTGGCGGATTGCCATTCATTCTGAACGATGGAACCGGAGGAATTCTCGTTAAGCCAACAACATTCAAGCGAACGGATATGGGACAATATCTGAAACGCTGGGAATCCAACCATGCTGACTCCCTCAAGAAAGAACTCGGGATGGAATTTGCAGCCCGCCTTTTTACTGGAGGTAACGTCGTCAAACATCGTTGGACAGTCTACGCTCTTCGCGTTGGGAATCCAGTTTATCTCGTTGGAACCACAAAAAGTCGTCCTCAAGAAGATGTTCAAAATGAAGGACTCGACGGAACGCTTCAAAACACCTTGTTGGAGGTTGTTGGTGAGGATGCTCCGGGAGTTAAGGCAACACTTCAGCGAGGAACGGAATTGGCAAATCTTGGGAGGATGCGATCATCGTTTGAAGTCATGATGATTCCATTGTGTTTAACCCTAGGTGGCCTTGTTGTGACCCTGATAAACCTCTAAGCGTTAAGGCGCATCCTTCTTGACCCGAATTGGATTCGGAGATTCATGGCTGAAGATGTCGTATTGATTGGAGGGGCACGTACCCCATTTTGTGAATGGGTTGGTGGAAAGCGCGGTGACGGTAAACCAGGCGGACTTCTCAAAACGGTAAGCGCCCAAGATTTAGGCTCGATTGCAATCAAAGGAGCATTGGAGAAATCCAATACCTCACCAGACAAGGTTGATCACGTTGTGATGGGTTACGCACTTCAAACATGTTCACAATCAATCTATGGCGCTCGACATGCTGGACTCAAGGCAGGTATTCCGCAAGAAGTCCCTATGCTTACTCTCTCACGAATATGTGGTTCTGGAATTCAATCCATTGTGACAGGTGCACAGATGATTATGCTGGACGAGGCCTCTACGGTCGTAGCAGGTGGAATGGAAAATCTTTCCCAAGCTCCGCATGTTCTTCGTGGAGCCCGAGATGGCTGGAAACTTGGACGTTCTCCACCTGTTGAAGATTACATGATGACCAACCTCCAAGACATGACATGCGGCAAATTCATGGCACAAACAAGTGACGAAATCTGTGCACGAAAAGGCGTAACCCGAGAAGAGACGGATGCATTTGCAGCACGCTCCCATCAGCGCACACTCGCATCCATCGAGAATGGTGTGTTTGAGGATGAAATTGTTGACGTTGTCATTAAGTCTCGTCGTGGTGAGAAGGTCATCACTGCAAAGGATGAAGATCACGTCGTTCGTGACACATCTGCTGAATCGTTATCGAAACTTCCAACAGCATTTGGCCCAGATTCACTTGTTACTGCAGGTAATGCATCAGGAATTGTTGATGGTGCAGCTGCTGTGGTCATCAAATCAGCCTCACAGGCTGAGGCAGACGGTGACAAGCCACTTGCACGTATCCTCGGCTGGGGGATTGTAGGACTTGAACCTGCGATCATGGCGTATGGTCCTGTTCCAGCATCAAGAAAAGCATTGGAACGAACGGGCTTATCGATTGACGATATCGATCGGTGGGAAATAAACGAAGCATTCGCAGGACAAGCTGTTGCTTGCGTTAAGGAACTCGGGCTTGATGAGGATAAGGTGAATGTAAACGGAGGCGCGGTCGGTCTTGGACACCCACTCGCTGCAACCGGAACGCGACTAACGCTGACCCTTGCTCATGAATTGAAACGATGCGGCGGAAAATACGGCATTGCAACAGCATGCATTGGTGGCGGTCAAGGCATTGCTATCGTTATCGAGGCAATCTGATTTGCATGACACTCCTCAATTTGTGGTCGCTTGGTCACTTCGTTCAGTGGTCCATTCTAGGACGATTTTTTCTTCAAAATTGGTACATTTTCTTTGCTTTATCCATCGGATGGGAGTTGCTCGAACTCGTTCTTCCGTATGAATTCGCGAAGGAAACTTGGGAGAACAAAATTTCAGATGTTCTTGTTAACATCATTGGATTCTGGCTTGGAAACAGACTGCGTTACAATTCAATTGAATCCATGAATTGACCCTTGTGGAAAGCACGGGGCAGAAGAGTGAGAGCAGGGATACCAACAATCAGGTGCAGAATGTTCAGCATGATTGCCGCTTCAGTTGTTCCAGAACCGAACGAGTATGTTCCGTAAGAAATGAGGAATAAAATCCCACTTATCCTCCACCACTTGTCTGGATTGCTCGTCACCACCTTGAGTGAAGTATGCCATACAGCAGTCATTGCACAAAATGAAACGGTGGCTACAAAACTTGCTAACGTGAACAACACAGGAGGGAACATCGTATCTGATTGACGCTCCCAAGGAGCCCAAGGTGTATCCATGCCAATGCCGATCGTCATGACCCCCGTCCCAATTGTGGCTAAGACGCTGATCAAGAGCAACGTCTTCATCGAGGCCTTGATTGCCATAAGATGAGGAGCAATCATGAGCAGGAATACCATGTCTTAGTACATAGGCACATGTTTTTCTTTCCAAAGGTACATGAATTCGTGACCAAAGATAATGGCTTCATGTATGCTGATACAAGCTGAAATTATTTCCGTTATTCATATCGAAACTATACCAAAAAATCAATTAAATACAGTCCTTGAAGAAAACACATGTCATCTTACGTCTGGGGCGCAGGTGACTTCTACAGAGATGCATTTAGTTCTGAGGCATTCTTTGGTTTCCGAATTCTCATTGCGTGGGCGTCAATTCTAATCCTGCTGTGGTGTCTGGGTCTTAGTGCTCTTATTTGGCGGGCTAGGAAGAAGGGTTTCGAGAACAATTTTATGTCGGTTCTTTTGGTTTGTGAGGGCATTAAAGCGACTTTCCTGTTGTCATCAGGTATTCTGTATATACGAAAATATGAGGCACTTCAGGATGTGCTTTGGATCTGGACAATTGATGTATTTTTTACTGCCCACATCATTTCAATACTCATGTATTTCTGTATACCCATTTATTATCGTCTGAAACGACTTAGTTTCCTGCACAGGGACAGTTTCAAGAAACACGCATGGTATCTTACAGTGATTTTTGGAATTGCAATTTGGGCGCTCATTCGGACCGCCCCTGCATTTGACATCAGTGATGCAAGTTGGATTACCTGCCAAGAGGGCGATCCACAAGCTGAGCTCCATACTTGGTTCGGTGAAGAGCAAGAATGGATGCGTGATGTTGTGGATGAAGTTGGTCCATGTACGCAAGATTTTGAAACTACAATCGTGACCCAACCAGACGGAGCCTGGGCAATTGTTGTGTTGTCTCCTCTCGCCTCTTTGATGGCGTTGTTGTTGATACGCTCATCGATACGATCGCATTTAGAAGGCGAAAATCCGGACATAAGCAGCAGCCTCACATCCCGTTCGTTGTACATTGGTTTCCTCGGTAAAGTCATTTCATTCTTCTTGTACGTTGTATTGCTGACTATTCTCACCATATTGCACGGTGATCAAGTCACGTTCATCAACGAAACAATTTGGAGATATGGAGAGGCAAGTTCGTTTGACCGCTTCAAACTGTTCTTGTGGATTTTCAGTTTTGTAATTACACCGATAGGTATTGCATTTGAATGCATGATGTTCGTCCACGCCACTCTCAAAGACACCGTATTTGGTATCGACAACAACCTCAGAAAAACATTCAGAACTGCAGTGTTTACTGGTATCGGTCTGGTTGCGTTTATTATTGGCAGTGAGGCAATGGAGAGCATTATTGGTTATGGAATGGCAGGCGGTGTACTTGTCGGTCTCACGTTACTGATGATTCGAAAACCAATCCTTTCTGTCATTGACACGATCTCTGGTCGATTCATTCCTTCCAGCCATACTCCGGAAGAGACAGCTTATTTGGATGCGTACGCAACGGCAATGGAAGACATGATTATCACCCCTGAGGAAAGAAAATTACTCAATACCATCGCATCGACGTACGGTCTCAGTGACAAGATTGTGAAACAGTTGGAAACTGAATACGATGCTGAATTGGATGAGGATTGATCGAGTCTCTTCATAAGAAAGCAAAGAGATGTCCAAGACGTAACATCTCTAGGATTCGCAACAAAAACAGATTTATATTGAAACTTTGAGTGATTTACATGCTCGATGAGGACTTTACCCATGCTCAAAAAAGGGTGGAGGATTCCTACCAGCGCATGGACAACGAGACCATTAGAAAGGTCTACGCCTACTACAAGCAGGCTACAGAAGGAGACATTTCGGGGAAAAGACCCAGTGTACTCCGAATCAGAGATAGGATAAAATTTGATGCTTGGTCTTCCATCTCAGGAATGAGTAAAGATGAAGCAAAAGTCGCCTACATCGACTTGGTAAATCGACTGGAATTGAATGCATTTGAGGTAACTTGTGACATGAGGGAACAGCAGGCGATCACAGAGCAATCCAGTGAAAGATAATCACCGGCAATGATTCACAAACACGAATCATTGGTTAATTGAATTTAGATTTGATCGGTTGAAACATCCGAATAATACAGTGACATAATAACTATTTAAGATAAAATCTTGCAGTAATCATGGGTCATGTCGGCGACATCGTACCATACTACCTACGACAGATTGGTGACATCGACCTCTTCAACGGGCAAACGGTCGGACTCAGCATCGTTCACGCTGGGCTTTCTCTTGTGACATGTTTGGTTCTCCTCGCTCTTGCATCCTTAACGATTCGAGCGCGCCCGGAGCGACCAGAAAACCGATTCATGTTTGTGCTACTGGTCGCAGAGGCGTATCGAGTTATGGTCGCATGGTACAACATCTATCCATTCGAAGGGAGCCCTGAATTCATTGAATTTGTCCAATATTTCCGTATTGGTTGGTACATCTGCGGATTGACATGTATCATGATGTACGTCTGCACGGTTTCGTTTTACCCAATAAAAGGACTGGAATTCATGACAAAACCAATCATCAAAAACAATCTATGGTGGGCTATTCCTTCGATAGCCACAATCGTATTTACTTCATTGATTCTTCTCTCTCCAAATGGAACCGTTGATGTCATTGGCGGTGCGTACCACGTGTATTGTGCAGAAGGAACGGTATCGCAACCCGCTGAAATCATCAGTTCAAGGGGCTCCCCAGATTTGGTCGGTGTTTGTGAGGATTACGCACCCTACGTTTACATGGTTCCAGGCAATTCCACCGCGGGGCAACTTCTGCTGGTTCTACCGGTGTTCTCAGCGACCTTCGCCATGGTTTTTATGCGTAAATCGTGGAAATCTCTTGCCAAAGACCCTGAGACAGAGAATCAGGCCATTGAGGCTCGATCCCTTTTCATTGGGTTTGCGGGGAAGGCCATTATCAAAGGGGCGATGACGATAGGAATCATATCCATGGTGATTATCTTCGGAGATTGGAACTTAGCCGACGTTGGAACCGTTAAGCAAGAATACGGTGAACAAGCATTAACGCTTTATGTTTTCATTCTTTATGGATTCCTTTTCAGTATCCTTCTCACAGGCATGCTGGAAGGCTTCATGTTCACGTATGGCATATTGAAAAATGAAATTCTCGGTATTGATGAAACGTTGCGAAAAACATTCAGCACCGCAATATTCGCAACGATGGGTGGTGTTTCTCTTCTCATCGCATCCGAGCTAATGGAGGATTTTCTTGGAGGAGGCGGACTCATTGGAGCGGTGATCGTAGGTCTGCCACTTATCGTCCTACGAAAACCAATTTTTGCAGCTATCAACAGCTTCTCGACGGTTTTGATGCCTGAAGCGTTTACGAAAGCAGAATTGTCGTACATTGAAGCCTACGAAATAGCCATGGAGGATAAGATAATCACGGATGAAGAACGGAAATTCCTCAAGTTATCTGCCAAGACACTAGGGCTGGATCAAGATAGAATTGATTACATTGAGTCATGGTACGATTCAAATCTTGAGGATGAAGAAGAGTAAACCCTTTTCTTGACTTTTCTCTGTCCACGTGGATATTTTTAGTCGGTTCTCAAAGGAATTTTGAATCGTAATGTACTTCCAACTTTCTTGGAATNATTTCTTTNTCAATGAGCGCTCGTATGGCTGCNGTCTCCATGCGAGCACCTCGAATTGTNGTTACGAAAGGAATGTTCAATTCAACNGCAAGNCGTCGCATCATGTTTCCATCNCGAACCGCACCACCNGAGATTGTTGGAACATTGACAATGAAGGAAATATCNCCNCTTCGCATGAGGTCGAGNGCATCAGGGTGTTTCCTCTCATTGATTCTGTAGACNGTTGNAACTTCGACATTTGAANTGCGAAGAACATCAGCGGTCCCTGGTGTGGCATAGAGNGTGAATCCAAGGTCAAACAATTCNTCTGCAACTGGAACAAGGGCTTCCTTGTCTTCNTTGCGTACTGTGAGNTANACTCCACCANCACTCGCAACAGGNACNTCGGTCGCAAGCCTTGCNTTNAGATAGGCAATGTCNGCTGANGTGTCAGANCCATANACTTCACCAGTCGATTTCATTTCAGGACCNGGTGCAGGATCNAATCCTCTGAGTTTGATGAANGGGAANACAGGTGCCTTNACACAGATTTGACCTGANGTACGTTTTGGAATCGTTTGTTTCGATAGTGGNATTCCAATGGTTACNTTNGCAGCAATCTTTGCGAGTGGTAATCCNGAAGATTTTGCTACGAANGGNACNGTTCGAGATGAACGGGGNTTGACTTCNAGGACATACAAGTCATCACCTTGAATTGCAAATTGGATGTTGAAGCAGCCNTTTATTTTCAGACCNAGNCCTATGNTTTTNGTCTGCTCTGCAACNNNAGTAAGCATATCTTCACTNATATTCTGTGCGGGAATGAAGCACGTTGAGTCCCCAGAGTGNATACCTGCTTCCTCAAGGTGTTCCATGATTGCTCCAACCAACACGTCCTCCCCATCGCTCGCAGCATCAACATCCAATTCNGTTGCATGTCCCAAATACTCATCGACCAAGAGTGGTTTATCTGGAGCAAGATACGCTTCTTTTAGNTAGGCTTCCAANTGNGCCTCATTCGAGAGAATTTCCATNCCGCGCCCGCCAAGAACNTAGGATGGACGTATCAAAACAGGGAANCCAATNTGATCGACCGCTTTACGAATATCATCGGCTGAGGTACCTGTNGATCCATTCGGCATNCGNAATCCGTTTTTCTTNGCNAANGCTTCGAATCGNTCACGATCACTCGCTTCATCAATCCCATCCACACTNGTTCCAAGAATTTGCACTTCTGCTCCTTTGNNTGCGAGGTGTTTCAGACGNTNTTNAATTGGCTGAGCTAAATTGATTGCAGTTTGTCCNCCGAATTGCAAAAGGATNCCATGTGCTTTTTCTCTAAGGAGAATTTCTGANACACATTCAGATGTGAGTGGATCGAAGTACAANCGATCGGATGTATCGAAGTCNGTNGANACAGTCTCAGGATTGTTGTTGATGAGAACNGCATCCATGCCNGCAGANCGAATNGCCATTACTGCGTGAACACATCCATAATCGAATTCAATACCCTGTCCGATTCGTATGGGTCCNGAACCNATGGCAACCATACGCTGCTTGTTTCGCTTCNCNAGGTCNGGNACATGATCGATGCCATCGTCNTGNTATGGTTCNTAGGTCGAATAGTAGTACGGNGTTTTTGCTGCAAATTCAGCAGCACANGAATCAACCATTCTGTATCGTGGGTGAANGTTCAACTCATGGCGTCGANGCATTACANTCTCTTCNTTGCAATGATCNGGCAATGCTTTCCANCCAGNGGGTTTGAAACCATTGAGNGCGTCTGCAATGTGAGCATCACTGAANCCATGTGACTTGTANCGAATGATTGTNTTGTAATCCATGGAGGAAGGTTGTATGTTCATGTTTACNAGGTCAGATTCCATGTTGGCAATGTGCTCAAAGCGTTGTAAGAACCAGCGTGTAATTCTTGTAATCTCGTGAACTTTTTCTATGCTCCATCCTCTNCGGAANGCTTCNANNAGNGCGCCCAAACGGCGGTCAGTTGCAATNCGAAGCCAATCCACAAGTACACTNTCTGGNAGTTGTTCATGNGCTCGTTCAGCCATGCCCTCTCCTTCGGATTCATCNGCNCTTGTNAANGGNCGGGGGTAAGGACATCCTTGNTCCAAGGATGCCCATGCCTTGAGGAANGCNTCCTCGAAATTTCGNCCAATTGCCATGACNTCACCGGTCGATTTCATNGAGGTTCCAAGGGTTCTGTCAGCGGTTCGGAATTTNTCAAATGGCCATCTGGGTATNTTGACAACAACATAGTCAAGNGTCGGTTCGAATGCTGCTGTNGTTCCNTCTCCAGTGATGGGNTTTGGTAANTCATCNAGTGTGTANCCNACTGCAATTTTTGCAGCCATNCGAGCAATNGGNTATCCGGTTGCTTTTGANGCAAGNGCTGACGATCGACTNACACGTGGGTTGACCTCGATGACACGTATCTCTCCAGTGAATTGATTGAATGCGAATTGCACGTTGCAACCACCTTTGATGTTTAANTCACGAATCAATGCNAGAGCTTTGTCTCGAAGTTCTTGGTGGTCAGCATCCGAAAACGATTGAAGCGGTGCTACAACAACGGATTCTCCCGTATGTACGCCCATTGGGTCGATGTTTTCCATCGTACAGACNATGGTTGCATTGTCCGCAGTATCTCGCATNACTTCATANTCNAATTCTTGCCATCCGAGAATCGATTCTTCGATAAGNACTTGATTGATNCTTGAGTTTCGNAGGCCAAGNGTTGCNATNTCAACGAGTTGNCCCATGTCAAATGCNGTTCCACCACCAAGGCCGCCGAGTGTAAANGCNGGNCGGATAAGTATTGGCCACGATCCAAGTTCTTCTGCAGCCTTGATCACTTCCTCCATGGAATTNCANGCAATTGCCTGAGAAATTGGTAAGTCAATTGANTCACATACTTGGTTGAACAATTCCCGGTCTTCGGCTTTGTCGATTGCATCAAGGTCTGAACCAATCAATTCGACACCGAGGCGTTCTAACGTACCATCATGAGACAATTCACTCGCAATGTTGAGCGCAGTTTGGCCACCCATGCCGGCGAGAAGAGCATCGGGTTTCTCAATTTCGAGGATTTTTCGAACAGTGTCGGGCAAGAGTGGTTCAATGTAGACACGGTCTGCCATCTCGGGGTCATTTTGGATTGTTGCGGGATTTGAATTAACGAGAATAACCTCGTAACCGTCTTCACGCAGAGCCCGAACGGCTTGTGAGCCTGAAAAATCGAATTCAGCGGCTTGACCGATTTTAATGGGCCCAGAACCTAGGACAAGAATGGTGTTCAAATCATCTCTCCTTGGCATTAAACACCACCTCGACGATGGCTGTCAACAAGCTCTCTGAATCGATTGAACAATGGTTCTGCATCATGCGGCCCTGGGCATGCTTCAGGATGGAATTGGACTGTAAAGCAAGGACGGTTAAGGACATCGAGTCCTTCAACAGTTTTGTCGTTCGCATTGATATAGCGCACTTCGACGTCATAACCGTGTAGGTTTTCGCTTTCTGGTGAAGTTGCTCCGCTTGGGTGTGCTGCAAGCATACCATTTTGTGGATCAGCTACTGCAAAACCGTGATTCTGAGATGTAATCCAGACGCGTTTAGTTTTCAAATCGACAACGGGTTGGTTCGCTCCACGATGTCCGTATCGCATTTTGTAGGTTTTGAGGCCTGATGCAAGCCCCATGAGCTGATGGCCAAGGCAAATTCCCATGACGGGTAGACCTGATGTCACTGCCTTTGCCAATGTGTGGCGCGCGCTGGTCGCTTTTCCGGGATGGGCTGGGTCTCCAGGCCCGTTGGAGCAAAAAAGAGCCTCGATTGCATACCCTTGCAGTTCATCGAATTCAATGTCAGGTGGGCACCAGACCACTTCGAACCGCTCACAAAGATTTCGGAGGATGTTGTACTTTACCCCGCAATCCAAAGCACCGATACGAGGAAGTGGTTGTCCCAAATCATCTGTTGCACCAGGATTCAGAACCACGGGCTCATCGATGGATACTAGGTCGACCAAATCCTCAAGCTCGGGTGAGGTCATCACCTCCAACCGCTTCACCATCTCTTGCTCCTTCTCCTTTGGACCGAAGATACAGAGGACTGTACCCAACTCACGGACGCGTTTTGTAATCGCTCGAGTGTCAATGTTCTCAATTCCCGGTACGCCGTGTGCTTGCAAGAGTTCAGAGACGGTCCCAATGGAATCGCGATGGTCAGGATCCTGCATCGCATGACGAACAACCACGCCTTTGGGCCAAACGGCTTTTGATTCTGATTTTCCCCCATGGATACCATAATTTCCAATCAGGGGATATGTGAACGTAAGAATCTGACCAGCCCATGAAGGATCAGTGAGTGATTCCTGGTATCCCATCATTCCAGTGGTAAAAACAAGTTCACCTTCCCCAAACCCTTCAGCACCGAAAAGTGTGCCCTCAAAACGACCACCATCAGCAAGTAGGAGGATTCCTTCACCACTCGCTCGTTGCGGTAGACTTGACTTGTGAAACAAAGCGTCTGCGGCATCTGGAAATTCAGGTGCTTTTGAGACGCCGTGATTGTGTCGACCCGGGGCGAATCCGGAAGGGCTGCTACCGACCATCGACATCAGAGGTATTCCATGTAGGCCATCCATAATGATTGGGGATGGTTTTCGATGGAACCATGGTCTTCATTTGGTATCAGTAACGTCTTTTCCAGTGTTGCTTGGATTGATAATCAATTCTCCGCCATCCAGTATTCTTTCAGCTGAGCCAGACCCATACCAACCATCCAAGAACAATGCAAGTGCAGCAACCTCAGAATGCGGTTGATTGCCAACTGCGAGGTTGTATTGCGAGATTTGAAAGACTTCAGAAGGCACCTTAGCCCCACCAACAACAACGACCAGCGGACGGTCTCTACGAATGGTTGGTGTAACACTCCGATAGGATGCACCGTACATCGTCAAATGAACTGCAATTCCAGGAGGGTTCCCATCAATACCATCACCAACAAATTTTCTCAACCAGGCCATTGGACTCTTCACGTGTTCGACAACCATGTCGCCTCCGAAGCGTTGATTTACGGATCCAATGTTTTCTGCTAGGCGCTCATCGTCATCCCCTGAAAAAAGAAATCGGTTAGCGCCTAGTGCTCTTGCGACCAAAGCGAGGTGAGTGGTAATTCGGGGGTCACGACCGAGGCGATATCCAAGTCGAAGGATAATGACATCATGGCCGGCCATAACTACGCCTCGNGGGTTGTATTGATGAATTGAGAGGTATCATTCCATGGTAGCATTTTCATCATGCTCACCTGGAGGTGTNAGCACGATGTCTTCGTTTGCTTCGAGAAAACGACGCAACCACAACAGAAGGTATGCATCAACGATGAGATGACCTCCGAAAACGGTACCAGCTCCAACCAACGCGAGACGAGCACTGCGCCACAACCCCGTATTCACTTCGATTGAATCGGACATGAACGCNGTGACGATTGGTTCACCTACGTACAAGAGAACCATGATGATCATGACTCCTGAAATAAGAGATGGGACAAGTGAACCCATCTCTCGGCCAAAGTCACCAAATGCAGAGTGAAGGAACGACAATGCCATTACTGCGAGTGCAACCTGGTTGAAGTCCAATGCAAAGAATTTGGAAACTCCGACCCCCAAGTCATCCGAAGAGGAATTGCTGATGAGAAGCCACCAGAAGAGCAAAGACACGGTAACAATGCCCGCTCCAAGTTTCGCTCTGCTAGAAAGCATGTTGAAGATCGCAGGTTTGTCGTAAATATCGAGGCGAAGCGCTACTCGCTCAGCGAGTTCAAGAGACGCTTCACTAACGCCTAACTCCGNCGTCGATGGNCTNGAACCATTGGTTGTATGGTTGCCTTCAATCTCCGACATGCAAAACCCTTGGGTATGAGACCTTATCAATCCATCCTTACTGCAACTGGTNATGGCTGACGCATTGGCACCTTTTTCGTTCCGCCGTCACATAGGGCCTCCNGGTCTTATGGGTATCCTCAACGTCACGCCTGATTCCTTTCACGGTGCTTCTCGTCAAACCAACCACTCAGACGCAATAAGCACCGGCCTTCNAATGATGAGGGAAGGGGCTTCAATCATCGATATCGGTGGTGAAAGCACTCGTCCAGGTTCTGAAAAAATCTCTATAGAACAAGAACTTGAACGAGTAATTCCAGTCATATCAGGCCTACGAACCAACTCTCCAGATACTCCAATATCAATTGATACCCGAAATCACGAGGTCGCTCGACAAGCTTTGGATGCTGGAGCNACCATCATCAACGACGTCTCGGGACTTCGGTCACAAGAAATGGTGGACTTGGTGTTGGACCGCAAGGTTCCAGTTTGCATTATGCACATGCTTGGTGAGCCAAAGACTATGCAGCACAATCCATCCTATGGCAATGTATTGCTGGAAGTTTCTCACCAACTCCTCACGACTGCAGAATACTTGGTTGATGCAGGGTTGGAACCGAGTAAAATCTGTCTCGATCCTGGGATTGGCTTCGGAAAGACGCTCGAACACAACATCGATTTATTGAATGGCTGGGAAACATTCCGTGGGGAACACGATTTTTCAGTTCTTTGGGGCGTTTCTCGTAAATCAATGATCGGCCAATTGACAGGCCACTCCTCCACGGATGATCGATTGTATGGTACGCTTGGTGTTGCAGCACATGCACAGCAAGCTGGAATTGATTGGTTAAGAGTTCATGACGTACAAGCACATACTGACTTACTTGGCGTTATGCAGAGGCTCAGTTAGGTGATTCCCCCACCAATGAATCCAGCGGCTGCAAACCATGCACCGAGCATGCTTCCAAGGTTCGTTAGGGCTGTAACCAGTAAAACTCGACCTGCACGATTGCTCCAGAAACCACCAATAGTTGTTCCCTTGAGGAACAATTGCAAATCCTCTGCCGTCGGTTCAGAAATTCGAAGTTGAACGTAACCAGCGAACCAACCTGCTGCTAAGGCAGGATTCAATGAAGTAATTGGACTTGCAAGTGCAGCGGTCAGTATTGCCAAAGGATGACCCCGTGCTAAGATACAACCAACTGCGGCAAAGATTGCATTGAACAGGGTCCATATTGTCAACATCCTCACAACATCAACATCATCGTTGTTGAACAGTGCAAATCCAACAAGTCCCATAACAATCAGTGGAATCGCAAATGGCAAGGTCTTTCCAATAATTCCCTTCCGGGGGACCGAGGATATTCTTTCCATGTCTTCAGTAGGTAGCGGAGTGTAAGGCGAAAGTGCTTTTTCAATCCCATTTAGATGACCCGCTCCGACAACGACGAGCATTTTCTCTTCCGTTTTTGCCTGCATAATTTTCTCTGCAATGTATTGATCTCGCTCGTCGATGAGTGCTTCTCCCGCACCCGGTGAGAATTGCTTCAATTCATCCATCATGGAAGACAGCAAATCCGAATCTGACAACAAATCATCGAGGTCTATCTCCTCGTCCTCATCCTCTTCTTCGACAAAAAGCGACATAAGTAAACGAAAGCGTTCTCTCCACTTCATTTTCTTCCAAGCCCTTCGCATGGTGACTTGGATGTCTCGATCGACCAATGCTACCTCCAGACCCGCTTCATTCGCAGTTTGAACGGCTGCAAGTAGTTCTGCACCGGGCTCTTGACCTTCATTAAGCCCCATTCTTCGTTGCTCAGCGCTCAACATGGCTTGAATGAGAACCATCGGGGCTTTCCCTTCTTTGATGACTCTGCGGAGTCCTTCCTTGTCCAACCTACGTCCTTCAACCAACGCGTCATGACGTGTTTGACATAACTCAACACCGACAACTTTCGGTTGATAGGTTTCGATTTGCTCACGAACAGCCTCAACCGAGGCGGTTGCAACATGAGCAGTCCCCAGGATTCTCAACGTCGGAGAAATATCGACGAATGGTGCTGCATTGCTCATGCATCCCTCTCCTCTGAAAACATCGAATCCAGTCGATTTGAAAATGCTTCGAGAATCGCTTCATGCTCTTGTTCGTCTACGTGTGTCTCATTAAAGCCAAGCGATGCGAATTGAATTTGCCCTCCGGCCATACCTCGATGTCCTCCTGCTTGTCCGTTCGGGAATTCTTTCGAAAGCATCAGCCCAATGTGGAGATTTTCACGCCGACTTCTGGCGGAAAGAAGTATCTTCTGACGTTGAATGCCGAACACAATGACGAGGTCGGTTGTTGATGTGGCAAACAAAAAGTCGGCCACCTGCGCCAGATCGTCTCTGTGGATGAGGTTGTTGATCGGGGCAAGGACGAGCCCTCCTTTCTGAGTCATGGTCGTAAGAGCCTGTCGAAAAGATTGCAAGGTTTCCTGTGTACGCAATGGAGCCTGTATCGACTGCAACAAGTCATCATCAACCCAGGTATTCAGCCACATGAGTGCCCGCAAATCGACTTGATTGAACGACCGTGTGAACGAAAGCGTATCTGTTCGCAAACCGAACGAAAGAGCGGTAGCAAGGCGTGGCGTCATTTCCAAACTCATGCTCATGAGAAGATTAGCGATAAGTGATGATGTTGCGGAATACTCTGGACGCAAGAATGCGACATCTGCACTGACTGTTTTGTCAGAGCTGTGATGGTCGATGATGATGTGAGGCACACAGTCCTTGGGGAGGATATTGTTCGCTCCGGGTTGATGAAAATCAACAGTGATGATGCATTCAGCTTCATTGAGGACATCCTCCAACTCCCAGTCAAGAATAATCCGTCGTAGCGGGATTTCAAGAAGGCGGACCATGGCTTGATTTTGCTGATGTTCGATGAGCCCTCCGTGATAGATTGTCGGTTCATGACCAAAGAACGCAACCAATTCATGCATCGCTAATGCGGATGAGAGTGCATCTGGGTCAGGGTTGTCGTGGCAAAATATCGCAACCTTGGATTCTTCAGGTAGGTGACGAATGTAGCTTTCCAGAACCGTGGCTCCAGCATGACGCTCCCAAGAACGGACCTTTTCTTTGAACGCAGCGGTTATGATGTCTTGAACATCAATCTTATCCACAGTATCGACATCATCACCTGCTGATTTTTCGGAGAGAATCGGTGCATCAGGCCATCGGTTACGAAGAGCAGAAAGAACTTGGTCTTCCTTGAGAACCTCGGAATCGACAAGAATGACAGCGGTTGGTTTCTGGCCAGCGTTGGGTAAATCAGAAACACTCAATGGTTTTGGTAACGGAAGAATTTCGCAGTCACCCAATTCTTCAGCGATTGCAAGGGATGAAGCGAGACCAATCAGTCTTGTTGGTCGCCTCTCAGCGCACCAGCGAGCCAGATTGACAGCAATCGGGCTGTGACCTATTACCAAGAACATAGGATGCTCCTCAGACTTGATTTGTGCGGTTCAAACTTCAAGGTTCGTATTCAAAAGGAAATCTGAACGTTCTCTCGCTGAACACCTTCGACGACGAAGAGATCTTTCCTCGTGCAACCTTTCGTTGCAGCAACAAAGTTTGTTGGAATCATCTGGATTGCAGAATTGAAGTTGGTGGATGAAGCATTGTAGAATTCTCGTCGATCTGCGAGTTGGTTTTCGAGCGCCACCAGTTGGTTTTGCAAATTGACGAAGGATGTATCGGCTTTGAGATCTGGATATTGTTCTGCAACCATATTGATCTTTGGCATAAGGCCGGAAAGCATGCCTTCAGCAGCGCCAACACCCTTCACGTCTCCCTGTGCAAGGCAGCCGGCAGCAGTTTGGCGAGCGAGCGCAAACTGCTCAAAGATTTCACGCTCATGTTCTGCGTATCCTTTCACGATGTTGACGAGATTTGGAATCATATCGTAACGTTGTTTGAGGAGCACATCAATGTCGGCCCAGGATTTGTTTGCATTTTCTTCCAAACGAACCAATCGGTTCCAAGTGCTGAAAAACCAGAAACCGAAAATCAGGAGTATGAATCCTCCAACAATAAGTCCAATCATGAGTGCGTCCATGAAGATTGGTCGTGTCAAACACTTATCAATCTATACCACAGATTGGGTTGATATGATATGCTGAGTCCAAATGGAAGCGGTATGGACGCCGTTACCATGGCTTTGGTAATCTTAGGCAGCGGTTTCATTGGTTTTCTTTTCGCACCGCTCGGTCTTGGCGGCGGTCTCCTGTTTGCTCCATTGCTTCACTACGGTCTAGGCTGGGAAATTAATGGAGCATTGCTCATCGTTTCTCTTGTCCTGTCCGCAACTGTAGCGTGGGGATCAGGGTTGCGTCACAGGAAAGAGGGACACATTTCAGATGAGCGTTTCAAGCAGAGCCTGTGGGGGGCACTTCCAGGTGCCATATTAGGGGTGCTCGTTGTTGCCTCCATGAGCGGATCGTTCGATTTGTTGTTCAAAGGTTTGAGTCTGATTTTCGTAACATGGGCCATTGGCAAAACACTTCGCTCAACGGACACAGGCATCGTACAGGAACAAGAACCAAACCTGCCCATGCTTGGAGCAGGTGTCGCTTCTGGTGGTTTTCTGTCCTCTGTTCTTGCTATTGGTGCGGGAGTAATTTATGTTCCAGTACTCAGATCATACGGCGGGCTTGAGTCGAGGAAGGCGATTGGAACAAGTCTTCACATCATGATGGTTGTACTTCCAGTGTCCATATTGGCACACTTTTCAGTTCTTGATTCGAGTCAGCTCGATGTTCTTACATCGAATCTTGTTCTTATCTTCAGCCTGTTTGTGGTGGTTGTTATTTCGGCAAATTTCGGTGCAAGGTTTGGGATAGCAAACGTTTCCGAGCATCGGACTATGCAGCTTTTTGTTGCTGTACTTTTCGTAATCGGGATCCGATACATTCTCGATCTTTCATCGAACCTATTCTAGCTCAACAGGCGTCGAAGGCTTCAATCAGATATTCAGTAATCGGGTTTGTCCATGCCAATTCAAGGACCCCGTCTCGCCCCTGAAGCGCATAAGCACGTACAACATCACGAACGCGTACGTTCCCATCTGAGGACCGAGCCAAAATGGTTGCACCCTTGACCGACTTACCCGTCCCGTGTGGATCGTACACGGTATCGAGGGCTTCTTCGAGGAACCAGTCTGCTTTACCACCAGGCTCTCCTTCGTAGGTTTTCTTGGGACGTTTCGCTCCAAACAGACCTCCAGTCTTCGGTTTACTCTTGGGTTTGGATTGTGTTTTCTTTGGTTGAGATTTGGATTTCGATTGTGATTTACCGCTCGATTTTGACTTGCCCTCAGATTTGAACTCCTTCTCTAGTTCTGCCCGAATTTCCGATTCAAGTTTCTCTCGGAGAGAGTCTTCATTCCCTTCCGCTGATGCTTTGGCAGCACGTGCAACAGCATCATCGCGTTCGTCTTTCAGGGCTTGGATTACGTTGACATAATGGCTGGCGACTTCAATCAATGCAGTTTCCATCGCTGCTTCCATTTGCATTGATACCACATCCGAGGATGATTCTCTCCATTTTCTCCATTGAAGCATCGTGTTGTTGTGAATGTCAGAACCACACTTAGGGCAGAAACTTCTCTTTGGCGGTTTGAGGACTGGAATCGCTCTCATCGCTTCAGGATCGATACCTTCGTGCTCACCGCTAGCCACATCGTGGATGTGTGTCGAGGCCTCCATCCCGTGATTCATTGCATCTCGAAACATACCGTCCGACATATCGAGTGTTCCTGCTTTGATCATGTCCCATCCGGAGGTAC
Organism: Methanobacteriota archaeon; assembly: GCA_002698145.1. Classification (GTDB taxonomy): domain Archaea; phylum Thermoplasmatota; class Poseidoniia; order Poseidoniales; family Poseidoniaceae; genus MGIIa-L2. The sequence goes on along the minus strand of NZVG01000055.1, from coordinate 4,551 downwards.
CCCGAACAACTGCTCGGACAGCGGCATTCGCAGCGGGTGATTGTCCGAATTCATGTTTCTTGAAGGATGAAATGTCGTCGCCTGCTCCCTCAAAAGCTTGACCGATATCGAAATTTTCACCGTCATCTGCTGCCGCAGCAATCCCCATCGTGATGGGGTTTGCACCCTCTTCAACACGGGCAATCATGTCAAATTTTTCAGCCATAGAAAGGTCTTCTCGGTGTCGAATAACATCTTTGATTTGGTTGAGGTCATGGCCCGTTGAGGTAATCGGGCCTTGAACGGTCAAATCGTGGCCACAAGACAAACAGAACTTAGCAGCAGCCTCAACACTCGACTCGCAAGTTGGGCAATAGACCCCTGCCATGATACTGAGATGGTCCGACCTCTTTTCAACTCTTAGGGTCGAGAGGATGCTAATCTCAGGATTCTTGCTTGGTTTGCAAGCAGGCGTCAAGCAGGTTCAGAATCGTATCTTGATCAAGTTCGGTCAAAATCGTCGGCAATCTTGGCCCACGTTCCGTCCCCATGAGGCAGAGATACAGGGCTCTGTATGCATGACGCGGCGACAATTCGAGCGTTTTGGCAGTGCTGGAGATTGAGGTTTGGATGGACGCAGCCTCCCAGTTCGATAAACGAAGAGATTTGATGAGTTCAGGAAGTAGGCGAATGTTCTCCTCGCTCATTTGTGCCATTGCTTCGGAGCTTGGTTGTTCAAGAATTGCAATACGGAGCTCATCCGGAAAGTGGTTTGAATGAACCCAAGTCCGCATTCGATTAAGGCGGTCAACCATGCTTTGGGGAATCGAACCGTCTATTCCGAGTGACTTCCATACATCTTCGTCTTTCGACTTGGTTTGAGCGAGCATTGCTAGGTGTCGGAAGGTGACTGAAGATGTTTCTTCTCTGGGTGAAATGAGTGAAAGTTCAAGCGCAGTTTTTGCGTCCTCAATGGCAACCAATTGTCTTCTACTGAGGCCTTCTTTCTCTAGTTCTATAGAGAAATCACGTGATGTTGTTCTTTCAAACTCATCCGCTAAATTCACCAATCCCATGCCGGTATCAAACTCGATGGCTTTGTTTGGTTTGGTTGATGCCACAAGGTATCGAAGGATTTCTGGGGGAACAAGAGAGAGCGCTTCGAGCGGTCCAATCGTGTTTCCGGATGAGGAGGACATAGCACCTTGACCGCGTAGGCTGATCCACTCATAGGTGAGGTCTACGGGAGCTTGTTGTGCGAACAATTCGACGATTTCTTTGCCCGTGTCGTATGAACCACCTGCTGCACCGTGGTCTTTTCCGAATGGCTCCATTGTCACCCCAATCCATGCCCATTTCGCAGGCCAATCAATTCGCCAAGGGAGTTTCCCCTCGCCTTTGGTTACGTCGCTTTGTCCTTCATTTCCTTCGGAATCTATCCAAGATACGAATGGATTGTTCCAACCTGTGACACGAATTCCATCGATGGAGCCGTTGGAATCGATCGGGTTCCATGGAAACCAATCAGGGGACAGTTCTCGACCAGACACTCGTTCAATGATTTCACGGATTTTGTCAGCATTGTTGCAAGCAATTTGTGAGGTTTCAGCGAATTGGCCCGACGCATAGGCATCAAAATTATCGATAAATCGTGGATGAACATCAATCTGTTTCAGGGCTTTCTTGAAGGGTTCGAGAAAATGATCAGCGTACGAGACGCCTTCGGCGAAACGTTGCATGTCGGGGCAACCATTCGCATCTGGTGGCGGAATTTTTTTCAGTTGATGACCAATGTATTTTGAATAAGAATCATCCAAGAAGGCATACACTTTACGCAGAGGATCTGCGCTGTCAACAATGAATACAAATTCAGCATCCAAACCCGCCTTTCTAGCCGCTTTGGAAATCATGTCGCCAGTGAGAATTTCGCGAAGATGGCCGATGTGGAATTCACCGCTCGGCGTAATTCCTGTTGAGACGATGTGTTTTGAACCTCTTTCTGAAAGACGTTGAGCAACAACATCAGACCAATGCATTGGTTCACCTCAAACTGGAACGGCTCGAATCAAACCACGCAAAGGAACATCGTCGATTTCATTACGGACAGTTTTATTGACAAGCACAAGTGCAAGTACAACTTCTCCACCGGCTGCACGCATAGCGGCAATCGTGTTGCTCATCGTTACACCACTCGAAAGAACGTCATCGATGATGGCAACTTTCTTGCCACCTCCAACTTGTCCGTATTTGTTCGAAAGAGCACCTGCGCCTGGTTCGCCGTCGACGTTTCGATGAATTGCTACCTCAACATCGAGAGCTTGGGCAACTTCGTGAGCAAACGCAATTCCGTTGATTGAGATTCCAACAATCGTATCGATTTCTTCAACTTCCTCAAGAACGACATCAGCCATGATGTTACCAATGGCTGTGATTCTGGCAGGTCGAACGCCAATGGTCCTCCAGCCAACACGAACATCTGGAGGCCGTTCTGAGGTAGAGTCGGTAAGAAGCCATTGTATCGTGTCCTGAGAAAGGGACAACTCATCTGCAATTTGTTGTGAATTTAGGCCGTCTTTCCGCAGATTTTTAGCGATGGTTTTCAACTCTTCAATACCCAGTGCCATGTTATCGTGCTAAGCGAACACACTGACCTCCATGAAGGCTTTGCATATTTTTCATCAAAGAGTTGAAGAGAAAGAGTTGTCAGGCATCCTCATGAGCGACTTTGATTATGAGACGCTGCTCAATCGAGCACGCGACAATATCCCCGAGGATATTTCATCGCGTGAACGTTGGCGATTGCCGGAACCACAAATCATGATTGAGGGTTCAAACACGATTTTGCGGAACTTCACAGAAGTTGTAGGAATGATGGACCGAGACGACAATCACGTCTATCAATACATTCTGAACGAATTAGGAACATCAGGATCTCGTGATGGTCCTCGCGCTCGATTCAAGGGACGAATTCCGCCGAAGCGCCTCAAGAAAGCAATCGTAGGGTATGTGAACACATACATCAAGTGCAGTCAATGCGGTGCCCCTGATACACACTTCATCAAGGAAGATCGAACAACCTTGCTCAAGTGTCAGGCTTGCGGTGCTACTCGACCTGTAAAACTGTGATCAGTCATCGAAGTTCATCAACAAATCCGTATCCACAGTCCCGTTTTTGAGATGTTCAACAATTGAACCAACGTCGAGTTGAGGTTGGAGTCGGTACCACGTTCCTTCAGGATACACAACGCATGCTATTCCATTCTCGCAAAAATCAAGACATCCTGATTTCTGAATGCGAATTTCACGAAGTCCTTCCTCTCGAGCGGCCGCCTTGATGCGAGTAAGTAACTCCAGACTTCCTCGGTTTTTACACGACGGTCGAGTGGCTCCTTCTGGGCGTTCATGGCCACAGATGAACACGTGTCGCCCGTATCCGGGAACGTCCCGTCCTTTGGGGTCAGTGGGCATAATTAATCCTCAACTTCATTGATTGAGTTTGCAACATCGAAATCGAGTTCAGTCACTTTTCCTTGGTCGTGTGTGGTAAGTTCCACAATCACATAACCCCAGCCGAAGTGGATATCAGCATGATGATTTTTCGCTTCACAAATGATGCTTATTTTGTCGACAAGTGCTTTGGCTTCCAGGAAATTTTCAAATTTGAATTCACGCATCAAATGATTTTCTTGAATCGACCATCCTTCAGGTACAGCCATGTCTTCATCCCCAAAGATGTGCATCGTCGTTTCCAGTTGTTTCCTTCTCGACTTTTTCGTGAAGTGTTGAACGGCGCTTCATGTCCTCTCGTTCGAATGCAAGAAGTTCTTTGTCGTCGATGTATGCAGGACGTGTATGAGCAACGAGGACGATTTGGACGATTGTGTCACGTGCAATAAACCGCTGAACACCGTCCTCATCGAGAATCTCGAGGCTTGTCTTTCCGGAGGAGATCAACCGACCTCGAACCCATGGGTTCACATCTGGAAGGAGGGCTCTTGCGTCGATTAAAACCTCGATGAGATCGTCCCTACGAAGTCCGTTTCTGCGTTCGAGGAGGTCTCCGTTGTGAACGCCTTGGAGTTTGTTCAGTGAGGGTGAACCCAAATCGTTCCACAATCCAACAGCCCATTCTGGTAGGTCTGGCTTCTTCGATTTCTTCGCCATGGGATGCTCTGGATGGCGACCCTACATAACCATGTGCAATTTCTTTTTACGAGGTGCGAACGAGGTGATGGGTTCTTGAAGGGTTGGCACTCCGCTTGAACTGGGGTTGACATGAAAGTCACGTGGAGGCAGTTGCCGACAGTTTTGTTCGAGGACGAGGTTCTCGACAAGGCATTTTCACGCGCTCGGAAGGCTGCGGACCGGGTTGACGACCACAATCGTGTTTTTCGAACCAGAAAACAAATGACTCGAATGGTCCAAACCGCAGCTGACATTATCCATACGATGTTGACTGAGACGGTGCAGACGTGGCCATCTCTGGATCAATCACCACAATTTGATGTGGCAATGATCGAAGCATGCGTTGGTACGGATGACTATCGTCACCATTTGTCGATGCTTCAGTGG
>NZVG01000054.1 GCA_002698145.1 Methanobacteriota archaeon | reverse complement strand
GACGCAGTACAGAATTTGAGATGGAAGGACTTGTCTTTCGCCGCCTCCTTAAGTCGGATACCGAGTTCGAGCGACCCTTCTGCAGCCGCAGAGAGACCACCTGATAGATTGAATCCTCGAACGTCCATGTTTTCTTGGTTGCCTGTTGTAATTTCCAATTCGTTCAAATTGAGGAATTGGACGGGAAGTTGATCCAATTGCTCGAGCAATGCAAAGAGCGAATCCTCCTTGTCTGGCTCACAAGGAAGTTCAATTCCAACATTGATTCCCGCATCGTTTGCGGCATGGATGACTTCTTCGTATTGTTTGGTCGTGCCATCCAGCAGGTGGAACCGAAGCTCATCGAGGCCCGCAGTTGCAAGTTTCTCCACCCATTCAAGTTTGAATGGAATCGAAGTGTAGAGGTGAATGTGGTGTTCTTCACCAAAGGCTTGTTTGAGTTGTTTGATAGCTTCAACTGAACGCTCTGCATCGAGCATCGGATCGCCGCCTGTGATACCTGTACCCGTTGCTTTCATTGCACGGCCCTCTTCAATGACCTCTTCCCAAGTTGAACACCTTCGTTCATTTGCAAACATGTCTGGCGTTTCGCGTCGATTTTCTGAAAGTGGACAGTAATCGCATCCCCAGTGGCATTTACCCGTCACAAACAGAACGAGTTTGCGCCCCTCCTGACACTGGACACAACCTTCTGGTTCTCCTTCCTCTGGCGGAAGAATCTCCGTATGCATCGGAAGATGAAGCACCATGTACAGAACCCCTGACCTCTCCTTGTTCAATCCGTCGGTGATAGTCCGGCGATTTCGTTCAAAAGCCATGCGTGGAAGCGGCGATCATTCGTAAGTTCTGGGTGGAAGGTGACAGCACATTTCGATCCATCGCGAACGCCAACAATCTCTTGTCCAAACCGTGCGATAATCTCGCATGCAATTCCATCGCTTTCGAAGCGTGGAGCTCGGATAAAAACACCTGGGAAAGAATCGCTTGGAGGTCGAGCATCCGAATTACCGACAACCAGAGGTGTGTGCCCATACGCATCAGGTTGACGTTGAACTGAGACCCCTCTTGTTTCCAGTCGCTCGATTTCAACTTCAATGTCCGCTTCAAAGGATTGACGTTGCCGACCCCAAGCATTCCTCGATATTGCAGCCTTGATGTAGGGCGCTCGATTGTTGCTCGGCATAGCCAGTAGAATTGCACCAGCACAGGTTCCGAGAACTGGGCGATTGGGATGTTCATCCATCCAGTTGAATATGGAATCAAGCAGGCCTTCAGACCGTGATGCAATTCGCATTGTGGTCGATTCACCGCCTGGCAAAATCAACCCATGGATGGAAGAATCAAGGTCCTCTCCTTTCCTTAACTGTACCACTTCAACATCATGTTGAAGGTCTCTAGCAATGGAGAGAAGTGCCTCTTCATGCTCATGTCGAGCACCTTGCAACATCGCAAGTCCTACCCGCATCATGGCCAATCCTAAACGTCCACGTCTTTAGCACATAGCATCGTTACACGGGGCTCTTTCCTTGTGATGAAGAGTCTCTATTCAAAAACCGTGCGCGCTACCATGAACACATGGCACACCAAGGCGACTGTTTTCTCGTCCCTGGCCCCGTACGGATGAGTGATGCATGCTTGCAAGCAATGGCAACACCTGTCATAACGGCTCGAGGAACCGAGTTTCGTGATGTCATGGCCGACCTCAATGCCGGTCTGCGATATGCATTCAATCTGACACCATCCTCACGTGATCGAGGAACGGAGTCATGGTCCGGCGAGGATGGCTACAAAGTGCTTGCCGTATCTGGCAGCGGTACTGCTGCGATGGAAATGGTGATTGCAAACAGATTCAGGCCAAACGACAGAGTCCTCGTCCCAACCAACGGGAAATTTGGTGAACGCGTAGCAGATATTTGCAAGCAATATTGCCAAGTCAAGCATATTGCCTACGAGTGGGGGCGTAGTTTTGACATCATGGAACTTGAAGAACAACTTGGTCGAGGGACGTTTGAAGCGCTCTTAATATGCCACAATGAGACAAGTTCAGGGATAACGCAGGATGCTGAAGCGATTGCTCAGCTGTGCAAAGAACACAATGTTGCATTCATTCTGGATGGGATTACCTCTGTAGGTGGACTACCCGTACACCCCGCAAAGTGGAATGCTGAAGCAGTGGTCATGGGCGCACAGAAGTGCACCTCAGGACCAAGCGGCATCGCCGCTGTGGCCATCAATGACCATTTTATCGAGCGTGTCCATACAATTCGCCAGCAAGGTGACTCAAATCCTGTGTACTACCTTGACATGGTCTCTGCCTTGAAGAAAGGAAATGATGACCAAACACCTTGGACGCCTGCAATCAATCTCGCCATGGGATGGGCGGCATCGCTTCGTGAACTCGAAGAGGAAGGACTCGAGAATCGTTGGAATCGATGCAAAACTTTGGCTAAGGGTGTTCGTAATTTGTTTTCAGATCTTGGATTCATGTTGCTCGCCGATGCAGGTCAGCAAAGCGAGACGGTGACAGCCATCATGTATCCCGAGGGGATGAATGACACTTGGCGAAGCAAACTGAAAGACGAGTACCAAACACAGGTCATTGGGGCTCAGGATCACCTCAAGGGTAAGATGTTCCGAGTCGGGAGCATGGGAACGACAAGCATTGATGAAATGATAGAGGGGTGTAATCGGATGATTGCATGCTTCAATGAAATGGGACACACACTTCCAAACGTTGATGTTGCATCCTACTTTGCGTGAGTCATGGCCAATGGAATCGTATTGGGGCGGTTCCAACCGTTTCACAACGGGCATGCGTATTTGGTCGAACAAGCACTTTCCCACTTTGAGAACGTGACGATTGCCATCGGTTCTGCACAAGAAGAATGGACGATGGACAATCCTTTCTCGTTCCAGGAACGAAAAGAGATGATTGAATGTTGGGTGGATGCGAGCGGCCACAAAAACAGCGTCACAATTGTTGGTATCGACGATATCAATGACCCTCCCAACTGGGTGGAGCATGCAATGAAGCAGCATGGAACAGGGACACTGGTGACGTCCGATGATGAAACAAGAGCACTCTATGAGGCCTCAAATTTTGATGTTCGTTGGATTGAATTGCACGAACGACAACAATTCGAAGGCTGGAGAATTCGACAAACCTGCATGATGCTTTCTACGGTCTATGATGACGATGCTACACGAATGGTTCTCGCACCAAGTGTCCCCGCCTCTGTTATCGAATGGCTCATTGAACAAGACGGCCTCTATCGCTTTTCCCAAATCAATTCAAGCCCACATGCGGGCTAGTTACTCGGTTGCGACAACCACACGGGCAGCTCTGAGAACACGTTCTTTGTACATGTAACCAGGTTCGAGAACGTCAATGACTTGACCAGCGGGAAATTGTTCGGATGCGGGTAGTGTCGTGATCGCTTCCATGGTTGCTGGATTGAATTCCTGCCCCTTTGCCTCAATGGATTTGATACCGTCTGCTTCGAGTTCTCTCCACAACTTGTTGCGCAACAATCGCAGACCTTGCGCAACTGCAGTTTCATCGCTGTCCTCAACTTGACTCAAAGCCCGATCGACGTCGTTCAGAATTGGAATCATCCGACGTGCGAGCCCCATTCCACCGTACTGAATGAGTGAGGACTTTTCGGCCATCAATCGCTTACGAACGTTCTGGATTTCAGCATCTTTGTAGGCAATTTCCTTTTCTGCTTTTTCAGCACGTTCGATTGCTTCTTCCAGAGGGTCAATTGGCTCGACGTGCTCTGATAGGTCCAACTGTTCCTCAACCTCTTCAAAAGCAGGGGTTTCATCGTCATGAGATTCGGATGTTTCATCCAAAGGGAGGTCCTCATTGTCCTCGGACATGCTTTTACCGAAACGGATGTGGTCTTTCAACCCGACGCTGTTGTATCATCAGGAACACCATTGGCAAGGATGGTCGATAGATTCCAAGAGAAGGACCCCCATTTCCGAGCCTCAAGGTGGTCTCTGCCAATAATAGCAACCAGATTGTCCTCGTTGTTCCACCGAGTCATGGCATGAACCAGCGATTTTGCAGCTCGATCATGGGCTTCGAATGTAGGCACAATGCGGGGGTCTTCTTTCTCATCCATGGTCTCACCAAGCTGCTTTCGCCGCTCCATCCAATCCAAACAAACACGTTCGGCATATTCCTGCTCTGGTAAATTCTTCAGGGCTTCACAAACGGAATCCCAAGTCTCACCGCCGTACAATTCAGCCTCACCTTCAATGGTTTTTGAGAGTGCGACATCAAGGTACATGTAGGCTCTTCCTTCCCATGCTTCCCAAGCTCCGGGACTGGCCCATTTCATTGCAAGCAAAAGCCCTTTTTCACCATCACCGGATTCTTCCAAGCATGACCAGAACGTTGTTGCATCGTCCTCATCGCGATTTTGCGTGTCCATCCAGTCGAGTAATTCGGCCTCTGCATCGATGTCGAAATTCACTTTTAGTCGAGCATCCTGTTGAGGACGATTTGCTCGAAGTGTTCGCCGCTCAAGTCCAGAATAAAGTTGCAGCCAAGGTGTTTCCAGCAATTGGCGCAAACTCGGGACATCAAGCAAAAGAACAACAATCTCCAGTCCCATAATTTGGCCGAAGGATGGCTCTTCTTTGATACATTCGGCAGCATCAGAAAACAAGGGATTGAAAAAAATTGGTAAGAAAAGGCAACAGGCTTGAAGAACAGGGCCTTGTCCAGAGGAATAGGGGGGTTCGTATGGCGACGATTAAGGAGCAAATCGAAATGATTCGCGCCGAGATTGATAAAACCCAAAAAAACAAAGCTACGAACGCCCATATCGGGAAGTTGAAAGCAAAAATTGCTCAACTGAAACTCAAGGAAGAAAAAGCTGCTGCACACTCAAAAGCAAGTGGTGGTGGAAAAGGATTCGAAGTAAAGAAATCCGGGGACGCAACTGTTTCGTTGGTTGGATTCCCATCGGTTGGAAAATCAACGCTCATTTCGAAAGTGACCGATGCTCACTCTGAAACCGGAGGCTATGCGTTTACCACACTGACCTGTATTCCGGGCGTTATGGAGCATCGAGGTGCAAAAATCCAGATTCTTGACTTACCCGGTTTGATCAAAGGAGCAGCAGAGGGAAAAGGTCGCGGGAAAGAGATCCTCAATGTCATTCGTTCCTCCGACATGGTGTTGTACATTGTCGATCCATTTCAAGACGGTCACTTCAATGTCCTGCACAGAGAATTGCACAACTCTGGACTGCGCCTAAATCAGCAAAAACCTCCTGTCTTTATCAAGCGCGTTGACAAGGGGGGAATCGACGTCCGTACAACGGTTGAACAAACCCATCTCACGCCTGAAGAAATGGGAGACATCATTCGTTCTTTCGGATTCACATCAGCGATTGTTACCTTGCGACAAGATACGACTGCCGAACAAATTGTGGATTGTTTGGCGGGCAACATTGTCTATGAAAAAGCGGTTATTGCCATCAATAAAATCGATATTGCAACCCCCGAGGATATAGCAAGAGCAAGAGCAGCACTTCCCCAAGACTGGCCAATCATGGAAATTTCAGCGTTCAAGGACATTGGACTTACAGAGCTCAAAGATTTCATCTACGACAATCTTGGATTTATGCGCGTCTTCCTCAAGCCACAAGGACAAGAAGCGGATTTGGAGGAACCACTCATTGTCAAAGACGATTCAACGGTTGAGACCATTTGCAACAAATTGCACCGGGACTTTGTTCGAAAATTCCGATTTGGCCGAATTAAAGGGCCCTCGGCGAAATTCGATTGGCAGCGAGTCGGTCTTGATCACCAACTTAAGGATGGCGACCTCCTTACCATCGTGGTGAAACGATGAACTACATCTTGCGGTATCACAAGGATGTCCTCGCCTTTGGTTTGGGTTTTTTTTTCATCAATGTTGGAATTATGCACTTCACAGATGTTGAATGGTTTACGCCAATCGTCCCTGAGATTCTTCCTTGGAGTCCTGAATTCTGGGTCATAATTAGTGGAATTCCCGAAATATTGTGTGGAATAGGACTCATCATACCCCAAACCCGAATCATTGCAGGTAAGGCGACAGTTTTCTTGCTCATCGTTCTTTATTGGGCCAATCTCAACATGTGGATAAACGGTATCCCGCTGGATGGAAATAAATTCCCTGCCTGGGCACACATATTGCGCATGTTTGCTCAATTCGGGATGATCGCTGTTGCAGCGTACTTAGCAGAGTGGATTCCTGCGCATGGTGCAAGGAAAGATTAGGCCCATTTGTCGTCGCCTTCCTCGCCGTTTCGGACGCGAACGAAAGCAATCAACAGCACAAGGATAGTGACAAGAATTCCTATTTGGACCATATCATTTGAGATTGGTGATTCCTTGTCTTCGTTTCCTGTTTCATCGTTAGAATCAGAGGGCGTTGAAGGACTCGGATTGCCGTTATCAACTTCCAGATCAATGCTTACTGAAATCGTACTCTCGTTCAGATTCCCTGATGCATCTGCGCTTTTCACGGTAATGACGTACTCTCCGTTGGCGTATGCGTCCGTGACGAATTCATGATTCTTCTTTGTTGCAAATGCATCGTTGTGAATCGAAGTATCCCCAATCAAAACTTGTTCTGTCGAGCTTTCAGAAGTGTACCACGTAAGTTTAATTCGTCCATCCTCGAGGACCTCAGAATCCAAATTCAAGAGTTCTGGAGGCGTTACATCAACGACGTTGCTCGTGTTGAAATACAACACGACCTCATCGCTCCCATTTGCTTGAATAAATGCCCAATAGGACGTCCCAACCTCAAGATCTGTGAGTGTCACTGCATGATCTGTGGCAGGATTCGTTTGCAATCGGTTTGTCACAGCATCAATTGGTTGCTGTCCGGCTAATGCATATTGAATCGAAGTCACATCTGAAACAGTCGTTGACCAGGTGATAACAGCGGTAGAAGACGTTACTGTTTCAACAGAGGCACCAAAGATTTGTTGCGGAATCTCTGGCATTTCAAAGCCGGTTAAGGTAGCGTAGACGTGGCCATCAACATCGTACGATGAAAGCATCTCTTCCTGACCTGTTCCCTCAAGAATCATATCGATGATGTTTGAATCGTAATCGATGCCATCATCGGAAGCAGGGTTTGAACCACCTCCCAATGTCCATGTCGAAGGAGTGTCATCGACATCACGCCACTTACCGGTTCCAAAACCATCCTGACTACCGATGACGATGATGTAACGATAGTTCGGAATATCATCTCCAATTACGTCCTTGCTTACGGTGAAGGTGATGGTTTTTGCAGCGATATCCCCTGAAACGTCAATGCCTCTTGATGAGGTGCTTCCTGTTTCGGATTGCACCGCAAATACAGCGCCCGGCTCACCTGTTCCACTAATCGCAACTTCCCATGCCCACGCATCATCAATTCGGGCGTTTGCCCCATCGAGCATCTCTGTTAAACCGTACGTTGTTTCACCTTGATCGACATAGATTTGGACGATTTGATGGCTGAATCCGTTGCTCAAACCCCACACATCGGTCATCTCATCCATTTCCAATATGAATTGTGCATTCCACGCGCTCTGACGGATGGTTAATTTTCTTGCATCCCATAAGCCTCCATTGTTTGGTGTTGCAAAATCACTCGCAAGGGGGTAGATGTAATCGCCATCGCCTGTTTCATCGCCGATTGCGTCGTCCAACTCCAACAACGTGACCCATTCCTCCAAATCAGGAAGGACGACTTCGGCCGGTGCAGGCGGTGCCATTTCCTTGTCATCCCCATCACCATAGGCAAGTGAATCTGCAAGAGCAGCAACGACCTTAATTCGAGTGGAGTAACGCGGTGCTAAACCGATGTCTGCCCACGGGATTACGAATTCATAGACGTCTTGGACAGCACAACTTCCAAGTGAGGAACTTCCGCTTAGGACCCATTGCTCCTGATCGCCTGTCTTACCTTTGGCAGTGAAAAGGTTCCACTTTGCTCGACCGTCGTCACGCAATGTGTCAAAATCAAACGCAACCATGTATTTTGAAGGGAAACTGAGAATCTGGTTACCGTAATAGGTTCTGAAATTCGTCTCAGCTTCGTTGAAGTTGACTGCATTGGGCTGCATGAAATAGAGTGCCAAATCAGGAGATTTACCATCAAGAGAGAGGTTCTCAAGTTCTGCAGCGGTGGTTGCATCCACGCGGACGAAGAGGTTTGACGCATCGTAGCCAACATAGAATTCGTCAATGTTGAATGGAGCGCCTTCGACAGGAGCATCGTAGCGCGCAGCTCCATCCCATTCACCCGGCAAAGCCACACCGTCAATCATCGGTTCGATGATCGATGATGCAGCAGGGGAGGGTACAGCTGGATTTGTCCATAAGTCTTGCAAATAAGGTGGGAGGTCGAGATTGACTGCTCGGTAAATGTTGGAAAGATGGACCTTAAACAAAACATCCCAATTCTCATCGTACCCGCTGTCTTGGTCGAGACCGTACCACCAGAACCAGTCGCTTCCTTCGGCAATGTACAACGATTCCCATGCAGCTTCAAGCCCAGGGTCGTCTGGATTTTCTTCTTCAAATGCGACAAGTTGCTGACGAGCCTCGACAAGACGCTGCCATGCGAGGGATTCCTCTTCTTCTCCTGCCCATGTGCGCAAGGTCCCATCGATCCATGAGCCTGTTCCGATGGTTTGGATTTCAGGAAGGGGTGGTTCCGTCTCAAGAAATTCAGATGGAGTGGTTGTTACGATGGTTGGGTGAGTTGCGAGTCGACCGTACCATTCTGCCATGAACGGTCGAGCATTGTCTTGGTGTTGGAATTCCGACATGAACATCCAGTTCTCTCCATCCAGTGCTACAGTGAGAAGATGTTCAGATGGGTCCTCGCCAGCGTCCAAGAGTTGCTGTCGTATGTTATCGAGATAAGCAATGAAATCCGAGACTGCAGCCTCTGGAGTCATTGTGCCGTACTGAAACGCGATGCGGTCGGAAATAACACGGTCGCGGAATATGACGGCGACTTCACCCCCATCGGCGCCTGAAACTTTCCAAGGTGTTGCGAGATTTGTTGCATCCTCTACATCGATGTAGTTCCCATTTTGATCGGTTGATTGTTTGAGAATCTCCTCATCGGTCACCATCCATTCGATCCCAACGTCCGTCACAGGTTGAACCATCGCTGGAGAGACCGCTTCTTCACTTGGCCACATGCCTGTTGGGCGGAAACCAAGTTCCTGCTCAAAGAGATCCATTCCTGTAATCAAATGGTTCTGCACATCTTCTGGCCATGCTTCTTTGTTGACTCGGATACCGTCCTCCATGGTCCATCCTTCCATCATCAGCAAGGGCATAATCGGGTGATAATACGGAGTTGTTGTGAGTTCTACCTGCCCGTTTGCAGCGAGTTCACTGTACATCGGCATGACGTTGCCCATGTGCGCATGTTGAGCATCGAGTACGTAATTCAAATCGCTCAATTCGTAATTTCCACCCTGCATGAAAAGGTCGATTAATCCTTGATCTCGATGGGTTGAATTGTATGCTCCTAGAACATAATCTGGCGAGAATTGGTACAGATACCAGAGCACTTGAAGATCGAGGAAATCTTGGGGAGGAAGCAGATCATCATCCATGATTGTTGCGGGCTTGAGGTTGTGCAGTGTAGCATCGTACAATTCCTTGTAGCGTTCACTCGATGGATGGAGCCAACCGAGTTTTGCGTCATCAGCAGAAACATTGTAGATCCAACCACTGTTCCAAAAGGATTGGAACTGCATGGTGTGGAGTTCAAGGTCGGTGGCATTTGGGTAGCCTCCGGTTGCCCACGAACGCTTTGCGATGTCCGTGTGGACATCGAGCGTCTCCTGTTCATGATAATCGACCAGTTGCTCAATAAATGAGGGGACAAGATTGTATGTAACCTTCGTCCCAGTATCTGCAAGAATTCCGGGAGAATCGACATACTCCGTCATGGCGTGAACACGCACCCATGGCATCTCGTACATTCCGGTGAGTTTGTTTTTGTAGTACGGTTGATGCTGATGGAAGACGATGGCAAGGTTGAGCGCGTCGTCAACCTTCCCAGCTGCTGCTGGTTGGACAACCGGGAGTTGATTTGGATTGGTTGCATTGTTGACATTCTCAATGTGCCAAGCATGCGTAAAGGTCTCAGCACCGTTGTTGCTGGCGGGATTTTGTTCCGGGAAAGAGGACCAAACGTTCCCTTCATCTTGCCATTGAGCATACATCATCAAATCAAGTGAAGTCGGTGAACCAAGTTCTGACCATGGAAGCGCAAACTCAGTGACTTTGTTGTCGCTCCATCCAGAGTAGAGATCAACAGCGTGTGTGGTTTCAACCCAGGCGCTGCCATCGTATGAGAGAAGTCGGAAGTACGAGTCATCTTCGAGGACAAATCCATAGTCTGCTGCGAAGGGAAGTGTGTGTGAGAATCCCCAATCTCTGCTCAATACCGATCCTTGCTCGGATGTGTTGAAGTAAACAAACAAATCTGCACCCTCAAACGACGATTGCCAGTCGGTTCCATCCCAACCAAAATACAAGTTCGATGAATCCCAAGTCAAGCGTACATCTACGTTGCTGCTCGCCATTAAGCTTTCAGCATTCCAATCACTCATGTCCCCATCTATCGTAATGGTTGATGGCGTTGTGCTTGCGACGAGACCACCCATCGTCGAAGTTATGAAAAGAAGCGATAAAACCACTGCGCTCTTCCGCATGCTTTGACCGTAGGTATGATAATTTGAAAGACTTTGCAAAGAATGATGGAGTCAAAACACGAAAGTGGAATCCTCTGTCACGTAACCTCCTTACCAAATCAGAAGTTGTCCGACGGATACCGGTTTGTTGATTGGCTCGAACAAAATAAGTTCGCATATTGGCAACTTCTTCCATTGACCCCCCCAGACAAATACCACTCCCCGTACGCTTCGCCTTCGGCTTTCGCAGGATGGAGCCAACTCACGGAAACCTCAGATACGCATCCAATGGACAAGGACACATACTGGCTCCATGATTGGGCACTGTTTTGCGCTATCAAAGAAGACCAAGGCGGTAAGCCATGGTATGAATGGCCTGACCCCCTGAAGAACCGAGATCAAGTGGCATTGAAAGAATTTGAAACGAAACTTCGCCCGCACCTTTTACAACAGCAATCCTTTGAATTTGAGTGGCAGGCACTGAGGCAATATGCCGCTTCGAAAAATCTCAAGATGATCGGAGACGTACCAATCTTCATCGCCCATGACTCTGCTGATGTTTGGGCGCATCGGGAATTGTTTCAGCTTGACGAGGACGGTTATCCTACCTACATAGCTGGGGTTCCACCGGACTACTTCAGTGAAACCGGCCAAGTATGGGAGACTGTGTTGTACAATTGGGAAGCTCATCGTGATCAACAATGGAAATGGTGGGAGGAACGGATGAAGCGTATGTTCAGGCTGTATGACATTGTTCGAATCGATCATTTTCGAGGCTTCCATTCAAATTGGGCAATTCCGTATCCTGAGGAAGATGCTCGAAACGGGCACTGGCAAGACGGTCCACGAGATGAATTGTTCAACCACTTGATGACACTCGTTTCCAGCCCTGAACAGATTATCGCAGAGGATTTGGGCATCATTCCTGATGCTGTAATTGAGTTTAGGAAACAACATGGTCTTCGCGGAATGAGCGTTCTTCAATTCGGCTTTTCGGGGGATATCGCAACGAATCCCCATTATCCCGAGAACGTCACAGAAGACCAGATTGTTTACACTGGCACGCATGACAACAACACGACCAAGGGTTGGTTCAATGTATCAACAGATGAAGAGAAAAATCGGGTCCGCTCACTTGCACTTCCTGGTGAGCGCCTGTCTGAAACGATGATTCGACTCGCTCAAACATCAGCGTCCCCACTTTCCATCATTCCTTTGCAAGATATCCTCGACTTGGGAGAAGAGGCACGAATGAATGTACCTGGGCGGAAGGGTAGAAATTGGTCGTGGAAATTTAATTGGGCCGAACTTGATTCGTAACCTGTACTGCAAAGAACTCATAACCTGATTTGGCGAGGAGAAAGTATGCCTGTGGTGGGGTATTTTACGGCTGAGATTGGTCTCTGGTCTGAACTTCACACCTATTCAGGCGGTTTGGGGGTCTTAGCCGGAGACCATGTGAAATCGGCTGCGGATGCAGGCACTCCACTCGTTGGCGTTACACTGCTTTACCACCAAGGCTATGCCCGTCAGCACATCGACGGGAACGGTATTCAAACCGAAACCTTTCCGGAGTTTGATCCAAACGACCATATTACCAAAACCAAAACTGTGCTCAAACTGCATCTTGACGGTCAACCACTGTCTGCCTACGTTTGGAAAGCAGACATCGTTGGCCAATCCGGACACATCGTTCCAGTCTACTTCATTGATACGCGCCATCCAGCGAATTCATCGGAGCACCAAGAACTCTCATCCCGCCTTTACGGAGGCGATGACGAGGTCCGAATTCGACAAGAGTATGTGCTCGGTGTAGGGGGGGTTCAATTGTTTGATCACCTTGATCTCGAACTTCATGGACTTCATCTGAACGAAGGACATTGCACATTCGCAATGCTTGAACTTTTGAATCGAGGTTGGAGCCGTAAAGAACTTGCTCAACGGAGCCTGTTCACGACACACACGCCAGTCCCCGCTGGTCATGACCGCTTTGAATGGCCCTTGGTCAAGGAGGTTGTTGGCGAACTCTTGCCAATGGACGCAAAAGAATTGGTCATCGCCGCAGGTGATTCTGAAAACGGTCGCCGCTGTTCAATGTCCCATCTTGCTGTTGCCTTGTCAACCTCTGTCAATGCTGTTTCCAAATTGAACGCAGACGTAGCCATGACGATGTTTGACGAGCAAATTATTCAACCGATTACCAACGGAGTTCATCACATAACCTGGACTTCTCCCGTCATGGCTTCGCTTTTTGATGGGCATCTGCATGGGTGGAGGACCCAACCAGAAACAATTTCTGAGGCTGATACCCTGCCAACCGATGCCCTACTCGAAGCCCGAAACCAAGCGCGTCAAAACCTCCGAGAGTTTGTTCTATCGAAAACGGGTGTTGAACTTTCATCCGAACGATTAACCATTGGATTTGCCCGACGCTTCGCAACCTACAAACGGGCAAATCTTGTTTTCAGGGATTTGGAGCGATTACGAAACATCGGAGCAGGNAAAATTCAATTTGTGTTTTCCGGGAAAGCACATCCAAGGGACAAGGGTGGGAAACAACTTATTCGGGACATCTATGACTCAGCCGAGCAAATTGCAGAAGAAATTCCAGTCGCATTCATCGAAAATTACGATATGGAAACCGGTTTACTCATGACCAGTGGAGTCGATATTTGGCTCAACAACCCCATTCGACCAATGGAAGCGTCAGGAACATCAGGGATGAAAGCGGCGATGAACGGTGTTCCAAATTGTTCCATTCTTGATGGNTGGTGGCCTGAAGCCTGCATTCATGGAGTGAACGGCTGGGCAATCGGTAATGCTGAAAACGTTCGCGACGATGAGCGCGATGCNAACAACATCTACCAGGTCTTGGAACAAGACGTCCTCCCACTCTGGGAAGGAAGCAAAGATGCATGGGCTGAAATGATGAAGGCGAGCATTGCTGCGTCAGCTGGATTTACTGGCCACAGGATGATTCAAGATTATCTCGACTTTTACAATCAGTTTTCTTGATCATCCCATTCCGTGATGAAGTCTTCTTCACGACCGTTTCTGCGCAGGGAAAGNAGCATTATCACGAGGATAACAATTCCACCAAACAANATNGACTGAGTTANGAGAACGGTCGATGAATTTGCATCACTGTCCTGAGATTCTACACAAGGAGAACAGGTTTGAGTTGGACATGGCTCATCAACAGAAACCTCCAAAGTTGCTCCACAACAGCCTTCACATGTCTTCAATTCCTCAGTGACGGATTGATTAGCACCGTTCCCTGTAGAGGGGTCTGAATTCGTTGTTTCATTCTCTGTGTTGGTTTGATCTGAAGAGTTGTTCTCTTCAACCGTTGAATTGTCTGGTTCTGTTTGATTGTCCTCATTCGAAGAAAACACACACCCTTCATTTATGGTTGCAGCAGGGTCGTAATTCAAAGCCGTCGAATCCATGCAACCCGTGATATCGGCATCNGGGTATGTGCAACTTCCGTCATCCACTGTTGCTTGCTCATCGTAATTTGTTGCCTCAGAATCCGTGCAACCAGACATTGGCTGTTCAGGATAAATGCATGACCCGTCATCTACCGTTGCATCAGGGTCGTAGTTCGTTGCAGATTCATCGATGCACCCCTCGACTGGAGCAACAAAATCAACGACGCCGAGTTCGATGACCGTGACCGAATGAGGCTCGATGGAGATGGACCCACTTTGCATTTGGGATGTGCCAAAGCGAACAACATCATCTGCAGCAAATCCAGACATCGATGTTGGACCCCCACGGTTGAGAATCACAGTCATGTTCTGGTCATGGTGTGTCATGTTGTATGCCAACAGATTTGACATGGCCAGTCTTGTGGTGTATTCGCCCCGCTGCAATGCGATGGAATCTGAGCGCANTTTGCCCAACTCTGATATGTTTTCAAACAGCTGCAACTCCATCGAACTCCATGAATCCTCGTTGCGATACATGTGACGATTGTCAGGGTCCGCCCCTCCGTATTCACCGTACTCATCCCCGTAATACAACAACGGTGCACCGGGTGTNGTGAGCAGCCAACCATAAGCCTGCATTGCAGCATTGTATGCCGAGACATCGCCNGGTTGACCGGGAAGACCGTCCTCAACCCACTGATTGAATGCATCATTCGTGCCAGTATCTGCACGGCTTGTTAATCGAGGAACGTCGTGACTACCAACGTAAGGGACCATCACGGAACCATCGAGATATTGATCTTGACTGCGGTTGGTCCAGTAGTCAAGATGGTGATAATTTTCGTTTCCTGAAACGAATACGTTGTCGACAACTGCGTGGTAAAGCACGAAATCTGCTTGGCCATCCAAGCCATCGGGNCCCATGTAAGCATTGATGATGCCGTAATTCTCTTGATTGTCTCCTAAGGAGTGACCTGCCCAGCCCATAGCGGTTTCACCNTTGAGATAGTAATCCGTGCCCACGGTTTCGAATCGAGCATTTATCTGAGCGACCAAATTTCGTGTGGCTAAGTCTTCAACGTGCTTGACTGCATCGATACGCAAGCCGTCCAAGTCATAGGTCTCAAGCCACCACAACGCATCATCGATAAACTGCTCAGAGGCGTTGCGTATCTTCCAATTCACGTCCGGCATGTATGACGTGAATTGGCAATCCAAACGGTGCAAGGTCCAGTCACAATTCGCTGAACCGCAGATGCAACCAGCATTGAACCATTCTGGATGTTCCTCGTAGTAAGTGTGTTCCTCATGCACGTGGTTTACAACAAAATCCATCATGACTCGGATGTCTTGGTCATGCGCCGCCTCAATCAGTGCATGTAGTTCATCTGCAGTCCCGAGTTTTGGTTCAATCCCCCGAGGCTCAGTTGGCCAGTACCCATGAAAAGCAGAAACATCGTGCTCGCCGTCTGCTGCTTTACCTGTCCCCTCTGCTGCAGTATTGAACGGAGAAAGCCAAAGCGCGCCGACGCCCAATTCCTCAAAGTATCCAGATTCGATCATTTGAGTAACTCCAGCAAAATCTCCACCTTGCCAGTCAGCACCTTGGGCAGCGCCTACCATTGGCTCATCGTTGGAGGAGTTACCGTTGACAAATCGATCCGTCATCACCATGTAAATCAAGGCATCCTGCCATTCAAAATCTGAACCCTCTCCAATCCAAAATGGGACAAGGAGATCGTATGCGGGATTTCCGTCGACATCAAACCCATCGATTTTGAACGTATGCTTACCGTCCTCGAGTAGACTCAAATCATATGTCCAAGAACGTTCTTGAGCATCCCAAATGGCGCCTGAAAGACTCGATGGCACCCCCTCAAAAGTTGCACCAGACGCACCTGGATGATATGTGACAATCAAGGATTGAGAATCAAGTTCAGCACTGAAATGCGGACGTGTGTGGTCTCGAACGCGAACGAGAGAATTCTCGATGTCGTCACAGTACGAACGCTCGGGATTTGTTGGATCAAACATATACTCTCCATCGACGAGGAATTTGTAACAGTAGAGACCTTCCACCAACTCGACTTCTCCTGTCCAGATGCCGTTTTGCTCAACCATTGGGACTGGATTGCTCCAGTTCCATTCACCAACCACAGAAACCTCGGTTGCGAATCCCTTGTATGCAAAGGTCGTCATGGGCGGTGAAGTGTGCGACGTGGCTTCTACATCGTTCGAAGCCAGTGGAGAAAAGAGGACGACGATCATCAAGAGGATGAGAAATCTTGCTACAGATTTCATTCTACCACCTCCGTAGCGTCATCCGTTGGCTTGAACAGAGAGTTTGCTGTCGTGACCAAATCATCGATGTGTCTGCAAAGGAAGGATTTCACAAACTCGTTGGCCGGGTGATGGTATGCATCCATCGGTGCACAGTGTTGTTGAAGTTCCCCCTTGTCAAGGATTGCTATCCTGTCAGCAAGTGTCATTGCTTCGATTTGATCGTGCGTAACGTAAATTGTCGTCGTTCCAAGCTCATCATGCAAGCGACGAATCTCATTTCGCATCTGGTGGCGTAACTCCGCATCGAGATTTGAAAGTGGTTCATCCATCAGGAGAACCTTCGGGCGTCGAACCAATGCACGACCTAGCGCTACACGTTGGCGTTGACCTCCACTGAGTTCTCTCGGCTTTTTTCCAAGATGTTCACGAAGTTCCAACAGAGAAGCAATTTCATCGACTCTAGCAGTGATTTCCGTTTCTGCCAATTTTTCAGTGCCTTTCATCATTCGCAAACCAAACGCAAGATTGCCCCGGATGGTCATGTGTGGGTAGAGAGCGTAAGACTGGAACACCATACCAAGGCCGCGAGCGCCTGCAGGAAGGTGATTAATCTTCATTCCATCAATGAGAATGCTCCCTTCAGTGACGTCCTCTAATCCAGCGAGCATACGAAGCGTTGTTGATTTCCCACACCCTGAGGGGCCAAGCAAAACCAAAAACTCCTTGTCTTTTATTTCCAAGTTCAGGTTCTGAACAGCTTGGAAACCATCATCATATCGCTTGTTTACTTGTTCAAATTTTACGCTCACCATATTCTCACCCTTTTACGCCACCTGCCGATAAACCATCGATCAAAAATTTCTGGAAGAAAAGGAACAGGAGAGCGACAGGGAGACTAACGAGCAAACTCGCTGCAGCAAAATCGCCCCAGGCTTGTCCCGTAGAGGAGATCAATGATGCCAACCCGACGGGAAGTGTGTACATGTCGTTGGACGTATTGAACGTTAATGCGAGAAGAAATTCATTCCAAGCTGCGAGGAAACTAAACAGCGCCGTAACTGCAATTGCTGGGGTTGAAAGCGGCAATACAACTTTTGTGAACACCTGGAACTGATTGCAACCATCCAGTTCGGCAGCCTCTTCAAGCTCCCTTGGTATGGTGTCAAAGAAACCCTTTAGCATCCAAACGCACAATGGCAACGCAGTTACACAGTAAGCAAGAATTAGGCCGAGATGGGAGTTCAACAATCCCAGTGTTTTCATCACCAAAAAGTACGGGACAAGAATAATGATTCCTGGAAACATTTGAACCAAAAGGAACGAGAACATCGAAGCATTTCGACCGGTGAATTTGTATCGACTAAATGCATATCCAGCAGGGATAGCGATGAACAAACCAAGCAATGCAGTACCAATGCTTACAATAAGTGAGTTGACAAACCACGTCCAAAATGAGTCCCCGTTCAGAATCTTTGTAAAGTGGTCTGTGGTAAAGGAATCACCGATCTGTCCGCCAAGAGCATTCCCTTCTGAGAAAGCGATGTCGATGATCCAAATCAACGGAATAACCGTGATGGCGACGAAGTGCAACAACGTAATGTGCGTGGAGATGGAATGGTATCGTTTGCTCACAGAAACGTTGCGCATCAAGCCATATTCAATCGCGGAGTCAGAAAGTTTTCTTGAGGTCCATACAGTAACCGGAACTCCAGACAGCCATAGCAGGGACAAACCGGATGGAATAAGCGTCCAACAATGAATCCAGATGTTGAAGACTGTTGGTTCAGAAACCATGAAACGATACACGGCGATTCCAAGCAGTGCTGCGCTTAGGACCAGCGAAACATTCCTTCGAAGTTGATTATTGACTTCTGGGAGGGATGCCCGCAGTGATGCGAACAGGACACAAGAGAAGATACCGAGCATCAAGAGTTGAGAATCTGCTCGGAGATAGTCGACGGTCAGAAGGAGGACATTGACAAGGAATGCAGCAACGATCCAACGGCGTAAAAGAACGATCTCAACAGGTACATACCATGCACGCATGTCATGGGAAGAGGTCATCCTACCGCCTCCGTTGCGTTGGTTTGTTTCATGTATCGCCAAGAGAAGGCAAACAGCATGAGGAAGATGATTACCGACCATGCAGCAGCAACACCATAGGCGCCTTCCCGAAATGCTACGTCGTAAACATAGGTGATCAGTATGTCCGTTTGCCCTGGTTCACCAAAGTAGAGATTCGGACCCCCGTCTGTCATCAAGTAAATGACGTTGAACATATTGAATGTCCATATGAATCCGAGGAGCGACAGTGGAATCAAAGCACTGCGTAAGTTTGGTAACGTCAGGTAACGGAATGCCCTCCAGCCAGAGACACCATCCACCTCTGCAGCCTCATACATGTCGCTGGGGAGGGATTGCAAGGCCCCACTAATCGACATCATCATGAACGGGACGCCCAGCCAAATATTGACCAGAATGACAATGATTTGGGCACCTGTAGGGTCGGAAAGGAAGTCGATGTTTGTCCCCAGCAGGTCGTTAACGAAACCATCAGGTTGAAACATTCCACGCCAAACGAGAACCGAAATGTACGATGGAACTGCCCATGGAAGCAGGAGAAGTGTTCGATATGCAACCTTTCCGTTGATTTTGCTACGATGCAGTAAATTCGCTAAAAACAAACCAATCCCAATGTGAGCAGAGACGTTAACGACGGTCCAGACAAGTGTGAAGAGTGCCACTCGAAGAAAACCATTCGAGGAAAAGACCTCCCAGAAGTTATCGAAACCGATGAAGGATTGATCGCCGAGTTGCGTCTGATTCGCATCAGTAAATGCGAGCCAGAACCCATACAGCACGGGATAAAAGGTTAGAATTGCAAGCGCAAGCAGCGCCGGAGCGACATAGAAATGTGCAAGTTTTGACTTTGTACGTCCTAGTTTTGTGTCGTTCCATTTTGCAAAACTAAGCAATGCAATCAACGATAGAACAATTGCACCGAGTGCAAACAACACGGGAGATGTATCTCCCGCTTTGGGCCGTTCATCCTCTACTGTTGTTTGAGCGCGAGTAGAATACACCAACTCCTGCTCGCTGTAAACTTCAATCAGGTGCTCTTTATCGGGGACCATCCCTGTAAGTTCGCATTCAACAACACGGGTCGAGGCTTGGACCATACGAATTTGTCCTATCTGCAACAATTCATTCGTCCCATCTGTGCATGAATCGTACCCGAGGACCGATCCGTTGCTTCCTTCCTGCATCCTGATCTCGGTATGGAGGTCCCCATCAACATAAACATCAAATGAATACGAGTTGTTGGTTTCAAACTCGATGGTTATTGTCCGATATCCGTCGGCGAGCGGGTAAGGCTCAGCTCGTGCGAGTGTGGCAATCTGTTCCTTGAGTTGCTGATTTGCACCGGATAGTGCNTCTTCNGTCGANGCGATTTCAGAGTAGGCCTGTTCAAAGGCAGTTGATAGCGGGTCATAGACAAGAGACATTGCGCGAGTAGTTGGTGCAGGTGTACCTACTTTGGTTTGCTCGAAGAAGCCCGAGAGGACCGGATCCTCAATGATCTCCTCATCGGATTCAAGAGCAACGTGCGTTGGCATTGTGTATGTTTCAACGGCAAATTCTTTCTGAACATTTTCCGAAGAGAACCACAATGCNAGNTCAGNCGCAGCAACTTTGTTNGNGCTTTGTTTGCTNACTGACCATCCCTTGTAAGTGACCAGNGGTGACATTCGNTCACCNGTANNATCAACCAGAGGCAAAAGGGTTTGCCCTATNTTCAACCTACTTGCTTCATACGTAGCCCAATTCCAAGGCCCATCAAAAATCATCGCAGCCTTCGACGAAATGAATTGATTCTTCATTCCCTCGATTTGCGTACCAGTCGCAACAACACCATGTTCCAATTCAAGATCAAGCATCCAGCGCATGGCTTCGCTTGAACCGTTCGAATCAAGAGATGGTTCCCCGCTTTCATCAAACAAGGAACCTCCGAACCCTTCTTGAATTGGGAACCACCAATACGCTGTTTTGATTGGTATTGCAAGGCCTTGAACGTCTTGAGCGGTCAAGATTTGAGCTGCCTGAAGAAGATCCTGTTCAGTCCACGACGAGTCGGGATAATCGAGACCTTGAGCGTCGAACAATGCTTTGTTAAAAATTAACGAAAGGCAATCCTGACTTGCAGGAACGCCATACAACGCATCTCCATAACGCATTGCTTGGAGAGCGCGTTCTTCGAACTGCTGCCTGTCTTGAGGGGTNAGATGNGGTCGTAAGTCCTCCAACAATGGATAACCATCAACGCGTACTTCCCCAATCGCTCCNAGTTGGTCGCTGGATAAGCGCATCAAGTCAGGTGCTTGACCGCCTTGGGCTGCTATCATGAACAATTGATCAGCGTTTTCAAACGGAACCATTGTAACTTCAACCGTTACGTTTGGATGTGCAGATTCAAATTCTGCGACAGAATTCATGAACACTTCTTCTTCCTTGCTTTCCGCAGCAAACGTGTGCCATACATCGAGGACGACATCGTCATTTGTTGAGGATTCTTCCACGCTTTGTTGCCCGTTCCCTAGGCATCCTGACAAGAGAATCATCAAAAAGAAGACAAATGCAAGTACCGGTTTTCGAAGAGGAGAACCCCGTACTACCCCTTGCATGTTATGGCCTTGAATTATGCCGTCTTAAACACCACGCAAGGCAGATGAAGATTCATTCCGGGTTATGGTAAGCAATGGGCAGTTGACCGAGGTGCATCCATTCAAGATGAAGGAGGGTTTTCATTTCCAATCGAGCACCATCACGCCAACGCTTTCTCATGGTACGTTCAGCCTCACGGCTTGGAATCGGAGGAGGTGAAAATCTGCAGTTCGATTCATTGGCAGCGGGGATTTGCGAGTCTTCCCATTCCACGCCCCANAGGATCAACCAATCTGGCGGAGCAACACCAAAATCAACGTTAATTTCTGGTTGCTGGATTGCATTTTGGACATCNTCAGGTGTAATTTCACCAAGGGCCAGGAGATGGAGCGCCATCGCTGTCCGCCGGACTTGATTCCAAAGGAATGCTTCGCCGANAATTTCGAAGCCAACCGTTCGACCATCAACAACCCACGGAGTACATGACAGAANCGTTCGNATNGGGTTCTTNCCGGGCTCCAAACGAGCGAAATTTCGAGCATCATAGGTACCCTCAAACAATTTCAACCATTCAGCGATCACNTCGCCCGGGTCATTCCAGAATTCAATACCTTCCAGTCTGTACCGGTANACTCGATGGACGGCCATTCGAGGATTCCAATCTGCATCAACTTCACGNACATCGAGGAAGGCNATTTCATTGGGCAAGAGGTCATCCACTGCGCGAACAAATTTACGNGGCGTGATGGTGTCCCACANTGAACGGGCGACTCGAACAGTCCCNCCATTGACACGNACGTGAACGCCGGCATCCGTTCGACTNGANAGAACCAAATTATGTCCTTGTTCTTCCTTTGAAATCCAACCGAGTTTTTGGAAGGCGTGAATCAGTTCACCTTGGACGGTTCGAACATCGGGTTGAATTTGACTGCCATGGAATGCATCACCTAGGTAGCCTATTCGAAAATGCAGACGGGTTTCTGCATCGGACATGTCCGAGCCTCAATCATCAGATGTAAGAATTTCAGCTGCTTCTTCTGGCGTGTATCCAAGACCGCCCACTGCCCAGATCAATGCCTGTTTGACCCATGGTTGCACCATTGGATTTGCCTTTTCAGGATCAATCACTTCAATGGTGTCAACAATGTTTCGGGCTGCCATGTAGAGAACATCATCCGTGGGAATGTCAGCCATCTCCAATCGCCGGCTGTATCGTTGGAATTCTTTCACCGCTTGCGGTACTCGACGACATTCAAGAGCGAATGAGGCAAAATCTGCGATGTACTCATCGTTCTCTTCATCGATTTCCATTGCTTTTTTGTAAGACATCATGATCTTTGTACCGGGCACAACGTCATCTTGTTCTTCCATGTTGAGCATGTTGGCAAATTCAGCATACGTGTGTTGAAGGATTGCATTATCGCGATTTGAACGAAGTTTACTATCAAGGTTCTCTACAGCACCTTTGAGGTCACCGGAACGGAACAATTCCATTGCTTCTGCCATTACATCGTCGCTCATCTTTCTCTCTCCATGTTTCGCAAAAATCTGAGGTTCTTGAACGCAACGGTTCATTCTTTTCCTTGGTTTTGTTCCGTTAGAATGTCGGCTAAGTTATCCAATTTTGTCGATTGGCTGTGTTTTTTATGCATCTCATTCAGAAGGGTTTTGGTGTCCTCCCAACCTCGNATTTTGTAAAAACAATGTTTTGGATCGGGCCGAACGGTTCGAATTGTTCGTTGATAAAACATCAGAGCGAAAAACGACTTCAAAAGGCTCTTGCCTGCTTTCTCTGCATTTGTGTCGTCTTCCTTGTCGGGTAGGTTTGGCGAAATTCCGACGCTACCACCTACGGATTCCTCGACNATCCCGACNCCAGAATCGGTGAGTATGGTGAGTGTAGCAAACCCCGTCATGGTACCAAATGGTGTACGTTCGACTTGGACCTCTGAGATGCGATCGAATAGGATTCTTCGATGTGACCGACTGAGCAGGAAAGCATGCTTGAAAATNACTGCATTGCTCGTAATTGCATAATCGAAACTTCGTTGATAGTAGAAGACCAGCGCCCAATACGTGAGCGTTAATGCCAAGCCTGAGATCAGGAAATTGTATTCCCAACCAAGGAATGGCTCGATGTCAGCGTCTGAAAACAAATCTCGGACGAGTGCAATCAAGCCGTCGATTTGGATTAAAACAGGTAGCAAAGTTGCAAGAAGCAGCCATACTGTGACCCATCTACCCGATGTCGAGGTGTTCAGCATCCGATTAAACCATGTAAGTGTGGCCATCACAAGAACAAACCCTAGGGGAAGTTTTGACCCACCCAATCCCATAACCCAAACAAGAAATCTTGCTAGACCACCGGANTCTTCGTTCAGGAGTGAATCTGGCCTCCAGAACANCATGTGGATACCAAAGACAANCAATCCAAGCATNTACATGCTCATGAANCCTACTGGGCTTGGTGATTTNGTGAGGAGGACTTCCTCGCCTGCGATAAGTTTGAATCGGTTTTTCATAGCCTCTTCGTCGGAAGCATTTTTCGAGGCTTCAGAGACCTCAGGCTCACTATTTTCGGCTTCATCAGACCGCATCTCTTCATCGCTCATGCTGTTGACCCGATGTGTTCTCACCACACAAGCACATAAGCCCTTTGCCATTTCTTGAGAATTTGGAAGAGCATTTCATTAATGCAAGAGCCCCCAACTGTGCTCAGCATTGCCACGAATCCAATCATAATTCGATTCATCACGAACCCCATGTTCGTCTTCAATCATGAGCGACTCAACCTCGAGCGGATATTCGTTGTACGTAAGATGTGACCAGATTCCTCCTCGCGTTGGTTGGTGAAAATCCCAGTAAGCACGTGCGACTGCACGAACGTTGATCTGAATTTTTGTTCGCCCATTCTTGAGTTGAATGCTGAAGCGAGGCAAATCATTCTCTTGACGTTGTTTTTCCACGGTGACAATTTTGAACCGCTCGCTACGACCACGCTGAGCATCGTGAAACAGACCTCCTTGACTTACTGCAATGTGTGATATGTCTCGTCGTTTCCACTCCTTCGGGTCGCGACTGAGGATCGTTGATGAAAGGTGCGGCAAGAACCAATCAATGTAAGATCCATCTGAGAAATGAAGCATACCCCAGTACCATGGTACGCTCGGAGCTTGCACACAAACTTTCTGAAAATACGCAGTNCCATTGACGTCTTCTCCATCAATCGTCCCTTCGCATCGTGTCCCGTGAAGACGAAGAATATCGTATCCGAGCGAACCCAAGTAGGTTGCAGTTGCTTCTCGTGCTGTGGACATGGCTTCGTTCCATGGCTTCATCGTCAGTCGAATTGATTGAATTGCTTCATGATCTACGTTAAGATTCAACCAAAATTGTGAGCGATCTGGCAACATTCCCATCGAACAATCTTTGTCCGTAAGTGGGACGACTGCTCCACCACCTTGCCCCTCTTGCCCCGGCCACGATGAATGACTGGAAGGAAGCACAATCATGTCACACACTTTGGCGATGATTTCGTCGTGCATCATTGAACCATCAAACCACCAAGCACAGACCATTCCGTCAACTTGTATTGCCCCTTGCTCATCAAACCCTGGCGTCCCTTTGGGTTTCCATTCAACATCATTGATATGGACAACGTCGTTTTCTTTTGTTGACCACAGAACCATCAATTGTTTACCCGCCATGGGATGATCATCGTCATCCAACATGACNAGCCACCACCACCAATCCCAAGTCAAATGCTGAATAGGTGGACGATTGTTTAATGTCCACAGTGTCGAAAAATCACCGGCGAAGGAATCCATACTCTCCCTCACACTATTTCTTTGGACTTGAAAATTAATTGTCCGATGAACCAGAAAAACGCAGCTTGGAACAGAAGCACAATCATCGAAACCACTGTGGTGGCGTATGGACCCATGCCCAACCCGAGATCCGATTGCGCCCATTCCAAGGCATTGTANCCCGGCAATTCGTTACCGCCGATAAAGAAGAAGGAGGCATCGTTGTTCGAGCCACCGGCCCATGATCCGGCCTCAGTAAACATCGCCATGTCCGGCCAAACAAGATAAGCACCTGAATCGATAATGCTCATCGACCATCCAACAATTGACATACGCAAGAAACTCGATTCTGGAACCGACATGGAGAGGAGTGCCATACCAAGTTCCCAAGCAGCAATGGGTAAGGCGAGAATAATGCCGTATTTCCAAAGGACACCAAGAAATGCGAAGAGCATACCATAGACCAAGGTCGCAAGCAGGGCAGCGATAAGAATAGAAAACCACACGCCAAGATCTGCAAATCGGAAGAATTGATCGCCTGGCCCCATGAAGCCAGAAACAAGAGCCAACAATGCGCAAACGATGATGAGATAAGGCCACACAATCGCAAGATAGCCAAGCATGCGATAGAGGAATATTTCTCCCCGAGCAATTGGTTTAGCGGTCATGTATTGCATGGTACCTGAGGTCATCTCATCTCGAATCAAACCAGTTGCAAGGAAAAGAGGAATGAAAATACTTAGCAGGAAAACAAATCCGAGTTTTCCAATTCCGAGTATGAACGCCCGATGTTGTGCTTCTTTCCCGTATCTGTCTTCATCAGGATCCTCATCGACATTTGGATCTGCGTAAACAAAGTAGGAACCGGAGGTAGCATCAAAACTCAGAAGAATGTTGCATGGTATGCCATCCCCATTGTCGTCTTGCTGACTCGGAAGGAGATCCGAACCCGTGCAATCACCGTCGTTGTCGAATCCGGTTTTGATGGTTGATGCATCCGAATAATCCCAATCATAGTCGTCTTCATTGATGTACATAGACGCAGGCTCGGGTTCGATGGGAGGGTTCAACAATCCGGGATTTGAGAATGGATCGGTTGCGTCGGTACCGTACTTGTATTCTTGACCATTGACATAGCCATCGCCATCCCAATCGAAAGAATCACCGTCGTTGTCAATGGCTTCAATCTCCGTGTTCATCGCATCGATGTAGAAAAGAAGAACAACCGAAATCGCGAGAAATCCTACACCAAGAACGACCCATGTTGAGAGACGCGTTCGATACTGACGCATCGTAAATTCTGCAATAGCAGTCGCCTTACGGTCAAGCGCTGTCCAGATGGTTTCGCCACGCTTCTTCTCCATCAACGATAGCCTCCGGTAAGATAGCCAAGGATTGACTGGAGGTCATCGTCTGGGTTGTTGATGACCATTACATCATGCTCATTGTCAACGATGATTTTTGGAAGGCGCTTGTGGAATTCACCAAGGTGGTGTGTGAAAATTTTCAGTTTTGTCGGGCTTGGGAACTGAAGGCCATTTACAACCTCGAGGCTGAGGACATCTTTTGCCAGAGATTTCGCATTGCTGCATTCGATTTCAATGGTGTGGGGTATGTTGTCCAGTTGTTCCCGAATCGCATGGAGATTGCCTATCGCCAACAACTTTCCTTGGTGTAAGATTACAATCTGTTCTGTTATTCGTTCGATTTCTGAAAGAATGTGACTGCTCAGCAGTACGGTTCGCCCCATTCGACCAAGTTCTCGGATGACGTTCATAATCGTGGTACGCGCCAAGGGGTCACAACCTTGCAGAGGTTCGTCGAGTATGATAAGGTCAGGATCGTTGACCAAAGCATGGGCAATCTTTGCCCGTTGACGCATTCCTTTGGAATAGCGGCCTATTTTTTTGTGCATAACATCGGTTAGTCCAACGAATTCTAGGACTCGTTCAGCTTCGCGCTTCGCCTCGTCTCTTGTTAATCCATGAAGACGAGCAAAGGTGGAAACAAACTCATGCGCTGTCATCCAATCATGCATGTTCTCGTTTTCAGGAACATAGCCAACCCGTGCGTACGGTGCTGGATTCTTCCACGGATTGGTTCCAAAGAGTCGAACTTCCCCCTGTGTTGGTTGGAGTTTACCCATCAGCAATTTGAACAGGGTTGATTTCCCAGCCCCGTTCAGTCCAAGAATTCCTGTTACGCCACCACTCAATGCCAAAGAAATGCCTCCAATTGCTTGGTAACGTCCGTAGGTCTTGCCCACATTGTTGAACATAACAACAGGTGCGTCTGGTTGAGGAACCCATTGTTGCTGTTGGGCTTTCCCCTCTTGTGCCAAATCGGGAATCATTCACGGGTCACCTCCATGGATGATACGCGGACGCTAAGCACGTAGAGAGAGATCGCGTTGATCGCCACAACCGAAGCAAGTGACCATATCCACGGATGATCATAAACAACGTTTGTACCGATCAGAGCCTGCCCAACATGTGCGACCGAGTCGTACGGTGAGATGAGATAAAGAATGGAACGGTCAAACAAACCTTGGACAATCGCTGCGAGTGTCTTTGTACCCAACAAAACTGCAAGCAGAGCAATGCCGGGAAAGAACTTACCACGCGAGATCGATGAAAGCGCAAGCCCGATACTGGTGTAGGTTATTACAAGTAAAATGCCGCAAAATACAGTTGTCAAAAACAAGGGAAAGGTATCGAGAATCCAAGCCCAACCGCGACCCATTGCCAAGATGTCAACGAAGTAGTAGAGGAAGAGCGTCCCGATGATGATAAATGATTGAATCGTTGCAACCGCCAAATACTTCATGCCCACATAGTCGAAACGGTTGATGGGGCGAGAGAAATAGAGGGCACTTGTTCCGTTTGAACGGTCTTCCGAAATAACACCACCGACGAGCAAGGCTGCGACGAGAGGATAAAACAGCATGTTACGCGGGAAAAACCCAAGAACGTGCGCATACAGATTGTTCCGGCCAATTCCCCAGAGTTCGTACAGACTTGGTTCACCAATAACTGCAAACAGAAGTGTAAGAGCAACATCCGTCATTGAAGCGATGAAGACAAAAATCAGAACGAGTTTTGTTGGAACTCCCCACGGCCGATGGCCTTTCCTGACAATTCCGAGTACGTGATGACGAAATATTGCCCAATTTCGCATCCAGCGGGGATTCAATGTCCCTTGCCAAGGAACGTAAACTTGTTCAAACACTTGACCGGTTTGAGCGATGGGTTGAGCGATTGCAGCATGGTCCGTTGACTCAGAACCCCACGCTGCATCCATCCGACTCTGACCGGTCACCGGAGTAGAGGCATCTACGCTTCCTTGGTCGGTCATGCACCCGAACCTCCCATCGATTCAGGAGCATCCACTTTCCGTGCTTCAGCCGGAGATGCAAGAAGGTCTTCACTCGATTTCACACCGTACCCAAAACGTTCCATAATGACGATGAAAAGGTCCTCAAGTGATGCTTCATATTCGTGCATCCGTCGAATTTGAGCACCTGTTTCTGCTGCACACTTGAGAATTCTGTGCGTTGTTTTTTCTCCATCGTGACGTATCCGCATCATGCGCCCTTCTCGGCGAACATCGAGTCCATCTCGGCCCAAGGATGCCTCGAGTTCACTTGCCATTCCCCAAACATGAATTTCGATTTCACGGTCGATCGCTTTCAAGTCCTCTATGCGTCCTTGTGCTGCAAGTTTGCCCTTGTGAAGCAAGACAATGTTCTGACAAACCCGTTCAACATCGTCCATCAAATGGCTCGCCATGAGAACTGAGCGATTTCCTGCGTTGACCATGTTGGACAACGTTGTCAGCATGGCTTGCCTTGCATCTGCATCGAGACCGTTTGATGGTTCGTCAGCAATGATGAGCTGTGGATCGTGGATAATTGAACAAGCCA
Organism: Methanobacteriota archaeon; assembly: GCA_002698145.1. Lineage (GTDB taxonomy): Archaea > Thermoplasmatota > Poseidoniia > Poseidoniales > Poseidoniaceae > MGIIa-L2. The sequence goes on along the minus strand of NZVG01000054.1, from coordinate 29,254 downwards.
ACTTCGTGGCTTGTTTCATTCCAGTCGAAAACGAAGAAATCGGACGATAACGAAGTTCTCCAAGACCGACGTATTCCATTGCTGTATGGGCTCGAGACATCGCTACTACGGGATTCATTCCAAGCAATTCACCGCTGTAACGGACTTGATGAATAGCATCCATGTTTTCATCCAGAGCATCGTATTCCGGCATGTACCCTATTTTCGAGCGTATCGCCAATCCCTCTGTACGAATGTCATGCCCGAGAACACGACCCTCTCCCGATGTAGCCTGAATCAGACCTAGAATCGTTTTGAAGAAGGTCGATTTTCCAGCACCATTTGGTCCAAGAAGACCTGTTGCGCCCCGCTGGACTGTCAAATTCAATTTATCGAGAGCAACGTGAGGACCATAGGATTTGGTCAACTCTTCCGTCTCAATAATGAGCTCGTCATTCATTGTTCTCATTAAACACACGGGAAGGAAGTCTTTGAATCCTTTCACGTTAGGCTAATCGAATGTCTTCGAAAAGTCACTTCGCGTCCTCACTGCGATGCCTTTTGTGAGACGCAATGCCTCGTCAGCATCGCATTGCGAAAGACCGTGCCCAATGAGCGTCCCTTCCTCATCGACGATGAAGCAGGTTTGTCCCGCCTTGAGCCACGCATCGCAGGACAAAATGAACCCATGGAAAACATTTCTTCCACGGAGAACGAATTCAACAGCATCTTGTTTGACTTTGAGAACTGCAGGTCCTTTCCCAGCACCAGAATACGGATGATATCCTCCAGCGTCCGAAATGGCATCTGAGCGACGTTCATAAATTGCTTTTGAGCCCAAATCTGTAACGGAGAGCCCTCCGTCTTTCAATCGGGGACTAAACAAGTGATTTCCGCTTTTATCGATGACATTTTTCACCCGCCCAGTTCCGCCGATGATGTAGGTGCATCCATCGACGAGTTCAGATGCGTGTTCATAACTAACGTTCGCAAGAACAACCAATTTATCGACGATTTGTCGGCGACGTTGTTGATCTCGAAGCAATGGAAGGTGTGCATCATCGACCATGATTTCTTCCTCAAGCAATCCATGCTTTATGAGAAGATTTGAGGCTTGCCGAATCAAACCTTCCTGGCCAATGTCGAGAATTAGAATTCGGTCTGCTTCAATGTGCAAACGTTGGAGTTCCTCCCGAAGAAGGACCGTGTTCAATCTCCGTTTCCAGAGCCACGTTGGTCCATCGACTTGAGCAAACGGGTTGAGGTCTTCAAGGGAATACGGCAGCAGGCCAAGCGGTGTTTGAACGAGAATTTCCAAATCGGGAAGTACCTTCTTGAGGCGCAGTATCAGGAGATCACACCGTTGTCTCCAAGGCCCAGGTTTTCCGTTGAGTACAAGCACATCCGATGTTTCGTGAGACATCGGTCTCCACCGTTGTTGCAAATTTTTTCTCGCTGCAAGTATGTGCGGACGTGACAGAGTATCTTCACCACCCCATCGCTCACCGCGTCTTCTTTGCGGAGCCTGTTTATCCACGATGCGAGACCAATCCTGCTCCCATATGCCTCCGTTTGGGTGGTAATCTCGCGCTGCAGAGCGATCATCTTGTACCAAATCACCAACCAATTCCGTTGACATCCCCGTCGGGAATGGACGCGTTGTCAGCCACAAGAACGCTTCACGTAACGAGGGGTGCTGGTGGCTACGTTGCTCAGCAAGCTGCCAAATTGTTCCTTCATGAACGGCTTGCTTGCAGCGAGAAAGTTCCGCTAATGTCACCTCAAGATTGTAGCGTGCCAGAAGACCGGTGCGTTCGTCTCTGTCAAGTTTTCTTACTGCCTCAGGCGTCCAATTAACGACGCATGGAACCAACTCAGGCCAAGCGTGGAGGTCACCCAACCGATACGTCCCCTGTGGCGACAGAAGGCGGTCATCGCGAGCGAAGAGTGCATAGGCTGCTGAATCGAACAAATCAGCGCCAAGCGCAATCAACATCGAAAACAGCATCGGATGACCGCAACCAAACATGTGTCGTGGACGTTCTGGAGGCAGTTCACCAACAGTTGCGAGCATAATTTTTGCAAGATCCTTGTAACGATGTTGTTCCATAATTGGAACAATACCTCCGATGGGATGAATCGAAAAATCAAATGCGCCCATCCCTTGAGCCGATTGTTTCCTTAGATGCCGATAAATTCCACCTTGAATCGGGCCATTGAGCATCACATTTTGAGCAGCGATGAGCGATGACTCGCATCGTTCAATGGTTGTTTTCACAGCCATTTGCACCTCGTCTTCTGTCATGTCCGGACGACTGAAGACATCGAGCATGGTTGCGATGTCCACACCAATTGAACGTTGGAACTCGACGATTTCTTCCACGCCGACGTCGACATCACCGTAAACGTAGGATTGAAACGTACCTGAATCGGTCATGACGACGCCTGGAAAGTTGAGAAGGTCGTGAACCCCTTTCTCCACAGCATGTTGTTTGAGATCCTCATGTTTCCAAATGATGTACGAGTTTGTTATCAAGCCTTGAATCCCATATCGGTCCCACATCTCTCTCGGTTCGATGGTACGTATGTTCGGGTTAATGACAGGCAACAGTGCTGGCGTTTCAAGCAATCCATGCGCAGTGTGAAGTTTTCCAAGTCGTGCACACCCGTCCCTTGCGACAACCTCGAATTTGCCTTGATCGCTCTCACGACTCGGCGTAGGATTGTCTCTCGAGCCATCCATCCATGCAGTCATTGGTAGACCTCCAGTACACTTTCTTTTCAATTGCCCGTTGGTACGTCAACGAATTCAACGTTTCCGTGAGCGAGGATAAATTCTCGACCGAGTTCGTCAAACGTATCGAGAAGGGTTGAAGAAAATCGCACGCCGTTGATTTCGGAATCACCTTCCAGATCGCTACGGACGCCTTGGAGTGTGCCAGGAGCCGCTCCGCAAGAAAGACATGCTCCTGTAAGGTCCAGCACGAAATTGAATCCTGTGGCATCTTGGTCCCACATCGATACTGCGATACCGCCTCCATGCCCATCGAGTGCGGCTCGAACTGGGCCTAGTCGAGCAAGCAAAACAGGAACAATGTGTTCGGTTCCAACAGCGTCAGATATACGCGTGTTTCGCAGTCGCTCCTCTTCTTCTGCATCGGTTTGCTCAGCAATTCGACGATTGGCCTCCTCTTCAAGCGCTTTCTGGGCTTCGAGTGCATAAGCTCGAACCAAATCGTCGTCCATAGCACACCCACATTGCTATGATGTTTGAAATGTTGCAAAGGCGTAGTATTGTGATTGATTGCATCTATTGATAAGGGGGTGACGATACCAATGAATGGGTGAGAACATGACCGATGTCTTGTTGCATGTGGAAAATCTTCACGTTTCAGTTGGGGACACTCCGATTATTCAAGGCATCAGCCTTGAAATAAAACGAGGTGAAATTCACGCTATTATGGGTCGAAATGGAGCCGGAAAATCCACGTTGGCAAATGTGGTTATGGGCCACCCTGCCTACGAAGTGACGAGCGGGACCATCCACTACAAAGGACAAAACATTGAGGACATGGAGGTCTTTGAACGGGCCCGTGCAGGGATGTTCCTCTCATTCCAGTACCCTGCTGCAATCCCCGGTGTCCAAGTCGGCACCTTCCTGCGCAAATCTGTTGCCTCCGTTCGGGGAGAAGCACCGTCACCACGAGCATTTCGAAAAGAACTAAACGAAGCCATGAAGCAACTTGACATGGACAAATCGTTCCTCTCTCGTTACGTCAACGACGGATTCAGTGGCGGAGAAAAAAAGCGACTTGAAATTCTGCAGATGCTGCTTTTACAACCAGACTTGGCCCTTTTGGATGAGACCGATTCAGGACTCGATATTGACGCATTGCGTATTGTCGCAGATGGAATCAACGCAGTTGCCGAGGATACAGGATGCATGATTATCACTCATTATCAACGCCTTCTCGACTTGGTTCGGCCAAATTTCGTTCATGTTTTGATCGACGGTAAAATCGTTCAAAGCGGAGGGCCAGATTTGGCCATTAAACTCGAAAAAGAAGGATACGATTGGGTAGATGCCCTTGTTTGAGGTGATGTTATGACGCAAGATGCTCAAGATGCTGTTGGCGATTACAAGTACGGGTTCCATGACCCAGAAGCGGCAACGATACGCTTTGACAAAGGTCTCAGTGAACAAGTTGTCCGTGACATCTCCGAGCTCAAAGACGAGCCGGAATGGATGACTGAACTTCGAGTCAAAGCCTACCATCATTTTATGGAACGAGAAATGCCTACCTGGGGGAACTGTGATTCTCTTGCAGGCATCAATTTTGACAACGTCACATACTTCCTCCGCTCATCCGACAAGACCGAAAAGGACTGGGATGACGTCCCAGACGATATCAAGCGAACCTTCGATCGGCTTGGAATCCCAGAAGCAGAACAAAAGTGGCTCGGTGGTGTCACTGCCCAGTACGAAAGCGAAGCAGTCTACCACTCGATTCGAGAAGACCTCGAAGAGCAGGGCGTCCTGTTCCTCGACATGGATTCTGGACTCAAGGAACATCCTGAGATCATCAAGAAATACTTCGGAACGGTCATACCGCACACAGATAACAAGTTCTCTGCACTGAACACAGCCGTATGGTCAGGCGGTTCTTTCATTTACGTTCCAAAGGGCGTGCACGTCGAGATGCCTGTTCAGGCATACTTCCGCATCAATGCAAAAAACATGGGTCAGTTCGAACGAACCCTGATCATCGCTGACGAAGGCTCGTCCATCCATTATGTGGAAGGTTGCACAGCCCCAACATACTCCACGGATTCACTTCACTCAGCCGTGGTTGAATTGATAGCAATGGAAGGTGCCAAGATCCGTTATTCGACGGTTCAAAACTGGTCTGCGAACGTCTACAATCTTGTTACAAAGCGAGGCGTGGCTCACAAAAATGCTACGGTTGAATGGGTTGATGGGAACATTGGTTCGAAATTGACAATGAAGTATCCAGCAGTATTGCTCAAAGGCGAAGGGGCCCATGCAGAAATCATTTCTGTTGCTTATGCCGGTGAAGGTCAACACCAAGACGCTGGCGCCAAGGTTCACCACCTTGCACCAAATACCACATCGAACATCCTCTCAAAATCCATCTCAAAGAACGGTGGACGTTCCTCCTATCGCGGCATGCTTCAGGTGACACCAAAGGCAGCAGGCTGCCGTTCCAAAGTCGTCTGTGATGCGCTTATGCTCGATGAAGACAGTCGAAGCGACACGTATCCCACCATGGAAATCGGGAATTCAACGGCTGACCTTGAACACGAAGCCAGTGTTTCCAAGGTATCCAGCGACCAACTCTTCTACCTCATGAGCCGAGGCCATACCGAAGAAGAGGCCATGGGAATGATTGTGAATGGGTTCTTCGAACCTTTTACCCGAGAACTCCCGATGGAATACGCTGTTGAACTCAACCGGCTCCTCGAATTGGAAATGGAGGGCTCGATTGGATGACATCGTATCTCGATGCCACTGTTCCAAATCGATCCGAACACCTCTGGCGCTACACGCCATGGTCACGGGTTTATCCAGGGAACATCGATACCATCCCTGAAGTTCAGTCCGCTCTCGTCAAGAGCGAGGATTTGAAATTGGATTCAACATCCTTTGAGCCGTTCTCATCAACGGACATCGCCCGGATTTTCCTCAACGAAATTCTCGAGGAAACCGTCGTTGTTTCATGCAACGATGCGAATGGGCACATCCACATCCATGCGGGAGGGCATGCTGCTGCAACACATCTTCACTTCTCTTGCTCAACTGCATCCAACGTAGTCGTTCATCTGCATGGTGAACCGGAATGGTTCGGACTTGCACTGACGGGAGACATCAATGCAAACGCCCAATTAAGCATAGGAATCATCAATGAACTCTCATCCGATACGGTGATGGTTCGTGTTGACGACTGGAGCGTTCATAGAGATGCTCGCTTTGAATTGGCAACCCTCTCAATGGGCGGTCATCGAAACAAATCCGATATTCGCTCGACCTTGGTCGGAACAAACGCCTCGTTGAAACAATTTATCGCAGTTCATGGCCATGGAACGCGTCATGATGATCACCACATCGAAATTCATCATCAACAACCGCACACAAATTCACACCTGATTCTTAACGCTGCATGCGATGACAGAAGTCATTCAATCGGTACAGGCGCTCTCAAAATTGACGACAATGCACAGCATACGGATGCTGGTCAAGTCTTCCGAAATCTTCTGTTGTCTCCTTCGTCACGTGCCGAAGCGATTCCTGAATTGGAGGTAATGGCCAATGAAGTCGCAGCAGCTCATGGTGCAGCATCTGCACCAATCAACAAGGAGCAATTGCATTATCTCATGAGCCGAGGTCTTTCCGAACAGGAGGCGACATCAATGATCGTCGAAGGTTTTCTTGTTGATTCTTTTTCTGGGCTCGATTCGGACCACGTTCGAGAGGCAATGCAAACACGACTAACCGTGCATCTTGAATGCCAACTCATTGGGTGATACGATGGCAATTCAAGATGACTTTCCAATACTCCAGCGAGAGGTGAACGGTCACCGTCTCATCTACCTTGACAATGCTGCGACCACCCAGAAGCCTGCGACCGTCATCGACGCAATGAACGAGTATTACACCATGCACAATGCGAACGTGCACAGGGCAGTCCACACGCTTGCTGGAGAAGCCACCGATGGTTACGAGGCATGCAGAACCACACTCAAATCTTGGTTTCAAGCAGAGCGATGCATCCTGACAAGTGGAACCACTGAAGCGATCAATCTTGCAGCTCACGCATGGGGTCATCCCCAATTGAAAGGCCGAGCCATCGTTCTTACAGAGATGGAGCACCACAGTGATATTGTTCCTTGGCAAATGCTCGCCGAAACATTCGGAAACGAATTGAGGTACGTTCCGGTCAAATCTGATTTGACCCTCGACATGGAAGCATTGGAAGCGTCCATTGAAGGTGCCGGACTGGTTTGTGTGGTCCACACATCAAACGTTTTGGGTGTTCGCAACCCCATTGAAGACATCATTCGAATCGCACATGCGAACGGCGCGAAAGTCTTGCTTGATGCGGCACAAGGCGCACCGCATTGTCAAATCAACATGGCCGAACTTGGAGCAGACATGATGGCACTTTCAGCCCACAAAATGTGTGGTCCAACGGGGATCGGATGTCTGTTGGTCAACGAAGAGACCTTTCAGGAGATGGAACCGTTCATGGGAGGTGGTGATATGATCGAAACCGTCACCTTGGAGGGATCGACTTACCAAACAAATGAACATCGCTTCGAAGCGGGAACGCCTCGAATCGCTGAAGCAATCGGTTGGAATGCTGCGCTTAATTACCTTGCCAACCTCGACCTCGTGAAACAACACAAGCGCCTTTTGGGAATTGCCCGCCACGTAGCCGGAGAACTCCGATCGATGGGAATGACCGTCTATGGCCGCCACGATGATGGAGATTCATCGGTTGTTTCCTTCCTCCACCCAACACTCCACAGTGAAGACTTTGCTCATCTCCTCGACGCTCGTGGTGTGGCCGTACGAACTGGACACCACTGCGCTCAACCACTCTTGAATCGACTTGGAATCAGCGGCACGGTACGTGCCTCATTCTACATCTACAACACCATGCAGGATGCGGAAGAATTCTTGGCGCATGTACGTGCAATTTTGGAGAGGTTTGCATGAGTTATCCTCAACAACTTGCAGAGTTAATTGAAGACTTCCAATCCATCGATGACCGTATGGAACGTCTGGAGTATGTTTTCGATCTCGCTTCCGAGGTCAATGAGTTACCAACGAGCGAATGGAACGATGCAACACGCATTTTAGGATGTCAATCAGAGGCCCATGTTCGCGTCGATGTTGATCAAAACAATGTTCGTCTCTTTTCTGGAGCGGATTCAAAACTTGTCCAAGGTTTGATGGGTGTTTTGACCATCGCAATCGATGACCAACCGTTGGAGATTGCCTTGTCTCTAACACCAGAGTTTGCGGTTGAGATGGGTATCCTGAATTCCCTTTCTCCATCACGGAGCAATGGTTTTCGCAACATGTTTGACAAGGTTATGAGTGATTTACAGGAGGTCGAATGATGGTGAAGGAAGAAGAAGTCATGCACGCACTACAAGCGGTCGAGGACCCTGAACTGGACATTTCAATCGTCGATCTTGGACTGGTTTACGCAGTTCGATTTGAAGATCGGGATGAGGGAAAACATGCAGAAATCGATCTAACACTGACCTCACCTGGATGCCCCGCAGCGCCAGAAATCATGGCAGCCGCTCATCGTGCAGCACTGCAAACCGATGGCTTGGAGAGCGTTCACATCAATCTCGTTTGGACGCCACGATGGGATCCCAGAGTACACGCTACCGAGGATGCTCGCATGGACATGGGTATTTGGGACTAGTTATTCCCAACGTGAAGAGTCACATCATCGCCGTCTTCAATACCCAGGCGTTCTCGTAAGAATGGTCCTGAAATGACTTCGACAACATCCACATGTCGGGTTAAATCTGGAATGAGAATCGCACAATCGATGGCCGTTTCAGCATGCGAAATCTTCGCTTTGAACGCCGTTGCCCCACCGAAGGAAACTCCGTCTCGAAGAAATCCACGAACCCGCAATGCTTCAAAGGCGTCGACCTCAACATGATCAGCTTGCTCAAGTGATGCAGCATCTGCGTCCAGTGTATCGATTCCAGCCTTGTTCCTCAAGGCAATGTAGTGGACAAGATGATCTTGTTCGACCTTGATGTTGAGCGTACCTGGCCAAGCAGTTGTACCAAGTATTGTTCGGAATTGTTCTTGGTAATGTGGTTGCGACATGAAGACATGGGCTCTGCCCAGACCACTGCTGACGATTCCCTTCAGTTGCACAAAGTGAGCCTAAACAATCTCCCTTTTCATCATGCGTGTTCAGACCACGTCTCACAAAAGCCCTTAATCAACCTCGTCGAGGAAGGCTTGGTGAGGCCATGCCTGGCGATATGACGTGGATGAAACAGCGGTTTGATGAGCTCAATGAGAAGTCTTTGCTGTGGGAACCTCCCACCTTGGAAGGACCCAACCAGCCTCGTTGTGTTATGGAAGGGAAGCCAACCATCATGCTCTCAGCGAACAATTACCTCAACCTGACAACGCATCCTAAGGTTGTCAAAGCAATGGTCGATGCAACAACGACGTACGGTGCCGGAAGCGGCTCTGTTCGAGCGATTGCAGGAACAATGGATCTTCATCTTGATGCCGAGCGCACCGTAGCTGAATTCAAAGGAGTTGAAGCGGCACTGATTTATTCGGCAGGGTATACTGCGAACGTTGGACTGATTCCAACACTTGTCCAAGGCCCACAGGATGTCATCATAAGTGATGAGTTAAATCACGGCTCCATCATCGACGGTGTGCGATTGACAAAAGCACGACGAGGTGTTTACGCTCACAACGACATGGGCGAACTCGAAGCCGTTCTCAGAGCACATGAAGATGCAGATCGGAAACTCATCATTACCGATGGGGTGTTCTCAATGGACGGGGATTACGCTCCACTCGATGAAATCAACAAACTTGCAGAAGAGTTTGGGGCGATGGTTTTGGTCGATGACTGCCACGGAGAAGGTGTTCTTGGCGAAGGAGGTCGCGGCATTGTCGACCACTTCAAACTCCAAGGTCAAGTTGATTTTGAACTCGGCTCTTTCTCGAAAGCCCTTGGCGTGCAAGGAGGCATTCTTGCTGGAACAGAGATGACGCGAACCCATGCACTGAACCACTCAAGATCATGGCTTTTGTCTGGTTCACAGCCCCCTGGTGTAGCAGCTGCACAAAAAGCAGCAATAGAAGTCCTTATGGAAGAGCCTGAGCATCATGCAAAACTCTGGGAAAACACCAATTATTTCAGGAAGGAATTGCAGTCCCTCGGTTTTGATACAGGTGTTTCAACCACACCTATTATCCCTATTATGTGTGGAGAATCTTCAACTGCAAAGGAAATGACAACCCATCTTCAACGAGAAGGCGTGATGGCAGGAGCCATCGTGTTCCCGATGGTTGCACGCGACAAAGCCAGAATACGAACACAGATGTCTTCCGGATTGTCAAAGGATGACTTGAATGAAGTCCTACGAATATTGGAAGAAATCGGACCGAAAGTTGGCCTTATTTGATACCGATGCAAGATTCTCTGTTACAGAGACTCCATGCATTATTCTGCTTCAAATGCATCAACCACTTCAAGCAGTTCAGTATCTTCTCCAGCTAAATCATCCGCTGAATCCTGCTGTGATTTATTGGACGCCTTCGTGCTTCCAAATGGATTGATACCCTCATCAATCATGCAGAGCAGGCGCCATCTTGGTGCCCAAGAAAGATGAACATATGCGGGCCCAGGAAGCAGCAGGACAAACAGGGATATTCCGTTCGGTATGTCGAGGAAGTTGGAGTAATCCAAACCCAGCAATCCGATTCCAAGGAATGGCATCGGATACAGGATAATCCGAGGTGGCGCCATTGGCATCCGTTTCGATAATGCGACCAAAATCAACGAACAAAAACCGAGAACAAGACAGGCTCCCATAAACAAAGCCGAAAACAGCAGCCAATTCGAAAATGATTCATTCAAATTATCATAACGTAGAATGTAAGGGAAGATAAGGGCTAAACTGATGAGGAAACCATAGAACATCCCAATGTTGGCAGGGTGGGATAACCAAAGAGGCAGACGTGAAAATCGTCGCGACAAGGAAGTTCCAAAGAGAAGATCATTGTCCTCTGGACTTAACTCTGAGACTATCCCAGACCAACGGTCTTGAGGTTCCATAGCCGTATGCTGACGGGTTTAGGTTTTCAATGCACCCTTTGATGCGTCGTTGAATGTCTCATTCTTGACGCTTTAATCGCTTTGCAATTGGCCCTGATGCATCTTCCATCTCACTTTCATCCGGCCAGTCTCTGTCCAACAAGCCGTAATCAATGGACTCCCTCTCCCGCGCATCTTCGATTTCATCCTCAATTTCATTGTGAGCATCTCGTAAAGCGAGGGACTGATTCAGCAAAGCCATGGTTCTTCGAAGCTTTGCATCAATGGTTTTCTTATCGGTAAAGTAACCAAGGATGGTATAATCATCGTTCATTGCAACCAAATTATATCCTGAGAGTACGTCATCGCTGATGAGCCTGTAGCGATCATTGCCAGCCTTCAACCAACGCCCATCATGCATTCGTATCATTACCTCTGATTCTTTATCAGAATCCAATTCCATCATTGGGTGTGATGGACTTACTGCAAAAGGTGTTCGTTGCCAATCATGCCACTGTTGATAACTGTAGGCCGATATCAAAAAGAAAACTCCTATCAATATGAAGAACACTCCTGACAAGATGAGACTGACGGGGAATGAGCCATGGACAAGGATGCCTAATACAGGAACAATAAGAAAAATGCTGAATCGTACAAATAGCGCACGCCCATGATCCTGTGCTTTGGGTGTCTGTGAGAAAACAACGAAATGACTTGGTAGCCCTTCCTCAAATCGGCTCATTCCATCACCTCATTTGCGACTGGAAGCTTCATGTTTTCATACGTTTGTTGCCAAAGGTCAACATCTTCTGCATACACGGAGATGTTTTCGACATGTTGTTCGATATCGAATCCCCAAGCGATTTTCCAGGGCGCCAATTTTGGAGTCAGTTTACTCCACTGATTTGCAACACCACGGGATTTTTTACGTTGGTGATTGTAAAGCAATGCTGCGGTTTGTATGAGGCCTTGAACCAACAAGATCTCACTCATCTCCGCGTTTCGACGTTTTAGCGAATTCCACAAATCTTCCCATGCTTCGTGAGCATGCCAATATCGACCATTGTCAAAATCCATTCGGCCCTGTTCGAGCAACACCCCTTCTTCCGTTGAAAGAGGTGATGCCTGCATGATTGGCCGATACCTTCGACCATTGAAATGCTTCTCATTTGGCTTTGAGGGACACACAGTTCAAAAGATAAAAGCAAATCTTGCGGCCTGCGGGGTGAAGTTTGTGTCGGATTTTGTTCCAGGGGATGTTCTTGAAACAAGACGCGGTGGTGTTGATGTTCTACGACATCTCGCCCATGAATTGGCAAAATTGGAACGCAATGGATCCATCAAAATCCATCGTAAAATTCCAGATGTAGGTGAGCGAGTCGGCCATCTCTTAATTTTCGATGGAGCGCTTGCGGCTGCATTCCATCGGGCTGACATCGAGCGGTATGGGATTGAAGCACTGCTTGAAATTGAATCAGACGCATCTGCACTTGATGCGACGATGAGCCTGCATGAGATGTCCGAATCGTTGTACATATCCACCCTTTCCGAACATCCAAATGCAGGTTTGGTTGACGAAAAAGATGGAATCCGTGATGAGGCTTGGTGGACAACAGTACGAACGCCGCGAAGACGAATTGAACGAGAAGAGCGACTACCGGACCTGAAGCCCAGCGTATCCGTTCCAGAGGCCTTGCGAAGAAAAAGCGAAGCACGTATGCGGAGTCAAGGAGGACCTGTTCTCCAGCGAGGGCAGGCTTGGCTTGAACACTCAATTGAACCTCACGAAATATTCGAACTTGCAACCACCTTGAGTGAAATGAAGCAACCTGTGCTCCTCATTTCTCGACAATCTCCCTCTCGCATTGAATCCAACTATCGCATGCCAATCAAGCAGTATCACTGGTTGTCTGAAACCCAGCATGAGCGCACATTGGACCCTTCTTTGGAGTCGATTCGGCGAAACATCGATGTGTTTTTTTCAGAGCATGAGCGTGGGATTCTTTTCCTTGAAGGAATTGAATATTTGTCAGGAATTCATGGCGAGCAACGGGTGATCGAGATGATTCGAAGCATCGTCGATCAAACTCGATTAAATGGAAATGTTCTGATCGTTTCATCAAACCTTGAGGCGTTTACTTTGCAACATCGAACACGATTGGAGCGCGAATTCAGCGCCTTGGAAAGCCAGCAAATGCACACGTGGTTGCTCGATGTCGACTTGTTGAAAGATCACCCTTACTTTCACGGCCTTGATGAAGCAATGGAAGATGTAATCTCAGAACATCTTGAGGCACATGTGCAAGATCCTGTTCTAACACCAAAGCCAGAATCTCAGAGTCAAGTCAATCAAATACCATTGCCAAAGGAACACTTGACAGTGAAAGTTGATGAAGAACTGCAATCAAAGATGCGCTCATGGGCAAACGATGATGTTGAGGAACCTGAGGAAGAGGTGAACGTTGCGACCGGTCCTGCACCTGAGGAAATTGACGTCAATTTGGCGAGAAAGCCGCGAACCCCTCAGCGAATCATACGTAGACGTAAGGGTACAACGTCACCTGCCAAACGAAACTCAATCGATGATGCTGCTAGGCAAATCGTTGACCTCCCTGTCTTGCCAGATAATCCGAGACAATCGAAATCGTTCGTACCTGTATCAGCGGAGATCAATCACACGCTTCCAAAGCCAAGTGCACCGAATTTCCAGAAGACAATGAACAAGGCTGCATCGTCCAAGGCAGGAAAGCGGCTTGCGAATTTCCCTCCAATCAAATCCAGAAAAACCATTGCTACTCCGGTTCAGAAATCGGAGCAAGCCAACAACAACATCCAACCATCCCCCCATGCCCGAGAACATGCTGCTTCTCAACAGCGTTTATCCGACAACAATAATGAGGAGGATAAGGCATGAGCATCGAGCGGACCAACCGATTGAAGATTGCTCTCCAAAAGGCAAAAGCTGGTCTCACAAACAATGATGATGTTTCTGAAAAAAATCCTTCGAGGCTTGGCCGACTTCTGAACAAAAAAGGGACACTCTCGCCGGAGCGACGGTTTATGCAATCGCAACCAATTCATGAACGCCCCATGATGGATGCCATCAGTCAAGAAGTCCTTGGAATGGAGGTTGAATACCAGCCTGCTTTAAAATTGGAAAGTACGCATCCTGTTTCTCGGCTAAAGGAACTACGAGAACGAAGTTTTGATGCAACGATTCCGGAAGGAAGCCTTGGTGACAAAATCGGGTTCTCGTCCTCTGGCCAGCCATTGTGGTCAACCATTCTTGATGAACAGCGAAATATGCCTTTGAATGCTCCTTCACAAGAATTAGCAACTCCGGTTCGTGGTGAACGGTTGCACCACAGCACCATTCTCAAAAGCCAAACAGACTGGCCAAAGCGTTTGCAAGTGAGTCAAAGGAAGACGTTCAAACATTGGAAGATAACAGCAGAGAACAAACAGGCAACAACAATCTGTGAATCGATCATCGACAACCTCGGAGAACGCCACAATCCACACATCATTCTTGGCGAGAGAGAAGTAGGAAAAAGTCATCTTTTGCACGCAACCGGGCAGAGTGCCTTGCGCTATTTTGACGGGGACGTTCGTATTCTACGAGCGACTGAACTGCTTAGCAAAGATACTATTCCACAGGATTGGCATGAAGGGATTGCCTCCAGTTCGTTGTTGCTCCTTGACGATGTCCATTTAATCGCTGAGCATGAGAAGCATGCACAAAACGTAGGTTACATGATTGACCATGCATTGAATTTAGGCGTCCATGTTCTCGCCACCACAACATTACATCCGGAAAACTGGACCTCGTCCCGTTTGTGGGAGTTTTTCCGATATGCTTCGATATCAACCATTTACCCTGTTTCTCAAGCAAGTCTAGCGATTCACATTAAACAACAAGCCTCCTTGCTTGGTATGCTTTTCGAAGATGCACACACAATGGAGGTTTTGAATTACAGCGGCCAATCTTGGCGCGGTGTTGAAGCCGCCCTTTCGACCCTCAAAGACGCTCATGAACGAGGTCAAGAAATTCTCGATCCAGAGGACATTCCTGTCGTACTCAATGGCAAATCAAGCAATACATTTGAGGTGGAAGACGCCGATGGAGATTCATCCATTTCCCTCGCATCGGACATTTTGAAGCGAGCAACAGACGTTGTATACTCAGATGTTGATGCGGGGGGCATCGAACTACATGCAACAACATTCGAAGAGCAAGAAGATGATTGGGAGCCCACCGTGGTTTCGGCTGAAGAGCTAAACACCGCCAATGACCTTCTTGAGATGCACATGAAAACCACACTTGAGGAACTAACTCCAGAAGCTCCAACCGTCCTTGATGTGCATTCGAACGATCAACATCTCACGCATCAACTCGGTCAATTGAAAGGTGCGGATATCGAGAGAACTGCTGATGTGTTGGTCGGAATCGATGCCTCCATCGATGAAGCCTTGGCTGAACGGGAGCGTATCATTGTACGCGACGATCTTCGACTCAGGCATCTTGAACAAATGATGGAAAATCTTCTGGAGCGAACAGCGCATGCTGATGCAGATGAGTTGATTGATATTGTTGACGAATTGCGCGTCATTGAACATGAACTCGGCCTGGTGAGCGAGGATGCAATGGAAGCATTTGACTTTGAAGATGAACAGATCAAGGTTGCCCGTCTTGCCCGAATAAAACCAACAACTCGACTCATGGGTGAAGAAGAATGAGNGGCGCTTGGTGGGCAGANGGNGTTCACTTTTCCTGTCAACCCGATTGTGGACGATGTTGTGATGAGCCAGGAGGCATCGTCTATCTNTCGAGAAACGANGTTNAACGNATNGCAGAGCATGCGAACTTGAGCGTACGGGANTANCTGAANAAAGATTGCACNACCACGNTGGATGGCCGATACATTCTACGCTCGAATCAATCCGATGGNATATGCATCTACTTGGATGGAAAGAAACAGTGNGGNATCTATGAGGTACGACCTCAGCAATGCAAGGCTTTCCCATGGTGGGCAGAAAACCTTCGAAGCAAGCGCTCATGGAANAAGGTAAAATCAAGTTGTCCGGGATTGACTGCGGAAGATGCTATTTTGATTCGAGGCGAAGAAATTCGACTTCATGTTCATTCAGACAGACAATCAACACAGGGATTCAGANTTTGGGAAGATGTTTGATTTCGTGTAGTTTCGTGCATTGNGGNTAACTTTCCCCGTCCTTTCCTTTATACGAANGACCGAAGTCGCTAACACCGGTGAGACCTTGAGNCAGGAAGTGNACAACTTACTTGAGTTAACNGAATCTCATCTNGACATTGGAATGCGTGGAGTTCCAGTNGGTACCTGNCGAACCTCCTTTGTCACNCCGGGTGAAGGNGTCCATTACTGTGGATATCCGATTACTGAACTTGCCATGAAGGCNCCAGAAGATGTGGTCTACCTCTTGCACAACAAGGAACTTCCAACNCCNGAACAGTCTGCAGCNTTCCGTGAAGATCTTTCGCAACGTGCAGCAATACCGGGCGATTTCGGTCCAATATTTTCATCCTTGCCTCANGACGGGCATCCAATGGATTGGCTTGCAATCGGCATCCAAACCCTTGGAATGTGGGATTGNCAAAACGACTGGAAAGAAGACGCACTCAACCTCGTNGCTCGAATGCCACGAATGATGGGGCTNTTGTTTCGCTACNGAGAGGGNCGCGCNGATGGAATACCAGAGGACGACCCAAGCCTGTCNATGGTTGAACGNTTTANCAACACACTNGACCTCGACGTTGACCAAGAAAAACTCAANCAAGTCCTCTCGGTCTATCTCGTCCTGCACATGGACCATGGTGGAGGGAATCTCTCAACATTTGTTGGCAAAGCGGTCGCAAGTGGTCACGCAACGNTGTANTCAGCAATGGCGAGTTCGATGAATGCCTTGAGTGGNCCCCTTCACGGTCGAGCGAACCAATCTTGCNTNGAATTCGTCCTGCGNGTCGGAACTTCCGACCCGGTTGAAGTTGAGAATTTTGTCCGAGGAGAGCTCGCCGCTCGACGACCTGTGTTTGGATTTGGTCACGCTGTTCTANGGGCAGAAGATCCNCGTGCGACCGCCCAGTTCGCCCTTGGTGAGNAGTTGTGTCCNGACGATGAGAACTTCAAAATTATTCGAACGCTGCGAGAAGTTGCNCCGAGAGTTTTAGCGGAAAACCCGAAGATTTCCAACCCCAATGCGAATGTCGATATTGCATCAGGAGCCTTGTTGCANCATGTAGGACTCAANGACCCAAATTACTACACCACCTTCTTTGGTTGGGCACGTGTAGCAGGAATCGGAGCGCAGATCTTTGACGAAAGAGTTGTCATGCGCAACGGNAAGGGNGTTCCTATTTANCGTCCNAAATACTTGGCACGGGANCAAGNCCTTCGCCACGTCGATTGATCAAGAGTTGAGATCAATCTCAACGTAGCCCTCGTGCTCNCTTACNTCATAGGTTTTCAACGAAGTTGGTTTTCGTAGCTTTCCNAGCAATTTTCCGTANGCTGGGAANTAATGTGCAGGTGACCATTCGTTTACTGAACCGTCNTCAGGATGNTACGACGTTTGGTGAAGCGGGCATCGNANACATCCATCCTTGATCTTACCGCCCCAGTGGATTGGCCACGCCATGTGACGGCAAAGGGCGTTGCTTCCGAAGAGACCCTCCTCGGTACGCATGACAAGTACCATCTTTGTTCCAATGGCTTTTCCTTTTATNTTGTTCATCTTCAATTTNGATGACTTGCACACTCGTTTCCATTTGGATAATGTTTCGCTCATGGANCTANTTTCGTGTCACGACTTATCAATGGATGTTCAAATTCACGTACGATTTGTTTCAAATATNGAACACTCATTTATACTTGANACCAAGAAATNNNTTTTATGGAGAACCCNTTNAACGCATTGACATCACTCTCCGTCAACCGTCCAAAGGCNACAATTGCCACCATTCTNATCCTTACAATGGCGTTGTCNTCCATGGCACAATTCATTAATTTCGACAACAGTGAAGATGCCTTCTATCCTCANAATGACACAACTGAANTGCTTTATGAAATCGAGGANCGGTACCAAGCATCGTTGGATTTTATCCGAATCATCGATGAAATCGAACAAGGTGGCATGAATCAAACCACGACATGGGAACAGTTTGCAAACCTCGAGGCNGATCTNGCNACAAACGAGTTGTTCCTCCCCTATCAGGAAACGCTGTTTGNAGGAAGTGCNACGTCTGGCCCAGCAGGNTCTGCCTTGTTNTGGCTGAACTCCCAAGATCCAGTNACTACACANGTNTGGCGNGAACNNCTGACNCTCCAACTTGCAAACGTGAGTGTTGCGAGTGAGGAGAATTTNANTGCTGCTCTCANTGATCTNNAGNNTGCTGTCGATTCTGTTCCTTCCCCNNTNGCGCCNACGCCACAGGAGTTACGGGAATGGAACCCTGGTACNGTTNAGGAATGGCAGCAGCGAATGGACGGAAATCNCAACATCAGCGCAGAATTGGGTATCCTCCAAGGCCAAATTCAGGNATTATTNCANNGCCGTAATTCAGATGAGGCNACGCTCCTTGCANCAATTGTAGGTCNGTTGCAAGGTANNCTTGGGACCTATTCCGGCCTNCAGAACATCGACCATCGNAGNAACATCATTGCAACAATGCCTGCNGANGACAAACAGAGTCCTTGGGANAGTGATGGNCCNATTCTGATCAGCCTTGTGGTCTCAACAGATCCTCAAAATTACGAGAACGCAGAGATCATCGGTGATGTACAGCAACGCATTGTTGATTGGGCCGATGCCTCTCTCGCTGACATGAAAACTTCGACAGGTGATGAGAATCTGCGAGTCTTTTCCTTCTCAGCCTTCCAGTATGAACAAAACGCAAACATCGGAAAAGAGATAGGTATTTTGACCTCGCTTGCATTGCTTTTCCTTACAGTTTTGCTTTACATTAAATTCAGGTCCGTGCGGGATACTGCATACGTGATTGGGTTGACAATTCTTGCAATAGCAGCAACCTACGGCGCTGCAGGAATCTTCAGGTTAACATTCAATGCTGCCATGAACAGCATTCCGATTCTCTTGCTTGCAATCGGTGTCGATTACGGAATCCACGTCGTAACAAGAATACGCGAGGTCATGCAAGAGATGGAACGCAACAATCCTCAAGGAAGAACAACCCTCAAAGATTTCGATAACGAATTACGGCTAAAAGCAATACGAACCGGTGCAGTCCTAACCTCAGCAGCATTGGTCATTGCAATCTTCACAGACATGGTCGGATTCTTGTCGTTTCGGCTCTCATCGCAAATGTTCCTTGTCAATTTCGGCACGGTCATCGCCCTTGGCTTGTTTGCAATCTATGTACTGAGCATCTCTCTTCTGCCTGCATTGATGACTGCGCTTCCCTCGAAAGCGTTGCCTCTTGAAAAGTCGGGTGCAATGAACGAGACCAAACTAACGAATGCCATTGGTCAGATGGCTGAACATAAACCAGCTCTCGTCATCTTGGTAGCTCTTATTCTGTCCCTTCCAATGGCGTACGGAATGAGCTCACTCGAGGTTGGTTTCGACACGGTTGATCAGTTCGATGATTCTCTTGAAGTCGTGCAAGATTTCCTAATGATTGCTGAGGAATTCCAGAGCAGCCCAACACCGCTGTATGTCGTCCTTGAAGGAAACATCCTCTCAGACGAGGGTGTCCTCGCATACAACATCGCAATCGAAACCCTCAGCAATACCGAAGGAGTAACCGGCGTCCCCACGGGTCTGTGGGATACGCTTGAATCGGAACGTGGGAGAAATTCGGTTTTGGATAATTTGTTGAGCAACTTGACCACATCCGAAGGGTTTGATCAACTCGAAGCATACCTCCTTGAGAATAGTTCAGGCCGTGATCTTGTCGACTTACTGCTGTACACAGACGGTCAACAAACTATCATTTCATTCCAAGCCAACACACTGGACTGGCAAGCAACGGTTGACTTTGAAGAAGCGCTTTCTGAATCACTGGAGGATGCGTCTTCATCCGTGGAGGGAACCTTCTCGATGGAACTCAGTGGTCGTGCATTGATTCTTGCGCAAATCAGCGCAGATGTAGCAATATCAGCGATTACATCAACCGCCATCGTTGCCTTCACAATCCTGTTTGTACTGATCGTTATCCAATTCATTCGAACCCAAAGCATTACTCAGGCTGTCCTTCGTGGAGGCGTGATTTGGATACCACTCATCACAGTGGTTATGTGGGTGTATGGAATTATGGGGCTCGCTGGTTACCAATTGAATTCTCAAACAGTCACAATCGGAGCGCTTGCACTCGGACTCGGTGTCGATTATGCTGTGCATTACGTGATTCGCCTTGAGGAAGAAGTCGAATTGCATCCGCAGAAAACAGTTGCCCAATGGACTTCAAAAACAACAGCTACAACAGGTCGTGCCATGCTCGGTGCAGCCATCAGTACTGCGGGTGGTTTCGCAATTCTCAACTTCTCCGGACTTCTACCGCTTCGGTTGTTTGGTCAGGTATTCATCGTTGCAATCAGCCTCGCCATGGTATCGAGCGTCACGCTTCTACCGACGTTGTACGGCCCGTTTTTACGCCATGATGCCAAACAACATCTCGCAGATGAAACTGAGCAAGAGTAATCACAAAACAGGGCGTTTGGTTTTCCCCGAGCCACGATGCCCAATCATTCGAACAACTTCCCAAGGCATGCTTCCATGCTGTTTTTCGAAACGAACAAGTTCGTCCACGGATTTACTCCATTGCCATTTTTTCCTCCAGTAAGCGAGAAGTTCACGCTTCCGAGATGAATCGCATTCACTCCAAGGTTGTGTATCCTTCTTTAGGGATTTAAGAACATCCAAGTGCGTCTCTTTGGTTGCATCATTGAGTTGTCTTTGCTGGGCTTCATCAAGTGGACGTGTCGCTGGTTGTGTCCATCGAGCGTGGCCACTTGGTAACCAGGTCAATTCGGGGTTGCTCTCATCGGTGAGGGCTGATAGCCCTGCATCGAGAACAGAATGCTCAATCTTGGGGAGAACGGGCCACAGATAGACAGGGAATCCCTTCCGAATGGCAGTCAATTGTTTCAGTCGCCTGCCTTTCAATCCAACAGTACGACCGAAGGGAACAAGATTTGTTGGTGGAAGAATGTATTCGATTGCGCATGGCATCATCGGAGATCCATTTTTTTGATGCTTACGCATCAGTCGAGCAAAAGAGGTTGTAGCATATTCTGGAAATGCGAGCATTCGCTGTATCGTACGACCAGCAAAGGGATGGACGGTCGGCAACAACGTTGACCAATCTCGTTCAATCTTTCCAACGCGTACTGCATTTTCCATCGACTTGTGAAATGCGTAATGAACAGTAGAACGTTTTGGAATTTCATATTGGTCAAGCAAAGCTTCTGCTAATTTCATCGTCTTGCCCATGTGAGCATCGTGCTTCTTTTTGTTCAGTAAGCCCCCACTTTGCTTGTGTTTCAAACTAGGTCGTTTGGATTCGACAACCAGAACTTTTCCACGTTCACGGACAGATTCTTGAATAGTAGGATGAGCCAACAGTGACTCAAGTGAACAAAATCCAAGTTCAGTCAGTTCGTCCAACGTCCAATCTTCGACAAACTGCGATCGATTCTCTAGCTTTGATGGAGAGACGGAAACCTCCCGATCATGGTGGATGATTACCTGTTCGTCTACAGTCAAGCGAATATCAAATTCGATTGCATCAAACAAACTCATCCCATGAATGAGACTTTCCAGCGTGTTCTCTGGAGCTTGTTGGGGCATCGGCTTCAATCTCTCCAGTTAATTGTGCTTCTTGAAGCCCATCACGATAGATTGTCACGAATCACGTAGATTGTGTACTTCGTCAATAAATCTCTATATGCGAACTCCACGGCGGAGGGGCATGAGTCCTTATACGGTCATGATTGGCATGATCCTATTTTTGACTCCAATCATATGCTATGTTTTCTCAATCCATGACAAAGAATCCAGAGTGAAATACGGGACTTGGTTGAAAACGATCCACAAGCAACGCTATTATTTGCACGCAATGGGATACATCGTCATCATAGGATGGAAGAATCTCACGGACGGACTAAATGAACTGATCAAGGAGCGTGTGGGCCATTGGACAGATGCAGTTCACGGGGTTGAAGGTAATGCTGTGCTTTGGATTCAAAATTTCTTCAACAACGATGCACTTACGTCGTTTCTCAACTTTCATTACCTCTTCGTATACCTCTTCCTCATTTATGTGACAACCGTCTATTTTGCATACACGAGCGATCGAGACATGACCGACAAAGTTACCATGAATTATTTACTGATTTATGCCATTGCAGTGCCGTATTATCTGTTCTTCAATGTTGAAGTGACATCCTCATGGATACCTGGGATGGATGCCTTGCTGTATCATGATTCATGGTACTCTACCTTCTATGCAACGCACGACCCGTTGGACAATGCTGTTCCTTCGCTTCACGTAGCAATTCCATTTGGTATTTTGATGCTCAATTATCTTCATGTCAAATCAAAAGGTCATACGCTCAAGGAATGGCGCCATTATCGCTACCATATGTTCATTCTCATCAACACAATCATGTTCATTTTTGCAATTCTCTACCTCGGCATTCACTGGATTATTGATATCCCTCTCGGAATGATTGTGGGTGGCATCGGTGCATTGTTCATTCATCATTTACAACCGAGGCTTCGAAACGATTATGGTTCCATGTTCAAAGGTGTTGACCGTGAAAAGGTAAGGAAACATGTTTTGGTCGAAGGAACCATTCTTCTCATCCTTTTTGCAGCAATTATGGGTGCTGTCAACCATCAAAGTTCAACAAACGAAGAACAACCATCGTTCCGGCTTGGTTCTGGAGAAACAGTTCAAGATTTAATCGGAGAGATGAACCCGAAATACGGTGCAACAACCACCATCCAGAATATGGATGATTCAATCACCCTTGAATACGCAATCATTACAGTAAATCTCGCAGAAACAGGGTTTTCTAATTTCAGCGTTGACTGGGACAGAATGAAAGCGCTAGCGGAATACCACTGCACGCAACGCGTAGCCTGTTCTGCAACACTCCTACCGAATGAGAGCACTGATTTGATAATCGAATCACCAAATGTGTTCACCTTCATTTTCCTTCATCACGCAGGTGATGATGGTGTTCTGGAAGTAAGGGTAGAATCCGTCTACGAAAACTCCGAAGATTCAATGACACAAGCAGTTGCGCTCTCTTTACCATCGCTGTACATCACAGGTTTCGTCGTGTATCGCTTGTATCGACTGAACAACAACGGTCGTGAGTGGTTTGATGCACGACCATCGCATACTTGGGAAGAAGAGTAAGCATTCACTTTTTGGGAACCAGCCCCTGCGATGTACATGGCGTCCTCACCGTCCTTGGAAGACGCCGTAAGCGAACTGATGGATTCTCCTGGCGGGGAACTTCTCAAATCAGTGCGAGCGTACTTACGAAAACGAGCCACTGCATTCTTTGGACTGTTTCTTTTTGGTCTGATTGTTGGGTTCCCCATTGCAAAAAGAATTGTAACGTGGCTGATCGAAGAACAACGGCTCCCTGATGATGTCAAGGTCATTGTTACTTCGCCGGTTGAATTCCTTATGTTGCAGATTCAACTTTCAGCAAGTTTTGGTCTCTTCTTAGCACTCTTGCTCCTCATTACGGAAACAACACTTCGGGGTATTCGTCATCCACTTGTTCTTGAGCGCTTTCGGGAACTTAAGATACGAGCACCAAAACCAGGCTTTTCATTTGTTCTTTCAATAACATCGAGCATGGTTCTTGCCGCTTGCGGCATTCTCTATGCATGGGAACTGTTGACACCTATGTTGTTTGAATATCTCAGCAACGACGCTCAGGAAGCGGGGCTAGCGACCCAATGGAAACTGGGAGCTTATGTAGGATTCATCCTGAATTTATGCATCGCCAGCGCAATCGGTTTCCAAGCACCTGTGGTCACTCTCCTCGCCTTGCGAGTTGGCATGGTCGAGCCTCGAGCGCTTACTGCTTACCGGAAACACATCTGGTTTTCTGCATTCGTCATGGGTGCTATCTTTTCTCCGCCCGATCCACTCTCGCTCTTCCTCGTCTCCATCCCTGTTATTCTGCTGTTTGAGGGAGCGCTAATTCTCCACAGGCTCATGCCGAGGAAATCAGCTCTGGTAAAGCATTGATCACGACGGGCATGTGGCCTGGTCGATGCCCACCGTTGAACGAATGAAAGTCCGATCCGACCGTCACTCCAAGACCGTATGCTTCAGCGAGTTTCCAAAGTCGATGGCGGTCATCGTCTGAGTGGGACCGATGAAAAGCCTCGATGGCATCAACATTCGAGGCTTTCAAATGCTGAATCAATGTTTCATAGTCCACACCATAGTAACGCGGATGTGCCAGCGAGGTAATTCCACCGGCAGCATGTACCAATGCTGTTGCTTCAGCAAGCGATGGTTTTGGACGCTCGACGTTGCAAGGTCGACCGTCGCCCAACCATTGTTCAAAAGCCTCATTCATGGATTCGACATGACCGGCATCAACCATCGCCATGGCGAGATGAGGACGTCCAACACTGCCTTTGGCACGGGAGAGTACATCGACAGGATCAATTTTCATTCCGAACGCGTTCACCTTGTCAATCATCTCAAGCATTCGTGGCACGCGGTCTTCGTGAAGAGGTGAAAGCCATGCTTCAAATTGTTTCAGTCCATCTTCCAGCGGTTCGTGTGGGAAGTAAGCCAGCAAATGCCAAGATGAAGGAGGGCGATTTCGTGAGTTTGCTTCTAGAATCTCACGGTTCCATGGTAATTCAACATCGCACGTGAGTTCGACACCAGGTATGAATTTGATTCCACGCTCTGAAGCAGCGCGTTTCGCCTCATCCCATCCTGCGATGGTGTCATGATCGGTCAAGGACCAGACTTTGACTTGCTGCTTGGCCATTTCGTCGGCAAGTTCGTCAACGGACAGAGAACCATCGCTGTGCGTTGTGTGGCAATGCAAATCAAAGGAGGACGTCCACATCGTTCCAGCCTCTTCAATCAACCGTTTTGAACCTCTCTCTTCGATTTCAAAACAAATCATCCAAGTTCGGCATTTTGGGAACGCCTCCGCTTGAACCAAGCAAGTCGTCCAATGAAGGCATATCTGGAACGCTAATCTTCTCGCTTTCTTGCGAATCAGGAAGTTCAGGAAGTGGAATGTGCGCAGGTCCGTCGGTCACAAACGCAGTATGCTGATCCCGAATCAACGGAGGTGGGTCTTTTCTT
This sequence comes from Methanobacteriota archaeon, assembly GCA_002698145.1. Classification (GTDB taxonomy): domain Archaea; phylum Thermoplasmatota; class Poseidoniia; order Poseidoniales; family Poseidoniaceae; genus MGIIa-L2. The sequence continues at coordinate 4,072 of NZVG01000054.1, read as the reverse complement.
GCTTCTGCGCCGGGCAATGGGACGTAGGCTGGACCATCGGTCACAAAATCTCGATTGTCTGTAGCGATTTCTTCCATTTCCTTTTCTTGAAGTTGAGGTTCAAACAATCTTGATTCAATGTCGGTATTTCGCTTACTGACAATCGAGGCCGCCTGAGTGCCGAAATCACCCTTGGAGAGGAGTTCTGTTGCGGATTCAACTCTCTTCGAATCAATGGTTGGATTTTCACCGATAATCGATGTAATGATACTCGAGGTTTGTTGATTGATTGTGGTTACTTGTCTGGTTCCTACCACTGTACTGCTTGACTCAAAGTCAGCAATTTGTTCCTCAACAGAGCGTCGTTGAGGCAATTCAGGTACCGGCCGCTCACTGCGACCCCAGAACACGATTCCAATAAGGCATGCAGTGATGAGAAGCCAAATCCATTCTTGTTGGGACCATCCCGTAGGAGCCCAGTAATCGTTGGTGTTACCAGAGAGAAAACCAGTGAACAGTGGTTTGAGGAGCACACGCTGCCCGTCTTGCCCAGGATACATGCCAAGAAAGGCATTTCCAAGCAGTGCGATCATGGACATTGTGGATAGGGTGGAAGCAAACGCCGCAATTCGTGGGGCACGCTGTTCCATGGACTCACATCTTCACGAACACAAACGTTCAGTTGCGGTAACAGTGTTGGCCATGAGCATCGCCACTGTCATGGGTCCGACACCACCTGGAACCGGTGAAAGCAGGGATGCGTGCATTGCGACATCAGGATGGACGTCTCCAGCGAGCCTCCAGCCTCTTTCCCGGCTCGGGTCGTTAATACGATTGATTCCAACATCGACGACGATTGCGCCTTTTTTCACCCAGTCCGGTTGAATCATTTCTGGTCGTCCAACAGCTGCCACAATCACGTCCGCTTGGAGGCATTCTGATTTTGCATCCTCTGTTCTCGAATGAACAACCGTCACAGTTGCATCAACTCCACGTGCTGCAAGCAACAATGCCTGAGGCATACCAACATTGAACGAACGACCAAGAACAACGGCTTTCTTTCCGGCCAAATCAACTTCAGCCCAACGCAACATTTCCATTACACCTGCTGGCGTGCATGGAACCATACCATCGCTTCTTCCTTGCACCAACCGCCCAAGATTCACTGGATGGAAACCATCGACATCTTTTCTCGGATCGATTAGTTCTGTCAACGCCTCTTCATTCATATGTTTTGGAAGTGGAGATTGGATGAGGATTCCGTGTAAATCGTTTTGTTGGTTCATTGACTGAATGTAATCAGCGACCACGGATTCATCCGTATCTTCAGGTAGTTCAACATGCGTCGAACGAATCCCTAATCGCTCACAGGAACGAATTTTATTGTTTACATAGACGTGCGATGCAGGATCGTCACCAACAATGATGACTGCAAGATGCGGCTGAACAGAACAATTTGCAATACGTTGCTTAAGCCGTTTTTCCAAATCAGCTGCGCACGCTTTGCCGTCGAGTCGAGCAGCGCTCATGAGTCAACCAAACGCTTCAAAGGTTTGAGTATTCTTGTTCACTGGATTGGTGGAGCCAACGGAGGGACTCGAACCCCCGACCGTCTGATTACAAATCAGACGCACTACCAGACTGTGCTACGTTGGCCTTGAACCACGGGTCGTGTCACCCCTTGATGAAGGAAACGGTTCAACCCCACAAGGTCAAATGGGGAACCTGCTTGGCTGGGCCATGGACGAAGCACCCGGTGCGTCCCTTGTGAATGCGCTTGCTTCAACGCGCCAAGGCAATGATACCATCTTCGGGTGGTATGCACGCTATCTTGCTGCAAAAGAGGAAGGGCACGATGCAGTAAATGGAACTGCAGGTATACTCTTGGAAAACGATGGAACCTTGGCGATCAACAACGTCGTTGATCGGATGCTTCGGGAAGCCCCTGCAGTGGAGTTTTCTTCTTATGCACCACTCAAAGGACTTCCTGATTTTCTAGATTTAAGCATCTCACTCGCCCTCGGTGAACATCGAGAAACAATGGAATCATTGGGATTCAGTTTTGTTTCAACCGCCTCACCTGGTGGCTCAGGCGCACTCTTCCTCGCTGCAAACAATCTCTGCGAACGAGGCGACGCCATTTTGCTTCGAGATCGTCATTGGGGGCCTTATGCAGGTTTTCTCAAAGGATGTGGACTTGAGATGGCAACATGGCCATTGCTTCCTGAAGAAGGAAGCGAGTACCCATATTTCGCTGACAAAGCGTTTGAAACAATCATCGATCAGCTCGCAGAGAAACAGAGCACTGTGATGGTTTGGCTTAACGACCCAGCACACAATCCTACAGGATTGACAATGACTGCGGAAGGCCGTCGAGCAGCCCTTGACATCATGATGGCGAGTGCATCAAAACGCCCAGATGTGGGCCACACACTCCTTCTCGATACTGCGTACAGCCTGTATGCAAACGAACCGCATGGGTGGGGACAAACCATCGTTGATGCAATGGAGGATGGCACACCATGGCCTGAAAATTTCCTCATTACGTACGCACTTTCTCTGTCGAAATCACACACAGCTTACGGACTAAGGACAGGCGCACTCATTGGGATTCATCCAGATCAGGACGTTACTGAGCGTTTGCGCGATGTGTTTGGAACAACTGGGCGACAGACTTGGTCTGCAGCACCACGAATCCTTCAATACACTGCAGCACAACTGCATGGGAACGAAGAATCCGCAGAAGCCTGGGCAGCTGAACGTGATCGTTTGCAAGGATTGCTTACTGAACGACGAGATGTCTTCGTACGTACGTGCAAAGAACATGACGTTCCGGTCAATCCAACGCACGATGGCTTCTTCGCGTGGCTTGAGCATGATGATCCAGAGAAGATTGCTGAAGCATGCGCACAGCATCATGTCTACCTCGTACCGCTCCGTGGAGGCATCCGAATCGGTTTGTGTGCAATGCCCAGCAATGCAGTTGAGCGAGTCGCTAAGACACTCGCAACTGTTCTCAACTAGGTGATGGCAATGGTTCGCAATGTGCGAGAAAACCTGATTCTATCCGGAGCAATTTGCATCGTTTTTGGGGCTTTCCTATCCGTTGGAGGCGTTCTTTCAATGGGGGCAGTCATCGGCGTTTCTGGAATTCTCTTGTTCATTGTTGGAATGAGTACCTCAAGCCAGCAAACAATGAACGAGGAAGAAATCGCTGCTTGGACACCAAGTCCTGAGCAACTCCCTGATGCAAATCGAATCATGTACAGAGTTGATGTCACCATTGACGAACCAAAGAAAACCACTATCCTTTGCGGATCTTGTGGAACGGTCACCGAACTCGATGGCGATCGCCCTCGTTCGTTCACATGTCCAGCATGCAATACGTTCCTCTATGAGGACGAAGAAGAGTGATTACTTCTGTTCGTACTCAAACGGCTGCGCTGTTGTCTGCGCAGGCATTTGCTGTACTGGTACCTGTTGAGCAGGCATTTGCTGCATTGGCATCTGGCCAGCCATCATTTGCCCACCCATCATTTGTCCTTGCTGCATCACAACAGGATCTTTGGTCTTGAGTGTCAAAGCGAGAATAAGTCCAATGAGAAGGATGACACCACCGCAAATAGCAACCAGTATACCGCCAGCTGCGGCAAAGAATCCACCTACTGCCTCACCGAGTTCTTCACCAGAATCAGTGATGTAGATGGTATGACTTGATGTAAACTCGTAGGTCCCACCGTCATCGTTGAAGAATCCAACGCTTCCAATGCTGTAGTAACCCTCAACGCTATCATCTTCATCAGGTTCGCTCCAGTAGCATTCGCTGCTGTATTTCTCATCTTCACCATACATGACTGACACTGAAACTTCTTCACATGCTACGGATTCACTAACCCAAACAGAAAAACCAAGTCCCGAATCAGCCGCACTAAATGAACCGCTCGTACCGGATGCAACATTTTCTTCTGTTGGGTCAAAGGAAGCTGCTGCTGCGCCTCCTATGATCATAACGATTCCAAGAGCCGTGATTACTCCACCAATGATTAACAATACCTTACCTGCTGTATGCATGATGCATCCTCTCGACTGGCAA